>JADGOM010000021.1 GCA_017882925.1 Acidimicrobiia bacterium | reverse complement strand
GGCCGGGTGGTCACGGCCTGCGACTTCGGGCCCGAGCCGGAGCAGGCGGCGGCCACGAGGGCGATGCCTCCCGCGAAAGTGCTGGTCAGGAAGCTGCGGCGGTCGATCACTCCGCGGACGGTACTCGCTCGGGCGGGCCCCGGCGTGGCATCGCCGGCCCCGGACCGGGGGTGCCGGAGGCTCGGGACCCCCGGGTCGGCCGGTGCGCGACGATCCCCCCGATTTCACGGCATTCGCCCCGACCCCCTAGGTTCCTCCACTTCGAACCGCGGATTTGGGTCGGCTGCCTCATGCGCCGGGGGCCGGGTCCGCGGTTCCATGTCACTGCGGGTGAGGAGCAGCGCCGCTCCCGGTCCGGGTCCCCCGGATCGCCCGCACGCAGGGAAGCACACACACGCCGACGGATCGGACCATCTTCAATGTCGCGACTGAGCACCGTTGTGCGTCTCGCAGCCACTGCGGGCATGGCACTCACGATGATCACCGCAACAAGCGTGGCCGGGTTCGCCGAGACGGCTCCGACGACAGCGTCGTCGTCGGAGCCGTCGGCCAACGTGCTGGCCTTCCAGGCGCTCGGCGCCCACACGATCGCCCAGGCGACCGCGCTCCAGCTCTTCCTCCAGGCCCAGGTGCCGCCGCCGGCGCCGCACGACGCGACCGCGCTCGCCGTGCAGATCGACGCGATGGCGACCCCGCAGCCGCCGCCGCCGCCCGACTACACCCAGTACGCCGCGATCGAGAGCCGGGCCGCCCTGGCCGACCGCATCGTCGCCGGCACCGGTGTGAGCGCCGACGCGATCCAGGCCGAATGGAACCAGGCCGGGTCCCGGGCGCTCGACGCGATGCTCTGGGGCATGATCCAGCTCGGCAAGCCCTACCGCTACGCCGCCGCGGGCCCCGACGCCTTCGACTGCTCCGGCTTCACCATGCAGTCGTGGGGATCGGTCGGCGTCTCGATGCCGCACTACTCGGGCGCCCAGTACGCGATGTTCCCGAAGGTCCCGCTCGACCAGCTCCTCCCCGGCGACCTGCTCTTCCGCGGGCCGGGCGGCAGCCAGCACGTCGAGATGTACATCGGTGACGGCCTGGTGATCGCGGCCCCGCACACGGGCGACGTGGTGAAGGTCGAGCCGATGGGCAGCGTCATGGGCGCGGTCCGCCCCGGCTGATCCACGCACCGGCCGATCTGCGGACGAGCCGAGGTCAGCGACCCGCGGTGGCTATATCTCTCCCGTGGGCTGCAGGTGCCGGATGCTGGCCCGCACCCGGGCCACCGCGGCGGGGAGGTCGGCGACCTCGCGCTCGAGCGCCCGGGGTGAGCGGGTGAAGACGAACACGCAGCGCACCACCGGTCGGCCGAGCACCTGCTCCAGCACCAGCGCGTAGGCCGCGCCCTGCCGGGTGTAGCGCGCGACCGCGGCGTCCATCGCGTCGTCGTCCGGCACCGAGTCGGTCTTCCAGTCGACCACCACGAGCCCGTCGGGGGTCTCGATCAGCAGGTCGACGAACCCTTCGACGATGAGGTCGCCGATCGGGGTCGCCACCGGGACCTCCCGCCAGAACCGCCCGCCGGCCACGGCCTCGGCGACGATCGGCGCGCCGAGCGCGGAGCGGGCCAGGCGCTCGATCTCGCGCTCGCGGCCCGGGATGCCCTCGGCGAGCGACTGGGCGTGCGCGATCGCCGCGAGCCCGGCCGGGTCGGCGAGATCGACGCTCTGGAGCACCGCGTGCACCGCGCGTCCGATCGCGGTGCCGGCCCGGCCGCGCTGCCACGCCCGGCGCGGGCCCTCGGGCTCGGCCTTCGGGTCGCGGGCGTCGGTGACGGGCCCCTCGGTGGGCGTGGCCGCGAGGCGGGTGGCCGCGACCGTGGCCGGCCGGCCCCGCGCGACCCACCCGGGCTCCGGCGGCGGCGCGGGTGCGCGCGCCGCGAACAGATCGAGCTGGAGCGGGCCGATGGCCCCGGCGGCCGGCGGGGGGTTGGGGGTCACGGGCACGAGGCGCGCCAGGGCCGGCGCGACGACCGCCGGCGCGACCTCGGCGTCGGCCCGGTCGAGCGCGGGCTCGGCCACGAACGCCGACTGCGGCGCGCCGTCGAGGAACGGGAGCAGCCGGGCCGCGGCGGTGCGGCGCTGCTTCGGCTTGTGGAACAGGCTCACGAGCAGATGGTCGCGGGCGCGGGTCGCGGCGACGTAGAGGAGGCGGGCCCGCTCGGCCCGCGCGGCCTCGGCCTCGGGGTCGAGCAGCGCGTCGGCGCCTGCGGTGGTGAAGCGGTTGTCGCGCGGGCCGACGCAGATCTCGGGTCGGCCGTCGACGTCCCAGAGCACGTTGGGCGGGATCGCGTCGTCGTCGGCGTTGAGGCCGGCGATGACCACGATCGGGAACTCGAGCCCCTTGGCGCCGTGGATGGTGAGGATCCGCACCGCGTCGTCGTCGGGCTCGGGCACCACCATCTCCACGACCCGGGCGCCCTCCTCCGCCTGCTCGCGCGCCCAGTCGAGGAAGCCGCCGAGGCTCGAGCCCCCGTTCTCGACGAAGGCGCGGGCCTGCTCCTGGAAGAACCGGATGCGGCGCCAACGGTCGCGGGCCCGGTGGTGCGCCAACGCGAGCGTGAGCAGGCGCCGGTCGCGGATCACCGCGTCGACGGTCTCGCTGACCGTGCGCCACCACCGCGCGCCGTGGAGCGCGCGCAGCGCGGCGCACGACTCGAGCACCGGATGGTCGGCCGGCAGGTCGGGCGCCCCCGGGCGCAGGAGGTTCCACCGGCCCCCGGCTTCGTGGAACTCCACCAGCGCGACGTCGGAGCAGGCGAAGGCGGGGGAGCGGAGCGCGGCCACCAGGGCCACCTGGTCGCTCGGGTCGTCGATCGCGCCGAGCACGGCGACCAGGTCGCGGATCTCGGCCGACGCGTAGACGAGCGACTGCGACTCGATGCGGGCGGGGATCGCCGCGGCCTCGAGCGCGTCCTCGATCGTGGGCAGGGCGGCACGCGTGGGCAGGAGGATCGCGATGTCGGAGCGCCGGGCGCGGCGGGTCGCGCCGAGGTCGGGGTCGAACACCGTCCACCCGTCGCCCACGATCGCCGCCACCGCGTTGGCGATCGCGGCGCCCTCCTGCACCCGCACCTCGCCCACGGTGTCGGCGTCGGTCTCGCCACCGAGGGTCGCGACCACCGGGCCGGGGGCCGTCGGCCCGCAGTCGCCGGCCACCGCCGTCTCCGGCAACGGGTCGCGCGCCGCGATCAGCGCCGTGTACACCGCCTGCACGCCGGGGTCGTCGGACCTCATGTGGCCGGTGAAGACGTGGTTCACCCAGTCGATCACCCCGGGTACCGAGCGGAAGTTCTGCCGGAGCGCGAGCGCGTCGCCCGCGAGCTCCCCCGAGATCCGGGCGTAGACGCGCAGGTCGGCCCGCCGGAACCGGTAGATCGACTGCTTCGGGTCGCCGACCACGAACAGGCGCCCGGGGATGACGGTGGCCGGATCGTCGGCGATGGTGGCGGTGATCTGGAGCGCGAGCTCCATCTGGAGCGGGTCGGTGTCCTGGAACTCGTCGAGCAGGAGGTGGTCGTAGCGCTGCGCGACCGCCGCGCGCACCTCGGGGTGGTCGCGCAGCAGGTCGCGCGCGAGGACCAGGAGGTCCTGGAACTCGAGCGCGCCTTCCTCCGTGCGGGCCCGGGCCTCCTCGACCGTGAACCCGCGGATCGCCTCCGCGAGCGGCGCGATGACCGAGCCGCGGGCCTGGGTGAGGATCCGGGCGCGGGCGGCCTCGGCCTCGGCCAGGAGCTCCTTGATCCGCGGCGCGCAGCCACCCCAGCTCTTCGCCTTCCCCAGGTTGGTCGAGAGCTTCGCCACCGAGCCGTTGGCCAGCGCGTCGAGGAGGTCGAGGAGGTCGACGGCCCGGGCGAGGGTGTCGGCGTAGGGGACGAGGTCATCGAGGTGCGCGGCGAGGTGATCCGATTCGTCGGCGCAGTGGTCGCGGTCGGCGATGGCGGCGCGCAGGGGTGTGAGCACGGGCGCGGGGTCGAACGCGGGGAGCCCGGGGCCGTCGAACCGGGTCGCGGCGAGCCGGTCGGGGTGGTCGCGGAACGTGCGGGCGAGCCCGCGCAGGTGGGACGACTTGAGGCCCACGATCGAGCCCAAGCGCATCCAGTCGCGCAGCTGCGGGTCGGAGAGGAGGGTCTCGAAGCCGCGTTCCCAGCTCGCCCGGAAGTCGATCGACGCCCGCACGCCGTCGGCGATCTCGAACCGGGGCGGCAACCCGGCCGCGAGCGCGTGCTCGGCGAGGAGCCGGTTGGCGAAGCCGTGGAGGGTGGTGATCGCGGCGTCGTCGAAGCGCTCGAGCGCGGCGCGGCACCGGCCGCGGGCCTCGTCGCCCAGCCCGTCGGTGGGTCCGAGCCCGATCGCACCCCGCTCGAGCTCGACGCCGATGCGGTCGCGCAGCTCCGCGGCCGCGGCCTCGGTGAACGTGATCGCGGCCAGCCGGTGGAACGCGAGCTCGCCCCGGGCGACCATCCGCACGACCCGCCCGACCAGGGCCGTGGTCTTGCCGGTGCCCGCGCCCGCCTCCACGATGAAGGTCACGTCGCCGTCGTCGCGGATGCGCCGGCGCGCGAGCTCGTCGACCGGATCCGCGCTCACGCGGGCTCCTCCGGCAGCTCGCCGGTGAGGGTGAGGAACGGCCGGAGCTCCTCGTCGTGCGCGGCCTGCACCCAGATGCGGTCGCGGTCGGGGGTGCAGACCCGGTCGTAGGCGCAGAAGCGGCAGTTGGCGAACGTCTCCTGCTGGGCCGGCCCGGGGCGGGGCGGGAACAGCCCGTCCTCGATGCCGGCCGCGATGGTGGCGACCGCGGCGTGCAGGGCCTCGACCTGGGGCGGGCCGACCTCGTAGCCGAACTGCCGGTGGTCGGCATCGAGCAGCCAGTAGGCGACGCGGGCGGTCGTGGCGCCGGTGGCCTCGAGCGCGGCCTGCGCGTAGATCGGGAGCTGGAGCGTGGTGCCGTGCAGCACCGGGTCGTCGCCGGTGAGCTTGCGCAGGTGGGCCTGGCGGCCGCTCTTGTAGTCGTAGACGGACACGACGTGGCCGTCGCGCGAGATGTCGACCCGGTCGATCAGCCCGCGCAGCTCGAGCGCCCGGCCGTCGGCGATGGGGATCGCGATCGCGGGTTGCGAGTCGTCGGCCCCCATGCCGAACGCGAGCTCGACCCGCTGGGGCAGGGAGTCGCCGGCCCGGCGCCGGGCGGAGTCGACGGTGAGGAAGCGCGTGAGCGTGCGGCGGATGCGCCGCTGCTCGAGCTCCCACAGCAGCGGTTGCCCGGTCCGGCCCATCGCCTCCGCCTCCGCGAACTCGTCGCGCATCACGTCGTCGAGGAAGCGGGCGTCGGCCGCGTCCCACGCGTCGGCGGGATCGCGGCGGGGCCGGGCGTCGCGGATGAAGCGCTCGAGGATCGCGTGCATGAGCGAGCCGCGGTCGCGCGGGGTGATCGTGTCGGACTCCTCGGGGCGCTCGTACTCCTGGACCTTCAGCACCGACTCCATGAGGTACTTGAACGGGCACTGCGCGTAGCGCTCGAGCGAGGTGGGCGACAGCGGGCGCCGCTCCCGGCCGAGGAAGGCGTCGAGCGACCCGACCCGGCCGTACCACTCGGTGAGCGCGAACGTCCGCCGCACCGCCTCCTGCTCGTAGGCGCGGAGGCGGGCGGGGTGCGCGGTGACGATCGGGTCGGTGCCCGGCGCGGCGCCGGCGCGCACGGCGGCGTCGAGCGCGCGCAGGTCGGCGTCGTCGGCACCCACCGCCTCGCCGGGCTCGCGCACCCCGGCGGCGAACGACGGGATCACCGTGAGGCCGGGCAGCCGCCCCGGGCTCGAGAGCTCGGCCGCGGTGATCGGCTCCCCGGCCGCCTCCGCCGCGAGCTCGACGAGCCAGCGGGCCGGAAGCCGCGGCTGCTGGGCCCGCAGGTCGGCCATCGGAAAGGAGAGCGTGACCTCGGGCGCCGCCGCGAGCGCAGCCAGGAACGCGCGGCGCTCGTCGGCGCGGTGCCGCACGCTCTGGGCGAGGTCGGGGCCGGCCTGCGCGCGCACGTCGTCGGGGAGCAGCGGGTCTTCGCGGGCCCGGGGCGGGAACGCTCCGTCGATCATGCCGACGACGTGCAGCTCGTCGAAGCCCGCGGCCAGGCAGTCGCGCAGGGAGCCGACGAAGATGCCGGTGCCGTACTTGCCGTGCGAGTCGGTGCCGGACTCGAGCTCCCGCTCGAGCGCGCGCCGGAACGTGGTGTGGTCGGTGGTGCCGGAGACCGGGTCGAGGATCCGCAGGCCGTCGAGTCGGGCGCGCACCGATTGCGCGGCCTCGATCTCGGCGTCGGGCCACGCGGCGTGCGCGCCTTCGCGACCGAGGTAGCGGTCGAGCAGGCCTGTGGCCCACGCGGCCCACTCGCTCCACGGCGCGCGGCCCGACGCGCCGCCGGGGCGCGTGGTGACGGTCCGGTCGCCGAGCTCGGCGACGAACGTGCGGAGCCGCACCGCGAGCTCGGCGACCGGATCCACCGACTCCGGGTCGTCGCTCCACCGGGCCCGGGCCGCCTCCCGGACCTCGCGGTGGTGGTCGAGCCGCTCGGACCACTGGTCGAGCCCGCGGACCACGCCGGCCTCGCGCGAGATCTGGTTCCAGCGGTCGGTCGGGATCCACCGCCCGGACCCCGTGTTCTCGAGGATCGGCGCGGTGCTCATCCACGCGACGACGGCGTCGCGACGGAAGTCGTCGTCGGCGAGCGCGAGCAGGCTCAGGAGGACGCGTCCGGTGACGGTGTCGGCGAGGGTGCGGGTGGACGCGCCGCTCGCGGGGATGCCCGCGGCCTCGAGCTGCTCGTGCGCGATGCGCGCGTAGGGGTCGGGGTCGCGGTAGACGAGCGCGACGCGGTGCAACGGCCGCTCCGCCGGGCCCGAGAGGATGCGGCGCAGCGCGGCGCGCACCTCCTCGTCGGGGTCGGGGGCCGCGACGAATCGGGTGACGCGCGCCGCGGTGGGCTCGCGCGTGGCCGCCGCACCCGTCGGCATCCACCGGACCACCGGCCCGAGGAGCGGTTCCAGCCGGTCGGCGAGGGCGAGGGTGGAGGCGTCGGCCTCCTCCTCCCCGGCGAGCCCGTGGATCACCGCGACCCCGCTCGCCGCCGCGATCGCGTCGAGCAGGTCCTGCTCCGCGGCCGAGAGCTCCCGCGGCAGGTGGACGAGGACCGGCCCCGTCTCGCGCAGCCGGCCCGGCTCCTCGCGCGCGGCGCGGGCACCCGAGCGTTGGAGGTCTTCGTCGTCGTAGGTGCCGGCGGTGGCCGCCTCGTAGGCGCGCAGCAGCTCGACCGCGCGCCGGCCGGCCGGCTCCAGCTTCGCGAGACGGGTCACGGTGGTCGCCTCGGCCCGCCGCAGCTCCGCGAGGGTGGCCTCGACGCTCCGCTCGGTCTGCGGATGGCGGGCCCGGCCACCCAGGGATCCCGCGCCTCCGGCCAGCACCCGCCGGACCGCGTCGGACCGCAGCGCGTCGGTGAGTGGGCGGGCATCGGCGGCGAGCGTGGGCGCGCCGAGCAGCTCCGCGACCCGGGCCAGCGCGAGGAAGCGCACGTTGACCAGGCCGGGGGTGGCGGTGGTGGTGGGGTGCGCGGCCAGCGCGCGGCGCAACGCGAGCCCGGCGTAGGAGCCCGGCACCGCGACCGTGACCGGCGCGAGCGGCTCGCCCGCCTTCGCCTCCCGCACCTGCTCGACCAGGCACTCCGTGGCCTCGGGGCCGAAGGGGACGAGCAGCTGCCGACGCACGGGCCGACTGTAACGAGCGGGTGTGACGCGGACTCCGTCCGTCGCCGACGGGTCGACGCCGATCAGGGGGTGGCGCGTCGGGTCGCGAGCGGCCAGGGTGGTGGCATGCGCGCAGTGACGGTGGACGGGGTCGACATCTCGGTGATCGGCCTGGGGACGTGGCAGTTCGGCTCGAAGGACTGGGGCTACGGCGACGAGTACGCGTCGAACGAGGCCGGGAAGATCGTGCACCGGGCGCTCGATCTCGGGGTCAACCTCTTCGACACCGCGGAGATCTACGCCCGGGGGAGGTCGGAGACGATCCTCGGCGCCGCGATCGCGGGCCACCGCGATTCCGTGTTCATCGCGTCGAAGATCTTCCCCGTGATGCCGATCGCGTCGGTCGTCGAGCAGCGGGCCCGGGCCAGCGCGAAGCGCCTCGGCGTCGACCGCATCGACCTCTACCAGGTGCACTGGCCCAACCCGGTCGTACCGCTCAAGACCACGATGGACGGGATGCGCAGGCTGCTCGACGCGGGCGTGATCGGCCATGTGGGCGTGAGCAACTTCTCGCTCGCGCGGTGGCGGAAGGCGGAGGCGCTGCTCGGGCGGCCCGTGCTGAGCAACCAGGTGAAGGCGAGCCTCGTCGACCGCAAGCCGTTCGGCGAGATGCTCGAGTGGGCGCAGGCCAACGACCGGATGATCATCGCGTACAGCCCGCTCGGGCAGGGCCTGCTCGGTGCGAAGTACGACGCCACCCACCGCCCGTCGGGCCCGGCCCGCCAGATGAACCCGCTGTTCCTCCCCGACAACCTCGAGGCCGCGGGACCCCTGCTCGACGAGCTGCGCGCGGTCGCCGACGCGCACGGGTCGACCCCGGCGCAGGTCGCCCTCGCCTGGGTCGTCAGCCACTCCAACGTCGTGGCGATCCCCGGCGCGAGCAACGTCGGGCAGCTCGAGGCCAACGTGGCGGCCGCGGAGCTGCTCCTCGGCCCCGACGAGATCGCGGCGCTCACCGCGGCCGCGGAGCGCTTCGAGCCGACCCGGGGCCTGAAGGCGGCTCCGGCCCTGGTCAAAGGCCGTTTCAGCCACTCCTGAGCCCCCGGTCGCGCCCCCACGGGCCCCGCCGCGCCCCGGCACGGAATCCGGGCCGGCGTGTGGAAACCTGTGGGCCCTGTGCGCATCCTTCTGAAGTTCCTGGTGATCATCGGTGTCGGCGGCGTCATGCTCGGCGTCTGCCTGGTAGCGATCATCCCCGGGGCCCGGGCGATCGTCACCGGCGCGAGCGTGAGCAACAAGCTCGAGGTGAGCTTCAAGAAGCTCGACCAGATCTCGATCGTCTACGACAAGAACGGGAACGAGATCGCCGCCCTGGGGCTCCAGAACCGGGACCCGGTCCCGCTCAAGCAGGTTCCCCTCCTGCTCCAGAAGGCCGTCATCGACACCGAGGACCGGACCTTCTACCAGAACCCCGGTGTCGACCTGCAGTCCGTGGTGCGGGCCCTCACCAAGAACGTCGGCTCGGGCGCGGTGAGCCAGGGCGGCAGCACGATCACCCAGCAGCTGGTGAAGAACCGCATCCTCACGTCGAAGCGCGACCTGAACCGCAAGGTGAAGGAGGCGATCCTCGCCTACCGCGTCAACGACCAGTACTCGAAGAAGTACATCCTCGAGCAGTACCTCAACACCGTGTACTTCGGGCAGGGCTCCTACGGCGTGAAGACCGCGGCGGCCCGTTTCTTCCTCACCACCGACCCGGTGACGCACGCGGTGCGGGGCAAGAAGCTGAGCGAGCTCACGCTGCCCGAGATCGCGCTGCTCGCGGGGCTCATCCAGAACCCCGAGGGCGCGAACCCGTTCTTCTATCCCGACCGGGCCCGGGCCCGTCGCTCCGACGTGCTCGACGGCATGGTCAAGGAGGGCACCATCACGAAGGCGGAGGCCACGGCCGCGAAGGCCGCGCCGCTCCCCACGGTGAAGCCGCCGGCCGAGCTGCGGCCGACCGACTACTTCGTCGACGAGGTGCAGCGCCGCCTGCTCGCCGACCCCCGCCTCGGTGCCACCGACGCCGACCGGCGCAAGGCCGTCCTCACCGGCGGCCTGCGCGTCTACACGACGTTCGACCCGCAGGCGCAGTTCCTCGCGCAGTCGGCCGTCAACAGCACGCTCCCCAACCAGCCCCCGTTCACGGCCGCGGTCGTGTCGATGGATCCCAGCAACGGCGAGGTGCGGGCGATGGTGGCCGGCGTCGACTTCGCCACCGCCAAGTACAACCTCGCCACCCAGGGTGAGCGCCAACCCGGGTCCACCTACAAGGTGATCACCCTCACGGCCGCGATCGAGAACGGCTTCTCCCCGGACGACACCGTCGACGGCACCTCGCCGTGCTCGGTGAAGTTCCCCAACAACCGCACGCCGTACGACACCCAGAACGCCGAGCCCGGCGGCGGCATCATCACGCTGCGCCAGGCGCTCTCGGGCTCCGTCAACTGCGCCTTCGTGCGGGTCGCGGCCGCGCTCTCGCCCCAGAAGATCGCGGAGATGGCGAAGCGGCTCGGTGTCAACCACGACGTGCCCGCCTACCCGTCGACCACCCTCGGGACCGACGCGACCACGCCGCTCGAGATGGCCACGGTCTTCAACACCATCGCCTCGGGCGGCATCAAGCACGACCCGATCTTCATCCGCCGGGTCACCGACTCGAGCGGGAAGCAGATCTTCAAGGAGAACACCACCGGCGTCCGTGTGATCAGCGCGCAGGTCGCGGCCACGGTCACCGACATGATGCGCGGCGTCATCACCGGCGGCACCGGCACCGCGGCCCGGCTCAACGGGGGTCGGGTCGCCGCGGGCAAGACCGGCACCACCGACAGGAAGACCGACGCCTGGTTCTGCGGCTTCGTGCCCCAGCTCTCCACCTGCGTGTGGATGGGCTCGCCCACCGGGGGGGTGCCGATGACGCGGGTCGGCGGCATCACCGTGTTCGGTGGCACCTATCCCGCACGGGTGTGGAAGAAGTACATGGACGCCGAGCTCGGCGGCGTTCCGAACCAGCAGTTCTTCGCCCCCGATCCGAGCCAGTGGCCGCCGGGCAAGTTCATCGACGAGCGCGGCCGCGGCGTCGCGCCGCCGCCCCCGACCACGACGACCGTCGACCCCAACGCGACCACGACCACGACCGTCGACCCCAACGCGACGACGACCACCCCGGCGGCGACGACCACCGCGCCGCCGGCGACCACCGCGCCGCCCCCGACCACGACGGCCGTCACGACCACCACCCATCTCTGACGGGCGGCCGCGCGGTCCTGACGCGCCCGGAAGCCCTCGCCGCGCCGCCCGGTAGGCTCCCCGCGATGCCTGAATCGCCAGCCCCGCACACCGCATGAGCGTCGTCCCGCTGCTCGAGCTCCAGGACCACGACACCGCCATCGACCGGTTGGTGCACCGCCGGGCCACGCTCCCCGAGCGGGCCGCGCTCGAGTCGGCCAACGCCCGGCTCGCGGAGATCGCGACCCGACTCGCCGAGGCGACCGCGGCGCGCGACGAGGTCGCCCGCGAGGAGCGCCGCCTCGACGACGAGACCCGCTCGCTCGAGGAGAAGGCCAAGGCCGTCGAGACCACGATGTACTCGGGCACGGTCAACTCGCCCAAGGAGCTCCAGGCCATGCAGGCCGACATCGCGTCGCTCCGCAAGCACCGCTCCGACCTCGAGGACAACGAGCTCGAGGTGATCGAGCGGCGCGAGGGGCTCGACGCCGAGGTCGCGGCCATCGTCGCGGAGCAGACCGGGGTCGAGGCCGACGCGCGCGGCGCGATCGCGGTCATCGCGAACGAGGAGGCGAAGATCGACGACGAGCTCGCGGCCGAGCGCACGCAGCGGGAGGCCGTCGCGCAGACGATCGACCCCGCGACGCTGCGGCTCTACGAGTCGGCCCGGGTCAAGGCGCGCGGCATCGGCGCGGCCCGCCTCCTCGGCAACCAGTGCCAGGGCTGCCGGCTCACGATCCCGTCGGGCGAGGTCGACCGCGCCCGGCACGCGCCGGCCGGAACCGTCACGCAGTGCGACAACTGCGGCGCGATCCTCGTCGTCGAATGATCCTCTGGTACATCGGCCCGTCGGTGCTGCTCGTGCACTACGTGTTCCGCAGCGTGGGCGTCGACTACCGCCTGATCGCGCTGGGCGCGCTGCTCCCGCTTCTCGTCGATTTGCCGTTCGGGCACATGGCGGTTGGCCACAGCCTGGTCGCGAGCATCGGGCTGCTTGCGGTGATCATGATCGCCACCATCGGCCGGACCCGCCTGCGGCGCCGGCGGCTGCTGTGCCTGCCGATCGGGAGCATGGCGGGCCTGCTGCTCTCGGGCGCGTGGAGCCACGACCACGTGTTCTGGTGGCCGTTCCTCGGCTCCTCGTTCGGCAACGTGCCGCTGATCCCGAGTTGGGGGATCGTCGCGATCGAGGAGGCCATCGGCCTCTTCGCATGCTGGTGGATGACCGGCATCGGCTCGCTCTACGAGCCCGGGCCGCGCGCCGAGTTCCTCCGCACCGGCCGGCTGCGGGACATCCCGTCGTGAGCGGGGCCGGGGAGTGATCGTGTTGGCGCGGCACGGGCAGACGGCGTCGAACCGCGACGGCCGGTTGCAGGGCCACGTCGACCCGCCGCTCACCGACCATGGCCGCGACCAGGCGGCGCGGCTCGCGCGCGCGGTCGGCGCGGCCACGATCGTGCGCACGAGCCCGTTGCTGCGGGCGCGGGAGACCGCGGCCGCGATCGCGGCGGGGATCGGGGCGACGGTCGAGGTCGACGAGCGGCTCATCGAGGTCGCCTACGGCGAGTGGGAGGGCCTGTCGCTCACCGAGGTGCCGGCCGGGTCGTGGGCGCGGCTGAAGGCCGACCCCGACTTCCGGGTGCCGGGCGGCGAGAGCCTCAACGAGGTCGCGGCCCGCATCTCGGGCTTCCTGGCCGAGTTCGCCGACGACGACGTCAACGTCGTCGCCGTGAGCCACGTCGCCCCGATCAAGGCCGCGGTCACCGTCGCGCTCGGCGTCTCACCCGAGCTCGGCTACCGGATGCGCCTCGACGTCGCCGCCGTCACCCGCATCGGCTCGCGTGACGGCGAGACCTACCTCGCCTCCTTCAACGAGACCGCCCACCTCACCGACCTCTAGCGCACGAAGCCCGAGGGCTATTCGACGGTGAGCGGGATGTTGGGGCGGCGGGCCGGCATGGGGTGCGGGCCGTCGGCGTCGATCACGAAGCGGCCCTCGCCCGGGCCCTCGGCGACGGGCATGCCGAGCGCGTCGAGCAGGGCGTGGTCCTCCTCGGGCGTGCGGCCGAGCGTCGTGAGGTAGTTGCCGACGATCAGCGCGTTGGCGCCGGCCAGCAGCCCCAGCGCCTGCAGCTCGCCGAGCACCTTCTCGCGGCCACCGGCGAGGCGGAGCCAGGTGCCCGGCATGATGAGCCGGAACAGCGCGATGGCCTGGAGTGCCTCGCGCGGCGACATGAGCCCCTGCTCCGCGAGCGGCGTGCCCGGCCGCGGGTCGAGCAGGTTGATCGGCACCTCGCACGGGTCGAGCTCCGCGAGCTCGAACGCGAAGTCGATGCGCTGCTCGAGGGTCTCGCCCAGCCCGAGGATGCCCCCGGAGCAGAGCTCCATGCCCGCGTCCTTGGCGATCTGCGCGGTGGCGACGCGGTCTTCCCACGTGTGGGTGGTGCAGATCTCGGGGAAGACGGCCCGTGGCGCCTCGAGGTTGTGGTTGTAGCGGCGGACGCCCGCGGCCGCGAGGCGGGCAGCCTGCTCGGGCCGGAGCAGTCCGAGCGAGCACGCGACCTCGAGCCCGGTCTCGCGCTGCACGAGCTCGACCGCGTCGATGACCTTGCGCAGCAGCCGCTCCTCGGGGCCGCGGACCGCGACCACGATGCAGAACTGCGTGGCGCCGACGGCGGCGGTGGAGCGGGCGGCCGCGAGCACCTCGTCGAGGTCGAGGAACGCGTAGACGTCGACCTCGGTCTCGAACCGAGCGCTCTGGCTGCAGAACGCGCAGTCTTCGGGGCAGGCGCCCGACTTCGCGTTGATCAGGCTCTCGAGCTCGACCTCGGGACCGCAGTAGGCGAGCCGGACCTTGTGTGCGAGCGCCACGAGGTCGGGGAGGTCGTCCAGCGGCAGCGCGGCCACCGCGTCGACCTCGGCCCGGGTGAGGGGGCGCCGCTCCTCGAGCAGGGCGCGTTCCGCGATGGCGAGTGACATGCGTTCCTCCGGGGGCGGGGTCGTTGCGGGCCGTGGGCCGTCGAAGCGGCCAGCGTACGCGAGCGCTCCCGGACGCATTGACTCCGCCGGTTTCGGCCGGTCACCAACGGATCTCCATCCGGAGGCCGTGGCGGTCGAGCGGGGGTGACGCCGGCAGGCGCCCGGCCGTGGCCGCCACGACCCGCGCCGCGCTCCACGCGACCGCGGTGGCGTCGAGCAGGTCGTCCCACGCCACCCGCGGACCGCGCCCGGCCGCGCCCGGGTCCGGCCGCGGGTTCCCGGGCCGTTCGGGGACGTGGATCCCGGCCCGATCGAGCAGCCCGCGCCGACGGGCCCGGCCCGCCGCGGTGCGCTTCGGTTCCCGCACGGGGCCGCCGGCCAGCTCCATGAAGGCGAGCTCGGGATGGATCTCGACCACCCGGTCCTGCCCGTGGGCGCGCACGAAGTCGTCGACCTCGGCGATCTTGGCCAGGAGGAAATAGGCCTGCTTGGTGAGGTGGCCGTCGACCGCGGCCTTGACGGACGGGTAGTCGGGGGCGACCCGCCACCGTTCGAGCGCGGCGCGGGGCGGCGCGGAGAAGACCGACGTCCCCCGCACCGCCCCGAGCCGGGCGCGCGCGAGCCGGTCGGCGTCGCGGCCGCCGGGCTCGAAGTCGTCGAGCAGGCCGACGGGCATGTCCACGCCCACCAACGTCTCCGCCGGCAACGCCGCCATCAGCCCCGCGAACGTGCGATGGACGGTGGCGGTCCCCTCGTGCACGCAGACCCACCCGCCGTTGCAACCGTCGACTCCGGCCCCGCGCATGGCGCGCAGGCTACGTAACCTGACCGCATGGCCGAACGCATCGAGACCGACGTCGTCGTCGTAGGGGCAGGGCTCGCGGGACTCGGCGCGGCGCAGGCCCTCGTCGCCGGTGGGCGCGACGTCGTCGTGGTGGAGGCGCGCGACCGTGTCGGTGGGCGCGTGGTCAACCGCGAGCTGGAGCACGGCGTGGTCGTCGAGATGGGCGGGCAGTGGATCGGGCCGACGCAGAACCGCATCCAGCGGCTCGCGGCCGACCTCGGCATCGACACGTTCCCCACGTACAACGAGGGCGAGAACCTCCTCCGCTTCGGCGAGACCCAGGGCCGGTACAAGGGCACGATCCCACGCATCAACCCGTTCGTCCTCGCCGACATCGGCCAGGCCCAGGCCCGGTTCGACAACCTCGCCCGGCGGGTGCCGCTGGAGGCGCCGTGGAGCGCATCGCGGGCGGAGCAGTGGGACTCGCAGACGTTCGAGACCTGGATCCAGCGCAACTGCCGCACGAGCAAGGGCCGGGATCTGCTGCGGCTGTACTCGGCGGCCGTCTTCGCGGCCGAGCCCGCCGACTACTCGCTCCTGCACGCGCTCTTCTACACGAACTCCGGCGGGGGAGTCGACCGCCTCGCGGGCGTGGGCGACGGCGCGCAGCAGGACCGCTTCGTGGGCGGGTCGCAGCGCGTGCCGCTCGCGATGGCCGCCGAGCTCGGCGGCCGCGTCCGGCTCGCGCAACCCGTCCGGAAGGTCGCCATCGGCGCCGCGGGCGTCACCGTGCTCACCGACGAGCTCGAGGTCGCGGCGCGCGCCGTGATCGTCGCGATCCCGCCAACGCTCGCGGGCCGGCTCGCATACGAGCCCGCGCTCCCGTCGTGGCGCGACCAGCTCACGCAGGCGGTGCCCGCCGGCGCCGTCATCAAGTGCAACGTCGTCTACGAGACACCCTTCTGGCGCGAAGACGGGCTCACCGGTCAGGCCACCGGCAACGAGGGGCCGGTGAAGATCACGTTCGACAACTCGCCGCCCTCGGGTGCGCGGGGCGTGATGCTCGCGTTCCTCGAAGGCGCGCACGCGCGCCGGGCCAGCCGGATGACCCCCGCGGAGCGGCGCGAGGCGGTGCTCGGGTCGCTGACCCGCTACTTCGGGCCCCCGGCGGCCACCCCGCTCGACTTCCAGGAGCTCGACTGGTCTGCGGAGGAGTGGACCCGCGGCTGCTACGGCGCCCACTTCCCGACCGGCGTGTGGACCCAGTACGGCCCCGCGCTGCGGGAGCCGGTCGGCCCGATCCATTGGGCGGGCACCGAGACCGCCACTGTCTGGAACGGCTACATGGACGGCGCGCTCCAGTCGGGCGACCGCGCCGCGGCCGAGGTCCTCGCCGCCCTCACGTAGTGCCATAGGCGCCGTCGGAGTTCCGCAGAGGTGCTCCTACCGCGCCTATGGGGCTGAGCGCTGATGGCCGCGACGGCCGGGTTCGTGTTGTGATGGCGGCATGCGGTTGGCGGTGGCGGGAGCTTCGGGATATGTGGGTGGCGTCCTCGTCGAGCGGTTGACCGCCGACGGCCACACCGTGGTCGCGCTGGGCCGGAACGGGAAGAAGCTGCCCCGCGGATCGGGCGTCGAGCCGAAGGTCGTCGACGTGGGCGACCGCGCCGCGCTCACCGACGCGCTGCGCGACTGCGCGGCCGCGTACTACCTCGTGCACTCGATGACCGCGGGCGGCGACTTCCGCGCCCGCGACCGCGAGCTCGCGGAGACGTTCGGCGCCGCGGCCGCCGCCGCCGGGGTCGGGCGCATCGTGTACCTCGGCGGCCTGGGCGAGGATCCGTCGAGCGAGCACCTCCAGAGCCGCCAGGAGGTGGGCCACGCGCTCGGCGCCGACGGCGTGCCGGTCGTGGAGCTGCGGGCCGCGGTCATCCTCGGCGCGGGCAGCATCTCGTTCGAGATGCTCCGGCACATCGCGGGCCGCCTCCCCGTGATGGTGTGCCCACGCTGGGTCCGCACCCGGATCCAGCCCCTCGCCGAGCGCGACCTGCTCGAGTATCTCGTGCAGTCGTTGCAGGTGGAGCCCCGGGTGTACGAGGTCGGGGGCGCCGACGTCACGAGCTACGAGGAGATGATCAACGCCTACGCGCGCGTGCGGGGCCTGCACCGCCGGCTGATCGTCAACATCCCGCTGCTCACGCCGCACCTCTCCGCCTACTGGGTCGACCTGGTCACGCCGGTCGACCGCGACGTGAGCCACTCGCTCATCGAGAGCCTCACGACCGAGGTCGTCGTGCGCGACCCGGGGCCCACCGCGACCGCGTTCACGGTCACACCGCTGGGCCTCGACGCGTCGATCCGCGACGCGCTCGAGCGGCAGGTGCAACGGACACCGGTCCGGATCTTCGACCGGGGCGACGGCGTCGACGCGGGCGTCTACGCCATCGTGGTCGACGTCCCGATGGATCCGGCCCTCGCCGGCGCGCTCGACGCCGACCTCGGCGCCATCGGCGGGAGCCAGGCCTGGTACGGCTTCGCGATCGGGTGGTGGTTGCGCATCACGTTCGGCCGGCTGTTCGGCGAGCGGATGCGGCTGATGGCCGCGCCCGAGGTGGTGCCCGGGGCACCGGTCGACTGGTGGACGGTGGTCGAGCGCGATCCCGGCGTCCTGCTCCTCGCGAGCGTGGGTTGGTTCTTCGGCGAGGCGTGGCTCGGCTGGCAGGTGCGGGTGTCGGCCGACGGCACCGCGGCCACGCTGCACCAGGTGGGCGCGCTGCGCACCAAGGGCGTCCCCGGAGTCCTCTACTGGTTCGGGCTCGTGCCGCTGCACCGGCGGGTGTTCCGCAACCTCGCCCAGCTGCGCGTCGCGCGGGCACGCGCCGTGCACGCTGCGCACGGGCCCGAGACCCGGGAGACGCGCGGCTTCCCCGCCACGGCGTGAGCGTCGGCCAGACTGCACCGATGGCCGAAGGGATCGTGCTCGACGCGTTGGCGAAAGCCGTCGACGCGCTTCCTGGCGCCGGCGAGGACCGCCCGGGCCAGCGGGAGCTCACCGTCGCAGTGGCCGACGCGATGCTCACGGAGCGCCACCTCGTGGCCCAGGCCGGCACCGGGAGTGGGAAGTCGCTCGCCTACCTCGTCCCCGCCCTGGTCAGCGGCCTGCGGGTCGTGGTAGCCACCGCCACCCTCGCGCTCCAGGACCAGCTGTGGCGCAAGGACGTCCCCCACGTGCTCGACTCGCTCGACCTGCGGGGCGAGCGCAGCGCGGCGATGCTCAAGGGCCGGTCGAACTACCTCTGCAAGGCGAAGCTCGAGGACGCCCAGGACGAGGGCACGCTGTTCGAGACCCGGCCCACCAAGTCGTTCGCGGCCGATCTGCGCTTCCTCACCAAGTGGGCGGGCGCCACCGTGACCGGCGACGAGGCCGACCTCCCGGAATCCGTGGCCAAGGAGAGCTGGCGGGCCCTCACGTGCGGGCCGGGGGAGTGCCCGGGCGCGGCCAAGTGCTTCGCGGGCGACGAGTGCTTCGCCGAGGCCGCCCGCACCCGCGCCGCCACCGCCGATCTGCTGATCGTCAACACGTCGCTCTACTGCGCGCACCTCGCGTCGGGCGGCTACGTGCTCCCGGAGCACGACGTGGTGATCTTCGACGAGGCCCACGAGCTCCCCGACATCGCGACCCGCGCGTTCGGCATCGACTGCAGCGCGCCGCGGCTGCGGGCGCTGGCGGCGCGGTTGCGACGGGTCGTGGGCGACGAGAAGTCGGTGGAGCGGGTGGCGTCGCTGGGCGACGAGCTCGAGCGGGTGCTCGGCTACACCGAGGGCCGGGTCCGACCCGATCGGGGTGATCTCGCGGTCGTGCTCAACGGCGCCGCGGAGGCGGTGGCCACCGCGACCGCGGCGGTGAACCGGGTGAAGGACGACGGTGACGCGGCCGACGCGACCGCGGCCCAGGCTGCGATGCAGCTCGGCTCGGGCGCGCTCCTCGACCTCCGCCGGCTCGCGGCGCCGGCCGAGGACGAGGTCGCGTGGGTGGAGGGCGGCCGGTACCCCACGCTCCGGCTCGCGCCCGTGGAGGTCGGCGTGCGCCTCGCCGACGCGCTCCTCACCAAGCAGCCCTGCATCTTCGTGTCGGCCACCATGGGCTCCGGCGACCGCTTCGATTCCTTCGCCCGGGCCGCAGGTCTCGATCCCGCGGCCGAGCCCGAGCCCGTCGACCGGAGCGGATCGCTCGCCAGCGACACCGCTCCCGGTTACGTCGCGCTGCGGGCCGAGAGCCCGTTCGACTTCCGCGAGCAGGCCTACCTCTACGTGCCCCGCCGGCTCCCCGAGCCCCGCGACCCCGCGTGGGAGGCCGCCGCGGGCCAGGAGCTCGGCGACCTGATCGAGGCGGCCGACGGCCACGCGCTCGTGCTCTGCACCAGCCGGGCCGCGGTGGTGCGCTTCGTCACGTTGCTGCGCGAGCGGTTCCCCGACCACCGGATCATCGCCCAGGACGACGGCCCGAAGGCGCTGCTCGTCGAGCAGTTCACGGCCGACGAGCGCGCGGTGCTCGTCGCGACCCGGAGCTTCTGGCAGGGCGTCGACGTGCCCGGCTCCACGCTCTCGCTCGTGGTCGTCGACAAGCTGCCCTTCGCCCGGCCCGACGACCCGCTCGAGCAGGCCCGCCGGGCGCTCGCGTCGAAGCGGGGCGAGAACCCGTTCGTGTCGATCGACGTGCCCCGCGCCGCGCTCGCGCTCGCGCAGGGCGTCGGCCGGCTGGTGCGGTCGCGCACCGACCGCGGGGTGGTCGCGGTGCTCGACTCCCGGCTCGCCAACGCCGGCTACCGGGCCGCGCTCCTCGCCGCGCTGCCCCCGTTCCGCCGTTCCGTCGACGGCGACGAGGTGCGGACGTTCCTGCGCGGGCTGGTGGCTGCTTCTGCCGATGCGACCGTCGAGGTGGATCTCGTTGGCGCGGAGCTGGAAGGCCGCTCAGTCAGGGACGCCGAGGGGGTCGCGGGTGGGTCTCACGACGTCGCCGAGAGCGAACCCGGCATCGCTCCCGCCTGAAGGTCAGTGGTGCTCGACGGCGAGGGCGGCGCCGACGATGCCGGCCTCGTTGAGGAGCTCGGCGGGGACGACGTCGACCGTGGAGGTGAGGCGGGGGATGAAGCGGTCGGAGTGCTTGCTCGCGCCGCCGCCGACCACCACGAGGTCGGGGCTGAACAGGCGGACGAGCGTGTCGACGTACTGGTCGAGCCGCTTCGCGTAGTGCTTCCACGAGAGGTCTTCTCGGGTGCGGGCCGCGTCGGACGCGCGGCTCTCGGCGTCCTCGCCGTCGATCTCGAGGTGGCCGAGCTCGGTGTTGGGCACGAGCACGCCGTCGACGAACAGCGCGGTGCCGATGCCGGTGCCGAGCGTGATCATGATGATCGTGCCCTTGCGGTCCTTGCCCACGCCGTACCGCATCTCCGCGATCCCGGCCGCGTCGGCGTCGTTGAGCACGGTGACCGGCTGGCCCGTCGTCTTGGTGAGCAGGTCGGCCGCGTTGCACCCGACCCAGCCCCGGTCGACGTTGGCGGCGGTCATGGTGACGCCCGAGCGCACCACCGCGGGGAAGGTGGAACCGATCGGCCCCACCCAGTCGAAGTGCTCCACGATCCGGGCGACGACCTCGGCCACGGCCTCGGGGGTCGCGGGATCGGGTGTGAGGATCCGGAGGCGGTCGGCGGCGAGCTTGCCGGTCTCGAGGTCGACCGGGGCGCCCTTGATCCCGGTGCCGCCGATGTCGATGCCCATGCGGGTTGCGGTCATTCCCTTATTCTCGCCCGAAGCCGGGCTCATCTGAACCGTCGGCCGCGACGAAGGAGTACGCATGCAGCTGGGAATGGTGGGCCTGGGCCGGATGGGAGCGGGTCTCGTCCGCCGCCTGATGCGCGACGGCCACGAATGCGTCGTCTACGACGTGAACCCGGCGTCCGTGGCCGCCCTGGTCCAGGAGGGCGCCACCGGGGTCGCGTCGCTGGAAGAGCTCGCTGCGGCCCTCACGGTTCCCCGGGCCGCGTGGATCATGGTCCCGGCCGCGTTCACCGGCGCCACGGTCACCGACGTCGCCGGCGCGTTCGAGGCCGGCGACGTGATCATCGACGGCGGCAACTCCTACTACCGCGACGACATCGCCCGGGCCTCGCAGCTCGCGAAGCTGGGCATCCACTACCTCGACGTGGGTACGAGCGGCGGTGTGTTCGGGTTCGACCGCGGCTTCTGCCTGATGATCGGGGGCGAGGACGAGATCGTCTCGCGGCTCGAGCCGGTGTTCGCCACCCTCGCGCCCGGCGTGGAGTCGGCGCCGCGCACACCGGGCCGCACGGGGGAGCCGGTGCCGGCCGAGCACGGCTACCTGCACTGCGGCGCCAACGGCGCGGGCCACTTCGTGAAGATGGTCCACAACGGGATCGAGTACGGGATCATGGCCGCCTACGCGGAGGGTCTCGCGATCCTCCAGCGGGCCGACGTCGGCACGGTCGAGCGCACCGTCGACGCGGAGACCGCGCCCCTCGCGAACCCGGAGTACTACCAGTACGACATCGACACCGCGGCCGTGGCCGAGGTCTGGCGGCGCGGCAGCGTGATCGGCTCCTGGCTGCTCGACCTCACCGCGCTGGCGTTGCAGAGGTCGCCCGACCTCGCCGACTTCGGCGGGCGGGTCTCCGACTCCGGCGAGGGCCGGTGGACGGCCATCGCCGCGATCGAGGAGGGCGTGCCCGCCTACGTGCTGACCGCCGCGCTCGAGGAGCGCTTCTCGTCGCAGGGTGAGGGGCTGTTCGGCGACAAGCTGCTGTCGGCGCTGCGCAAGGAGTTCGGCGGCCACGACGAGAAGCAGCCCTGATGGCCACGACCCCCCGGATGCCCGACACGTCGACGTTGGCCGAGCCCGAGCCGGCGGATACGTCGGAGCCGTCCGACTCGCTCGTGTTCTTCGGCGCGTCCGGCGACCTCGCGTTCAAGCAGATCATCCCCGCCCTGTACTCGATGACCAAGCGCGGCACACTCGGCGTCCCCGTCATCGGCGTCGCCTACTCGGGCTGGGACCTCGATCGCTTCAAGGCCCGGGTCAAGGAGAGCATCGACGCGCACGGCGGCGTCGACGACCAGGCCGCGTACGACGCGCTCGTCGCGTCGTTGCGCTACGTCGACGGCAAGTACGAGGACGCGGCCACGTTCGACGCGCTGCGCGCCGCGCTCGACGGCGCGGGCCGCCCTGCGCACTACCTCGCGATCCCGCCGGGCGAGTTCGCCACCGTGGTCGAGGGGCTCGGCCGGTCGGGCTGCGCCGACGCCGCGCGCGTCATCGTCGAGAAGCCCTTCGGCCGCGACCTCGAGTCGTCGCGGGAGCTCAACGACGTGCTCCATTCCGTGTTCCCCGAGCGGGCGATCTTCCGCATCGACCACTTCCTCGGCAAGGAGGAGGTGCAGAACCTGCTGTACTTCCGCTTCGCCAACTCGTTCCTGGAGCCGATCTGGAACCGCAACTACGTCGCCAGCGTGCAGGTGACGATGGCGGAAGACTTCGGCGTGCAGGGCCGGGGTGCCTTCTACGACGAGGTCGGCGCGCTGCGCGACGTGGTGCAGAACCACCTCATGCAGGTGATCTCGCTGCTGGCCATGGAGCCGCCCGTCGGCGCCGGCACCGAGGCGATGCGCGACGAGAAGGAGAAGGTCTTCCGCGCCATGCGGCCGCTGCGACCCGAGGACTACGTGCGGGGCCAGTTCGAGGGCTACCGCGACGAGAAGGGCGTGGCCGCCGACTCCGACGTCGAGACCTACGCCGCGGTGAAGCTGTGGATCGACTCGTGGCGTTGGGGCGGCGTGCCGTTCTACATCCGGGCCGGGAAGATGCTGCCGTGCACCTGCACCGAGGTGCGGGTGGAGCTCAAGGCGCCGCCGCAACGCGTCTTCGCCGACATGGAGCCCAAGCTCGGCGAGACCAACTACTTCCGCTTCCGGATCAACCCCCGCGTCGAGATCGCGCTGGGGGCCCGGTCGAAGCTCGCGGGCGAGGTGTTCCGCGGGCACCAGACCGAGCTGTTCCTCTGCGACGCGCACCCCGAGGAGATGGCCCCCTACGAGCGGCTGTTGCACGACGCGATGCACGACGAGCGACTGCTCTTCGCGCGTCAGGACGGCGTCGAGGCCGCGTGGACGGTCGTGCAGCCCGTGCTCGACGACCACGCGCCCGCGATTCCCTACGCGCCCGGCTCCTGGGGTCCGGAGGTGGCCGACGCGCTGCTCGCGGACCACGGCGGATGGCATGCGCCGGAGGTCGACCGCTGACATGGCGCTGCGGATCGAGGACTACGGCATCATCGGCGACACCCAGACCGCGGCGCTGGTGGGGCTCGACGGCTCGATCGACTGGCTGTGCCTGCCGCACTTCGGCGCCGGCGCCTGCTTCTCGGCCCTGCTCGGCACGGCGGAGCACGGGCGCTGGCTGCTCGCCCCGGCCGGGCGGCCGACGGCCACGAGCCGGCGCTACCGGTTCGACACGCTCGTGCTCGAGACCGACTTCGTCACCGACACCGGCACCGTGCGGGTCATCGACTTCATGCCGCCGCGCGACGTGCGTCCCGACCTCGTGCGGATCGTCGAGGGCCTGAGCGGCGAGGTCCGGATGGACATGGAGCTCATCATCCGGTTCGAGTACGGCTCCGAGGTCCCGTGGGTGCACCACGTCGACGACTCGTTGCGCGCGGTCGCGGGCCCCAACTCCCTCACGTTGCGCACGCCGGTGGCGGTCGACGGCGTGCACATGCGGACCAACGCCGACTTCACCGTCCGCGAGGGCGACCGCATCCCGTTCGTGCTCACGTGGGCCAACTCGTGGCAGGACGCGCCGCCGCCGATCGACGCCGAGCGCGCGCTCTCCGACACCGAGGAGTTCTGGACCACGTGGTGCCGCCAGATCACGCCGGTCGCGGTGGAGGGGCCGTGGGAGGACGAGATCCGGCGCTCGCTGATCACCCTCAAGGCGCTCACCTACGAGCCGACCGGAGGGATCGTGGCCGCGGCCACGACGTCGCTGCCCGAGAAGATCGGCGGCGTCCGCAACTGGGACTACCGGTACTGCTGGGTCCGCGACGCCAGCCTCACGCTCAACGCGATGATCGAGGTGGGATTGGGCGACGAGGCGTCGGCGTGGAGCCGCTGGTTGGCGCGCGCGGCCGCCGGCGCGCCCGAGCAGCTGCAGATCCTCTACGGCATCGGGGGCGAGCGCCGGCTCACCGAGCTCGAGCTGCCGTGGCTCCCCGGGTACGAGGGCTCGGCGCCGGTGCGCATCGGCAACGCGGCCTCCGACCAGTTCCAGCTCGACGTCTACGGCGAGCTCATGTACGCGTTCGACCGGGCCCGCCGGCTCGGCGTGCACCTCGACGGCGAGACCTGGGCCCTGCAGCTCGCGTTCATGGAGTTCCTCGAGGCGCACTGGACCGAGCCCGACGAGGGGATCTGGGAGGTGCGCGGCCCGCGCCGGAAGTTCGTCCACTCCCGCGTCATGGCCTGGGTCGCGGCCGACTGCGCCGTGCGCGCGGTGGAGGACCAAGGGCTCGATGGGCCCGTCGACCGCTGGCGCGCGCTGCGCGACGACATCCACGCCGAGGTGTGCCGCGAGGGCTACGACGAGGCGCGCGGCGCGTTCACGCAGTACTACGGCTCGCACGGGCTCGACGCGAGCGTGCTGATGATCGTCATCTACGGCTTCCTCCCGCCCGACGACCCCCGGGTCGTCAACACGGTCGCTGCGATCGAGCGCGAGCTCATGGTCGACGGCTTCGTGCAGCGCTACGAGTCGGAGACCGGGGTCGACGGCCTGCCGCCCGGCGAAGGCGCGTTCCTGCCGTGCTCGTTCTGGCTGGTCGACTGCCTCGCGAAGATGGGCCGGGTCGACGACGCCCGCACGATGTTCGAGCGGCTGCTCACCCTCGCCAACGACCTCGGCCTGTTGGCGGAGGAGTACGACGTCGCCACCGACCGGCTGGTCGGCAACTTCCCGCAGGCGTTCTCGCACGTCGGGCTGGTCAACGCCGCGCATTCGCTCTGCGAGTGCCTCGGACTGCGCGCCGACTTCGACCCCCAGCTCGGCCTGCGTCGCGGGACGCTCGACCCGTTGTCGTAGGCGTCCGGACGCGGCGACGCCTCCAGCCTGGGGGGAGGGCGGAGGCGTCGCTCGAGGGGTCGAAACCGCTCAGGTGGGATATCGACCGGTGGATACCGGCCTTGAGCCCCCATTCCCCCCCCTGCGCCCCAACGCCCCCACCCCTCCGACCAGCCCTGGGCATCTCCTGAGCACCTCAGAGGTGGGCGGCTTCGGGGGTTGGGTCAGAGGGCGGTGCCGCGGGCGAGGAGGAGGGCGACGTCGATCGCGGCGACGACCAGGGTGAGGCGGAACGGCATGCGGGAGCCGGGGTTGCGGCCGAGGCGGACGGCGACGAGCACCACCAGCGTGGCGGCCGCGAGCGCGGCGATCGCGAGCGGCCCCGGGTCGCCGGGCCCGAGCGCCAGCACCGCCGACGCCGCGAGCAGGAGCAGCGCGGCGCCGATCGACGTGCGGGTGCGGCCGAGGCGGTGCGGGAGGCCGCGTACACCGGTGGCCGCGTCGTCGTCGAGGTCGGGCAGCGTGTTGGCGAGGTGGGCGCCGGTCCCGAGCAGGCCGGCGCCGACGACCGCCCACCACGGCGGCGCGGGGTGGCCGGGCAGCCCGAACGAGACGAACGCGGGCAGCAGCGAGAACGCGACGGTGTACGGCACGAACGAGAACACCGTCGACTTGAGCCGCGCGTTGTACGACCACGCGAGCGCGACCGCGACGAGATGGCAGAGCGCGGCCCGCCAGCCCGACAGGAAGCTGAGCGGCACGGTGAGGACGAGCGCGGTGGCCGCGGCGATCCCGACCGTGCGCCGGGCGACGAAGCCGCGCGCCACCGGTTTGTCGGCGCGCCCGGTGCTGCGGTCGCGTTCCGCGTCGAGCCAGTCGTTGTGCCAGCCCACCGAGAGCTGCCCCGTGAGCACCGCGGCCCCGACCGCGACGACACCCGCGGCGGCGCGACCCGAGGTGGCGGCCAGCGCCATGGTCACCGCGGTCACGGCCGCGGTGGGCTCGGGGTGACACGACATCAGGAGCGCGACGGCCGGGCGGGGCGCACGTCGAACGGCCATGGCCGGGAGTCTTGCCGACAATCGCGGTGCCGTCCCCGTCCCCGTCCGCGGTCGGGACCGCCGGTCGCGTCGGTCCGCGTCCGACGCGCCCGGCCCGACCGGCCCGTAGTGTGGCTCCCGGCGTCCCGGTCGCCGAGCGTGTGCGGCCCGGTGGCCCCGTCGGGGGAGCGATGTTCGAGAAGCACAAGGCGCACCTGGCCGAGGAGGCCGCGGCCGCGGCGACGGCGCGGCAGGCGCAGCTCGCCGGCTACCTCGAGACCGCCCGCACGTTCGACGGCTTCGACGCGGGATCGTTCCCGTCGGTCGCGTTGAAGGCGGGGGAGCGCGGCTACTTCAGCATCACCGGCGTCGCGCTCATCGAGGCCCGGCGCGCGGCCGGGCACTGGGAGGGTCACAGCCAGGGCGTGAGCATCCCCGTCCCGGGCATGCGCTCGGTGCGCTACCGCGTCGGCGCGACCAAGGGCCGGTTCGTGCCCGGGCCCGAGGTGCCGACGCCCGTCGACCACGGCACCTTCGCGCTCACGTCGCACCGCGCGGTCTTCGTGGGCTCCGCGCAGACCCGCGAGTGGACGTGGGACAAGCTGATCGCGGTGCAGCACTCCGAGACGCAACCGTGGACCGACATCGCGGTCTCCAGCCGGCAGAAGACGTCGGGGATCCTCTACGACGCCGCCCACGCGGAGCTCGTGCGGTTCTGGATCGACTTCGCGGTGGCCAAGGCGACCGGAGGCACCGCCGGCCTCGCCGCCGAGCTCGAACAGGAGCTCGCCGCGGTGCCCGCACCCGTCGTGGCCCCGCCCCCGCCGGAACCGCCCGGCTGACGAGCCCGGTCGGCGCGCCCGGTCGGCGCGACGCGCGGCACCGGCTGGCCGGACCGGGTCGGGGCGGGTACAACCGGGGCATGGTCGAGTGGAGCATGGAGTCCGGGTCGGTTCGGGAGGCGTTCGCCGCCGCGGCGGAGGCGTTCTCGATCACGGTGGGTGCGGTCCCCGCGAACGCGTGGGACGCGCCGGGTCTCGGCGAGTGGACCGTGCGCGATCTCACCGGGCACTGTGGCCGCTCGCTCCTCACCGTCGAGACCTACCTCGACGTGGGTGATCCCGGCCCCGTCTCCCTGCACCACGCGGTCGAGTACTACCCGGCCGTGCGCGCCGCGTACGGCGACCCGGAGGCTCTCGTCGAACGCGGCCGCGCTGCGGGTCGGGCGCTCGGTCCCGACCCTGCCGCCACGGTCGCCGCCGCGGTCGCTCGGGTCACCGACCGGGTCGACGCCACCGACGACGACGCGCCGGTCGCCACGCCGGTGGGCGTCATGCGCCTCGTCGACTACCTGCCGACCCGCGTCCTCGAGCTCGTGGTCCACCGCCGCGACATCACCGGCGCGCTCGGGATCATCGCGAGTGAGGACCTCGGGGCGACGGTCGAGCGGCCCGGGGTGCAGGTCGCCGCCCTGCTCGCGGCGGGGATCGCGGTGCAGGAGCCGGCGGCGCTCGACCTGCTGCTCGCGCTCACCGGCCGTCGTCCGCTGCCGCCCACCATCACCGTGGTCTGATCGGCGCATCCCGGTGTCGCTCACGGCCATCGAGCTCGCGGCGCACGCTCCCCGTTGACGGGCTCCGGGTCGTGGTCGCCCTCGAGCACCTTCAGGTGCTGGCCGACGGCCGGCAGGATCATGTCGAGCGGGCGCGTGGAACACGCGGTCGGCCGCGGGCTCAGCCGCCGGTCACGAGCCGTTCGAGGCCGAGGGTCACGAGCGCCGCGACCACCGCGGGCCCGGCGACCGGGAGCGTGATGCCGACGTAGCGCCGGAAGCCCACCCGCACCTCGTCGGCCCGGAGGATCCGCAGCCAGAGCAGGTTGGCGAGCGCGCCGATGGGCAGGAGGACCGCGCCGACGTTGACCCCGAGGAGCCAGGCCCAGAAGCCCCACGACGCGTGGTGCACGCCGTCGAGGGCCAGGAGCAACGCGGGCAGGTTGTTGATCACGTTGGCGACGGCCGTCGCGACCGCACCCACGCCGACCAGCGCGAGCGGTTGCGGATGGTGCAGGAACCCCGTCAGCGCGTGGGCCGGGATCAGGAGCGCGGCGAGCGCGGCGACCGCGGCCACGCCGACGGCGGTGAGCACCGGCACGGCGCGCCAGGGGAAGCTCCGCGTGATCACGACCAGCACCGCGTCGGCCGCGAGCGCGGTCATCCACGGCTGCACCCCGAACGCCGGGCCCACGACGAAGCCCAAGAGGAGCGCGGCGACCAGCACGCCCCCGATGCGCAGCGCCCGGTGGTCGATCTCGAGCCCGGGTCCGACGGCGAGCCGCGTCGGGTACCTGCGTCGGTACACCAGCCAGCCGACGGTGACCGCGGCGAGGCTCGGCAGTGCGAGGTGCGCGAACACGGTGGCCACGCCGAGGTCGAGGCGGTCGGCCGCGATGAGGGTGGTCAGGTTGGAGACCGGCAGCACCGACGAGGCCAGGCTCGCCAGGAGCAACGGGATCGCGACGACCGGGAGCGGGTCGGTGTCGGCGCGCCGGGCGAGGCGCAGGTAGAGCGGCGTGAGGAGGACGACCGTGGTGTCGAGGTTGAGCACGACGGTCGTGACGCACGCCAACACCCAGAGGCCGAGCACGGGGGTGGCCCGGCCCCGCCGGCCCGCGAGCGCCGCCGCGGCCGAGGCGAAGAAGCCGAGCCGCTCGAGCAGCGCCGCCAGGGGGACGCCGGCGAGCAGGAAGGCCAGCGCCGGAGCCAGTGAGGAGAGTTGATCGCCGACACGGGACATGGGGTGCCCCGAAGCTACCGGCCCGCCGGTCCGCCGAGACCTGTACCTGGGAACTCCGGATCGCGGCCCGTCGTTCGCACCGAGACCCGTACCGGTGGGAACTCCGGGGCCGCGGCCCGTCGTTCATCTCTCGTTCGTCCAACTCGTCGTCAACGTCTTGTATCTGATTCAATCGCCCGCTCTGCCGAGCAGTAGCCGATTCCCGGGGGGAAGAACGTCAAATGCGAGTTCGTGCCGCAATTGTCCTCGTCGTGTGCATTGCCATGACGATGGTCACCGCAGGGGTGGCCGGCGCACAGACCAGCGGCCAGCCGGGAGTGACGGCGACCACGATCAACATCGGTGGGATGGCCGGGGCGACGGGGGCGCAGAGTCCTGACGGCCAGGCGTTCCTGGGTACCCGTGCGTACGTGAAGTGGTTCAACGGCAAGGGTGGGATCTACGGCAAGAAGCTGAAGATCGTGTCCGAGCGCGACGACGCGAGCCGGGCGTCGCAGGACATCTCCCAGGCCCGGGCGTTGGTGGAGCAGGACAAGGTATTCGCGATCCTGCCGGTGGCGACGCAGAGCTTCCTCGGCGCCACGTACCTGGCGTCGACGAAGACGCCGGTGTTCGGGTGGAACATCAACGAGGAGTGGATGAAGGGGAAGAACCTCTTCGGCCAGACCGGCTCCCGCAGCGTGTTCG
>JADGOM010000187.1 GCA_017882925.1 Acidimicrobiia bacterium | reverse complement strand
CGCCGGATCGCCGGCATCGCCGAGCCGACCGAGCGCGCGGCGGAGCACGCGGCGCGGGTCGACGAGTACGAGGACCGCTTCTCGAACCCGTACCGGGCGGCCGAGCGCGGTTACGTCGACGAAGTCATCGACCCGCGCGACACCCGCCGGCAGCTCGCCGGCGCGCTCAGCCGACTCGCCACCAAACGCGACCGTCAACCCCACCGCCGTCACGCCAACGGCCCGCTCTGAGGGATCCCCCATGCTGCTCAAGGACAAGCGAGTTCTCGTCACGGGTGTCCTCAACGACGCGTCCATCGCGTTCGGGGTCGCCAAGAAGGCACAGGAAGAGGGCGCGGAGGTCATCCTCACGTCGTTCGGCCGGGTGATGAGCCTCACGAAGCGCGCGGCCCGGAAGCTGCCGGTCACGCCCGAGGTGCTCGAGCTCGACGTCACCGACGCCGAGCAGGTGCGGTCGCTGGCCGAGCGGGTCGGCGGCCATCTCGACGGCGTGCTGCACGCGATCGCGTTCGCGCCCGAGAGCTGCCTGGGCGGCGGCTTCATCGACGCGCCCTGGGAGGACGTCGCCACCGCGTTCCAGGTGTCGACCTATTCGTTCGCCGCGCTGGCGCGGGCCGCGCTACCGGCCATGCGCGAGCGGGGCGGGTCGATCGTGGGGCTCGACTTCGACGCGAGCAAGGCGTTCCCCGTCTACGACTGGATGGGCGTGTGCAAGGCCGGGCTCGAGTCGGCGTCGCGCTACCTCGCCCGCGATCTCGGCATCTACAAGATCCGGGTCAACCTCGTCGCGGCCGGCCCGATCCGCACCGTCGCCGCGAAGAGCATCCCCGGCTTCGAGCAGTTCGAGAAGGTCTGGACCGAGCGCGCGCCGCTCGGCTGGGACCTGCGCGACACCGCCCCGGTGGCCGGTGCCTGCGTCGGGCTCCTCTCCGACCTGTTCCCGTCGACCACGGGCGAGATCATCCATGTCGACGGCGGCTTCAACGCCGTCGGCGCCTGACCCCACCCCAGACCCACGTGCGGCCCGGGGGCTACTCGCCCTCGAGGACCTTGGTGACCTTGGGGACGGTGTCCTTGGGGCTGATCTTGTAGAAGACGCCGGCGAGCTTGCCCTTCTCGTCGACGACGAAGGCGCTGCGGACGATGCCCATGTACTTCTTGCCGTAGTTGACCTTCTCGGCCCACACGCCCCAGGCTTCGGAGACCGTGTGGTCTTCGTCGGCCAGCAGGGTGAAGCCGAGTGAGTACTTGTCGTCGAACTTCTTCAGCTTGGCCGGCGGGTCGGGGCTGATGCCCAGGACCACCGCGTCGAGCTCGGCCAGGTCGGGCTCCGCGTCGCGCAGCGCGCAGCTCTGCGTGGTGCAGCCGGGCGTGTCGGCCCGCGGGTAGAAGTACACGACGACCTTCTTGCCCTTCAGCTTGCCGAGGAGGGTCTTCTCGCCGTTCTGGTCGAGCAGGGTGAACAGCGGGGCCTTGTCGCCCACCTTGAGCTGGGTCATCGCCGGATCCTTTCGCGCGGGTCGGTGTGACAGCATGCCCCGCGTGCGGCGCCGCGTGTTGTCCAACCTCGACGCCCGACCCGACCGCATCGTCCGGGTCGCCTGCCAGGACCTCGGCCTCATCGAGACCGTCGACGGCACGGCCACCGTCCTCACCGGCCACGCGCCCGACGAGCCGTCGGGCCGGCTGCAGCTCCGGGTCGTCGTCCCCGGGTCGGCCGACGGCGCGACGGCCGTCGAGCTGTCGACCACCCTGCACGTCCCGTACTTCCAGATCGTGTTCGTCCCGGTGCTGTGGCTCATGCTCCGCCGTTACGCGCGCTATACCGTTCGGCGCATCGAGGCCGCGCTGGGCGACGACCGGCTGCCCGAGCCACCCCGCATCGGGCGACTGCTGGGCCCGGCCGGGTTCGACGACCGGCAGGTCGCGCTCCTCGCGACCGCGGCGGCCATCGGCGCGATCGTCTCGTTCGGGGCCGCGCTCTCGGGGCAGTTCTCCGACCCGATCGCGAAGAGCTTCCACGCGTCGGACGCCGCGCTCAGCACCGCGCTCGCCGTCACCCGCCTCGGCGCGCTCGTCGCGTTGGTAGCCAGCGCGCTGTCGGACCGTCGGGGCCGGCGACGGCTGCTCGCGGTGTCGTTCGTCGGCGTGTGCATCGGCAACCTCGGCGGCGCGCTCGCGCCCAACATCGAGATCTTCGCCGGCGCGCAACTGCTCGCCCGGGCATTCGTCAACGCGACCATCGTGATCGCCGGGGTCGCGGTGGTGGAGGACGCGCCCGAGGGTGCGCGCGCGTACGCGGCCACGCTGTTCGCGCTGGCGTCGGGCGCGGGCTACGCGCTGAGCGTCGTGCTGCTCCCGGTGGCCGACCTCCAGCCGTGGGCGTGGCGGTGCGTGTTCGGGCTCAGCGCGGCGTCGATCGTGCTGCTGCCGAAGCTGTTGCGCACCCTGCCCGAGACCCGACGCTACGTCGCGCTCCGCGCCCGCACCGACGCCCGCGCCCACCTGCGGGAGGTCGTCGACCGTGCGCACCGCAACCGGTTCCTGCTGCTCGCCGGGGTCGCCTTCCTCACGAGCATCTTCAGCGCGCCCTCGGCCCAGCTCACCAACCGCTATCTCATCAACGTGCGCGGGTTCGACAACACGACCGTCGCGCTGCTGAAGGCCACCACCAACGGCCTCCCGGGCCTGATCGGGGTGGTCGTCGGCGGCTACCTCGCGGAGCGGAAGGGACGGCGGCCGGTGGCGGCGATCGCCCTCGGGGTGGGGTCGTTGCTCCAGATCGCGTTCTTCCTCGTGGGCGGCGTGTGGCTCTGGGCGCTCTCGGCCGCGTCGATCGTGTGCGCGGGCTCGGCCACCCTCGCGATCGGGACGATGGACGCGGAGCTGTTCCCCACCGAGATCCGGGGCACGAGCAACGGCCTCCTGCTCGTGTGTGGCGTCGTCGGGTCCGTCGTCGGGCTGGTGATGGCGGGCCAGCTCGCGGATCCGGTCGGGGGCCTCGGACGCGCCCTCGCGTTGTGCGGGATCGCGCCGTTCCTCGCCGCGATCTTCCTCGTGCCGCGCCTCCCCGAGGCGGCCCACCGCGAGCTCGACGAGCTGAGCCCGTCGGAGCTCCTCCAGGTGCGGCCCCCGATCCTTCCCGACTGACGCCGCGGCTCCCCGCACCACGTGCGAGGCTCCGGCCATGACGGACGCGCTCGACGGCTTCACCCGCTCCCAGTTCACACACCGCGGCGTCACCCACGAGGTGCTGCGCGCCGGGAGCGGTCCCGCGGTGATCGTGATCCACGAGATGCCCGGGCTCACCCCGGCCGACGCCGCGTTCGGGCGCCGGGTCGCCGGGGCCGGCTTCACCGCCGTGCTCCCCGTGCTGTTCGGCGAGCCGGGTCGGCCGGTGTCGGGGGGATACCTCGCACGTGAGATCGCCCGGGTCTGCGTGTCGCGCGAGTTCCACGCCTTCGCCCGGCGGGAGACCAACCCGGTGACGGCGTGGTTGCTCGCACTGGCACGCCAAGCGCACGCCGAGTGCGGTGGCCCCGGGGTCGGTGCGCTCGGGATGTGCTTCACCGGCGGGTTCGCGCTCGCGATGTCGGTCGATCCCACCGTCGTCGCGCCGGTGCTGAGCCAGCCGTCGCTGCCGTTCCCGGTCGGCGCGTCGTTCAAGCGCGCGCTCAACATCTCCGACACCGACCTCGACCTGGTGAAGACCCGGGCCGAATCCGAAGGCCTCTGCCTGCTCGGGCTCCGGTTCAGCCACGACCGCGGGTCGCCGCCCGAACGCTTCGCCCGGCTCCGGGAGGAGTTCGGCGCCGCGTTCATCGGCGTGGAGATCGACTCGAGCCCGGGCAATGCGGCCGGCATCCCGAAGCTGGCGCACTCCGTCCTCACGGAGCACTTCGTCGACGAGCCCGGCCATCCGACCCGCGCCGCACTCGACGAGGTCCTCGCGTTCCTCGCCGAGCGTCTGCACGCCGGCTGAAGGCCGTCGGGGCCGCGCCCCGGCGGTCAGCCGGCGACGAGCTGGCCGCGGGCGACCTCGTGGCCCGCCGGGCCGACGAGGCCGAAGACCGTGCCGCCGCCGACCCCCTGAGGCACCGGCCACGCGAACGAGCCGCGCCCGTCGACCACCGGCAGCGTGCCGACGGATTCGGGCGCACCGGAGGCCGGCACGATCTCGACGGCGTAGGTGCCGTTGGGCAGGTCGGAGTCGAGCGCGAGGAACACGACGGCCGGCGTGCCGATCGTGGCGTACACCTGACCGAGCTTCACGCCTGCCCCCGAAGTGAGCGCGACCGAACGCACCGTGGGCGTGCGCCCGGTGGCGACGACATCGCGGTTGGGGTCGCGCGCGGCGTTGACGATCTGGACCGTCGCGATGCTGAGGATCGCGACCGCGGCCGCGGCCATGAGCACCACGACCGCCCGGCGACGCCCGTCGCGTCGACGCCACCAGGGCCGCGTCTGCTCGCCCGCGATCGAACCCAGAGCGCGGCGCTCGAAATCGTCGGGCGGCTCGACCTCGGGCGCCACCAACGTGATCGCGTCGACGACCTCGGTGTAGCCGGCCACCGTGGTGCGGCACGGCGCACACGTCGAGAGGTGCTCCAGGGTCTCGGCCCGTTCGGGCCCGCGCAACACGCCCAACGCGAGCTCGGGTGCGAGGTCGAGCGTCCAGGCGCAGTCGAACTGGGTCATCGCGGTTCCCGGGTCATCGGCTCGTCACTCCCCCGGTCGTTCGTGGACCATCGCCACCCGGAGGTGTTGCAGCGCCGAGCGCAGCCGGGCCCGGGCGACGGGGATCGAGATCGATTCGCTCTCCGCGATCTCGGCCGCGCTGTAGCCGAGGAACGCGCTCAGCCCGAGCGCCCGGCGCTGGTCGGCCGGCAGCCGCTCGATCACGAGCTGGAGCCGGGCCGCGTCGTGGTGCTCGAGCGACATGTCGTCGGGGGCGAGCCGCCGGCCGGTCCACACGTCGGGCAGGAGGGCGTCGGCGTCGCTCCGGGTGAGGCGCTCGGGCCGGACCGCGTCGATCGCGAGGGTCCGCGTGCTCGTGAGCAGCCAGGTCCCGACGGAGCCGCGCCGGGCGTCGTACGCCGCCGCGTGCCGGCGGGCCTGTGAGAACGCCTCGAGCGCGATCGCCTGGGCGGCGCGGGGCTCGCCGACGATCGTGAGCGCGAGCCCGAACACCCGGCGCTGGAAGCGGCGGACGAACGCGGCGGCCGCGTCCGGGTCACCCGTCGCGAGGCCCGCCAGGAGCGCGTCGTCCGATACCGCCCACACGTGATTCCCTCGGTCCCGCCGCCGATGTGGATCCCAAACGGTACCCCCGCCACCGGCCCCCTCGACCTCGACGGGCGTGAGGCTGTCGGACCGGGGTGCGCGCACGTAGTCTGCCGCCCGGACGCACGGCCTCGGGGGGCGTGCCCGACGTTCGGGGGTTGGCAATGCCGCACACGACCGAGGTCCTCGTCGACGGGCTCGCGTTTCCTGAGGGCTGCCGTTGGCACGACGGCGCCCTCTTCTTCTCGGATCAGCACGACGGTGCCGTCTTCCGCTACGACGTCGAGGCCAAGAAGGCGGAGAAGATCGTCGAAGTACCCCACGGCGCCTCAGGGCTCGGCTGGACGCCCGAGGGCCGGCTCCTGGTCGTGTCGATGGAGGACCGCAAGCTCATGCGGCTCGACCCCGGCGGTCTCACCGAGGTCGCCGACCTCTCCGGCCTCGCCACGTGGCACTGCAACGACATGATCGTCGACGCCCACGGCCGGGCCTGGATCGGCAACTTCGGCTCCACGATCGAAGGGCCGGACGTCAACATCATCCCGGCGGTCCTGATCCGGGTCGATCCCGACGGGTCGGTGCACGCCGCGGCCGAGGACCTGATGTTCCCCAACGGCATGATCCTCCCCCCGGGCGGGACGACCATGCTGCTGGCCGAGAGCATGAAGGCCCGGATCCTGGAGTTCACGATCGGAGCCGACGGCTCGCTCTCGGACCGGCGCGTGTGGGCCGAGCTCGATGGCGCGCTCCCCGACGGCATCTGCCTCGACGCCGAGGGCGCGGTGTGGTCGGCGTGCCCGCTCACCGGACGCGTGCTTCGCATCGCCGAGGGGGGCGAGGTGCTCGACGAGGTGGACCTCGTCGACGAGGGCCGCGGCGCGTTCGCCTGCGTCCTCGGGGGAGCCGACCGGCGCACGCTGTTCATCATGAGCTCGCAGGGGATGAAGCCGGCCGTGTCGCGGGAGCTCCATTCGGGTCGGGTCGAAGCCGTGCAGGTCGACGTCCCCGGCGCCGGAGTGCCGTAGGTACGCGCGAGCGCCCTCCCGGAGCCCGGGGCCATTGGGGGTTACGCTCCGCGGGTGACCAACGACGACGAACGCATCGCCCTCTTCCTCGACTACGAGAACCTCGCGATCGGAGCGCGTGAGGCCCTCGCCGGCGCCGCGTTCGACTTCGGGCCGGTGGCCGACGCACTCGCCGACCGGGGCCGCGTGGTCGTGCGCCGCGCCTACGCCGACTGGACCAACTTCGAGGACGACCGGCGCATGCTCACCCGCCACAACGTCGAGCTGATCGAGATCCCCCAGAAGATGGGCGCGGTCCGGAAGAACGCGGCCGACATCAAGATGGCCGTCGACGCGATCGAGCTGAGCTTCGAGCGCGACTACATCACGACCTTCGTGCTCGGCACCGGCGACTCCGACTTCTCGCCCCTCGTGCAGAAGCTGCGGGAGCTCAACAAGCAGGTCATCGGCATCGGCGTCGAGGCCAGCACCAGCAAGCTGCTCCCGCCCGCGTGCGACGAGTTCCTCTTCTACGAGCGGCTGGAGGGCGTCGAGATCCCCGAGGGTGGTGTCCGCACCCGCACCCCGAGCTCACGGGGCCGGCGCTCGGGGCCGAAGCGGCCGGCTGCGGCCGCCACGCCCGAGGTCGAGCTCACCGTCGACGACCTCACCGTCGACGAGCCCATCGCCGACGGACCCCACGCCGAGCCGAGCGAGGCCGACCTCGGCGTGCTCGTCACCCGCACCCTCGCCGGCCTCGAGCGCGGCGCCACCGGCGCGATCCGGGCGTCGACCCTGAAGCGCGCGCTGCTGCGCAAGGACCCGACGTTCAGCGAGGTCGACTACGGCTTCCGCAGCTTCGGGGAGCTGATCCGCCACCTGGCGAGCCGCGACGTCGTGGTGCTCACCGACGGCACCGCCCCCGGCGACCCCGAGGTGCGGGTCTCCGAGGGCAGCGGTGGCGAGGAGCAGGCGTTCGCGCTCCTGCGCGAGTCCGTCGCGAAGCTCGAGACCAAGTCGGCCAAGCCCGCGCTCACGGGCATGAAGACCCAGATGCGCAAGTCGCAGCCCGACTTCACCGAGAAGCGCTTCGGCTACGGCGGCTTCCTCCAGTTCGCCAAGGCGGCCCGGGCCAAGGGCTACATCGACATGGACTGGGACGAAGCGGCCGACAACTACGTGCTCTGGGTGCCGGCGTCCGACTCCCCGGCCCCGGCGTAGCCCGCGGCGCGAGCGGCTACTGCTTGAGGTAGCCGTGCCCGAAGAAGCCGCCCTTGGGGCGTGCGTGGGCGTGGTAGTGGTCGGGGATCTGGCGCATGTTGTCGTCGACGTAGTGCTCGACGGTGAGCCGGTCCTTCGCGACCTTGGCCAGCTCGGTGTGCATGTGCTCGAGGTGCTCGGGCGGTGGGACCTTGCCGTGGAAGCGCCACACCACCATCGGCGTGGCGCAGATCTCGCACTCGGCGATCCAGCACAGGTCGTCCTCGTGGAACCACGGGGTGATCCTCGCGGCCTCGCAGAGATCGCAGTCGTCGACGCGCACGAACTCGGTCATGCCGCAGAACCTACGACGCGTCCAGCGCTCTGCTCAATTGCTCCGGCCGCCGGGACGCGCAACCGGAGCGCGGGCTCATCCGGCGTCGAGCGCGGTGCGCACGGAGGCGATGAAGTCGGCGGCCTCACTGGGGCCACCGCCCTGCAGGAGCCGGCGCACGAGAGCGCTGCCGACCACCACGCCGTCGGCGAACTGCGACGCCTCCGCGGCCTGCTGGGGCGTGCTGATGCCCACGCCGAGCAGCGCGGGCTTGTCGGTGACGGCCTTGAGGCGCGCCCCCATCTCCCCCGCCTGCGCCGCCAGGCTCGTGCGCTCGCCGGTGACGCCCATGAGCGACACGCCGTAGACGAAGCCGCGCGACCGCTCGCAGATGGCGACCACGCGCTCGGGCGTGGTCGTGGGTGCCGCGAGGAGCACCGTCTCGACCCCGGCCTCGTCGGCCGCCTCCGCCCACGGCGCGAGCTCGTCGAGCGGGAGGTCGGGGATGATCGCGCCCCCGATGCCCGCCACCGCGAGCTCCGCCGCGAATCGCTCGAGCCCCGCGTGCAGCACGAGGTTGTAATAGGTCATCACCAGCAGCGGGACCCCGACGTCGAGGCTCGCGGCCTCCATCAGGATCGAGCGGGGTGTCGCGTCGAGCGCGATGGCCCGCTGCGACGCCTCCTGGATGGTGACGCCGTCCATCACCGGATCCGAGAACGGGATGCCGATCTCCACCGCGTCGGCGCCCGCGTCGACCACCGCGCGCACGACCTCGAGCCAGTGCTTGCCGAGGCCACCGGTGACGTAGGGGACGAGGAGCTTCCGGCCCTCGCCGCGGCGGGCGCGGAGATAGGGCTCGACGGCGACGGTCATTGCAGCCGCTCGCCGGTGAGGCGCTCCGCGACCTGCGCCGCGTCCTTGTCGCCCCGGCCCGACAGCGTGATGAGGACCGTCGTGTCCTTCGGGATCGAGTGGCCGGCCTCGCGGGCGACCCACCCGATGGCGTGGGCGGGCTCGAGCGCGGGCACGATGCCCTCGGTCTCGGCCAGGAGCTGGAAGCCCGAGAGCGCCTCGTCGTCGGTCGCGCTCTCGTAGCGGGCCCGACCGCTGGCCGCGAGGGCCGCGTGCTCGGGGCCGATGCCGGGGTAGTCGAGGCCGGCGCTGATCGAGTGGGCCTCGAGCACCTGGCCGTCCTCGTCCTGCAGGAAGAGGGAACGCATGCCGTGCACCACACCGGGCACACCACGCGCGATCGCGGCGCCGTGCTTCCCCGACTCGAGCCCGAGGCCCGCGGCCTCGACGCCGATCAGCTCGGCGTCGGTGTCGATGAAGCCGGCGAACGTGCCCATCGCGTTGGAGCCACCCCCGACGCAGGCCACGACCATCTGCGGATCGGCGCCACCGAGGATCGCCCGGGACTGCTCGCGCGCCTCTGCACCGACGACGCTCTGGAACTCGCGGACCATCCACGGGAACGGGTGCGGACCCATCACCGAGCCGATGCAGTAGTGGGTGGTGTTGACGCTCGCGACCCACTCACGCATCGCGTCGTTGATCGCGTCCTTGAGCGTCGCGCTGCCCGACGTGACCGGCACGACCTCGGCGCCGAGGAGCTGCATGCGCCACACGTTGAGTGCCTGGCGCTCCACGTCGACCGCGCCCATGAACACCAGGCAGTCGAGCCCGAACAGCGCGGCCGCGGTGGCGGTGGCCACCCCGTGCTGGCCGGCGCCGGTCTCCGCGATCAGCCGCGTCTTGCCCATCCGCTTGGTGAGCATGGCCTGGCCCAGCACGTTGTTGATCTTGTGCGACCCGGTGTGGGTGAGGTCTTCCCGCTTGAGCAGCACCCGGATCCCAAGGCGGTCGGAGAGGCGGTGGCACTCGGTGACGGGCGTGGGCCGGCCGGCGTAGCTGCCGAGGAGCTCCGCGTACTCGGCCCGGAACTCGTCCGAGCCCCACGCGGTGCGGAACTGCGCCTCCAGCTCCTCGAGCGCGGGGACCAGCGTCTCGGGGACGAAGCGCCCGCCGAAGTCGGCGAAGCGGCCGAGCCCGGTGGGTTCGGGACCCGGCGGATCGAGATGGACGGGACCACCCCGGACGGGGACGGACATGCAGCAGGCTCCCAGGGACGGCGAGCGCTCATAGTACGAGACACGACCCCACCCCCGAATCCCTTTCCACGTGCAGATCCTCAGGCGCCGGTCGGGCACCGCATCGGGTGCTCGATCGGCGCACTTGGAGGTTGGAACGGCTAGTCCTCGCTCCAGTCGAAGGGGCGGGCGCCCCCGGTGGCCTCGGGGCGGCTCTCCTCGAGCAGGTCGTCGTCGATCGCCTTGGCCGCCTCGATGAAGCGCTGGAGCTTCTTCGGGTCCTTCTTGCCGCGCGTCGCCTCGACCCCGGTGCTCACGTCGACGCCCCAGGGGCGGACGCGGCGGATGGCCTCGGCGACGTTGTCGGGATTGAGCCCACCCGCCAGGAGCAGCCGAACGCCTCCCGGAGCGCCCTCGGCCATCGACCAGTCGAACACCTTGCCGCTGCCACCGCCCGGGGAGTCGATGAGCACGATGTCGGCGGGGCCGTTGGCGGCCGACGCGATCGCCGCGTCGCCGGCGGTGAAGGCCTGGATGACGAACGGGACCCGCTTGCGGACCCACCGGACCTCCGACAGCGGCTCACGGCCGTGGAGCTGCGCGCCCTTGAGGCCGACCTCGCCGACGATCTCGGCGACCCGTTCCGGCCGCTCGTTGCGGAAGACCCCGACGGTGATGGTCTCGCGCGGGAGGCGCCGGATGATCTCGGCCGCCGCGGCCGGGGTCACCTGGCGCGAGCTCCCCGACGCGAAGACGAATCCGAGCGCGTCGGCCCCGAGCGCGACCGCGAGGCCTGCGTCCTGTTCGTTCGTGATCCCGCAGACCTTCACCCACATGGGCGGGATTCTCTCATGCGTCGAGGAGTCTGCCGTGCATGAAATCGTCGTAGGCCGAGAGGTCGAGGAACCCGTGGCCGCTGTAGTCGAAGAGGATGACCTTCTCCTCGCCGGTCTCCTTGGCCGCCAGGGCCTCGTCGATGGCCGCGCGGATCGCGTGGCCGGTCTCGGGGGCGGGGAGCTTGCCCTCGGTGTTGGCGAACATCATCGCGGCCTCGAACGTCTTCCCCTGCGGGTACGCGACGGCCTCCATGCGGCCGGTCTTCACGAGGTTCGAGATGATCGGCGAGTCGCCGTGGTAGCGCAGGCCCCCGGCGTGGATCTCGGGCGGCATGAAGTCGTGGCCGAGCGAGTACATCGGCAGCAGCGGCGTCATGCCGGCGGTGTCGCCGAAGTCGTACTCGAACGAGCCCTCGGTGAGTGTGGGACAGCTCATCGGCTCGACGGCCACCAGTCGCACGGTCGCGTCCTGCATGAACGGCAGCGCGATGCCACCCAGGTTGCTGCCACCACCGCACGGCGCGATCACGACGTCGGGCAACGTCTCCCCCGCGAGCACGAGCTGCTCCTTCGCCTCCAGCCCGATCACCGTCTGGTGCAGCAGCACGTGATTGAGCACGCTGCCGAGCGAGTAGTGGGTGTCGGCCCGCTGCACCGCGTCGGCGACCGCGTCGGAGATGGCCATCCCGAGCGAGCCCGGGCTCGACGGGTCGGCGACCGGCGACGGCACCACCGACGCGCCCCACGTCTCCATCATGATCTTGCGGTACGGCTTCTGGTCGTACGACGAGCGCACCATGTAGACCTTGCACTCGAGGTCGAACTGGCGGCACGCGAACGCGAGCGCGGTGCCCCACTGGCCCGCACCGGTCTCGGTGCTGATGCGCGTGATGCCCTCGGCCTGGTTGTAGAACGCCTGGGCGACGGCCGTGTTCGTCTTGTGCGAGCCCGCCGGCGACACCGACTCGTCCTTGAAGTAGATGCGGGCGGGCGTGCCGAGGAACTTCTCGAGCCGCTCGGCCCGCACCAGGGGCGTCGGCCGCCAGAGTCGCAGGATCTCGAGCACCTCACCGGGGATGTCGATCCAGGGGTCGCCGCTCATCTCCTGCCCGATGAGCGCCATCGGGAAGAGCGGCGCGAGGTCGTCGGGACCCACCGGCTCGCGGGTGCCGGGATGGAGCGGCGGCATGAGCGGCTCCTGCAGGCGTGGCAACGCGTTGAACCACGCGGTCGGGATCCGGTCTTCAGGCAGCGTGTACCGCATCGTTATCTCCCCCCGTCCCGACGGTCGACACCGGCGAATGCCCGCATCGTCGCCGTCGGATCCTGCGATCGTACGAGCGCTTCGCCCACGAGGACGGCGTCGAAGCCCGCGGCGGCCATCCGCTCCACGTCGGCCACCGACCGGATCGCGCTCTCGGCCACCGCGAACGACCCCGACGGCACCTTCGCCGCGAGGGTCTCGGCCACGCCCAGGTCTTCGGCGAAGCTGCCGAGGTTGCGGCTGTTGACGCCGATGACCGCGGCGCCGACGGCGAGCGCGCGGTCGAGCTCGGCGGCGTCGTGGACCTCGAGCAGCACGCCCAGACCGAGATCGAGCGCGAGCGAATGGAGGTCGGCGAGCTGGGTGTCGTCGGGCACCGCGGTGGCGATCAGCAGGATCGCGTCGGCGCCGATGCCGCGGGCCTCGTAGACCTGGATGTCGTCGATGGTGAAGTCCTTGCGCAGCACGGGCACGTCGACGACCGCCCGCGCGTCCATCAGATCGAGCACGCTGCCGCCGAAGTAGTGGGCGTCGGTGAGCACCGACAGACACGCGGCGCCCCCCGCCGCGTAGGCCGTGGCCGTGGCCGCGGCATCGAGATCGGGCGCGAGCGGGCCCTTCGACGGGGACCGCCGCTTGATCTCCCCGATGACCGCGATCCGGCCGTCGTCGGGCCGCAACGCGCCGGCGAACGAGCGCGTGGGCGGCGCGTCGAGCGCGGCCTTGCGGATCGCGTCGCGCGCCTGAGGCTGGTGGAGGACCGTGACCTCGTCGCGCTTGGTCGCGAGGATCTCGTCGAGGACGCTCATGGTGGTGGGAGCATACGGGAGCCCGTCCGCCGGCCTCGGACGAATCCCACCCCCGCGGCCAGGCGGACGCGCTCCTAGGATCCGCCCCATGGCGATCGAATTCCCGGAGGGCTTCGTCTGGGGCACCGCGGCGGCGGCGCACCAGGTGGAGGGCGGCAACTGGAACAACGACTGGTGGGCCTGGGAGCACAACCCCGACTCGCCGTGCAAGGAGCCGTCGGGCGACGCGTGCGACCACTTCTGGCGCTACCCGCAAGACATCGCGCTCCTCTCCGAGCTCGGGTTCGGCGCCTACCGCTTCTCGCTCGAGTGGTCCCGGATCGAGCCCGAGGACGGCGAGTTCTCCCGCAACGCGCTCGACCACTACAAGCGGATGGTCCACACCTGCCGCGACAACGGCGTCCTGCCCGTGCTCACGTACCACCACTTCACGACGCCGCGTTGGCTCGCCGACCGCGGCGGCTGGCTCGAGGACGAGACGGCCGACCGCTTCGCGCGCTTCTGCGAGGTCTCGGTCGCGCACCTGGGCGACGAGGTCGCGATGAGCTGCACGCTCAACGAGCCCAACGTGGTCGCGCTCATGGGCTACCTGCTCGGCGAGTTCCCGCCGGGGGGCAAGGACTTCGAGGGCTTCAACCGGTCGAGCGCGGTGCTCCAACGCGCGCACCGGCTGAGCTACGACGCGATCAAGGCCGGCCCGGGGTCGGGGCCCGTCGGCATGACCCTCTCGATGGCCGACTTCCAGGCCGCCGAAGGGGCCGAGGAGACGATGAACGGTGCGCGGGCCGTCATCGAGGACGTGTGGCTGGAGAACTGCCGGGGCGACGACTTCATCGGCGCGCAGATGTACACCCGGCTCCTCATCGGCACCTCCGGGATGCCGCTGCCACCGCAGCCGGGCGTCGAGACCACGCTGATGGGCTACGAGTTCTGGCCCCACAGCTGCGAGGTGACCGTGCGGCGCGCCGCGGCGATGACCGGGTGCCCGGTCTACGTCACCGAGAACGGCATCGGCACGGCCGACGACGCCGACCGGGTCCGCTACGTCACCGAGGCCCTGGAAGGGGTCCGGCGCTGCCTCGACGACGGCGTCGACGTGCGCGGGTACTTCTACTGGAGCTGCCTCGACAACTTCGAGTGGGCCTACGGCTACGGCCCGACCTTCGGGCTGATCGCCGTCGACCGGGACACCCAGGCCCGCACGGTCAAGCCCAGCGGCCACTGGATGGGCGAGATCGCCCGCGCCAACCGCCTCGTCTGACCCGGCTTCGTGCGTCCCACGGGCACGAGATGTGTGCGCAGGGGCCGCACGAACCTCGGGCGCCCGGACGATCGGCTCACGGGAGCTTCACCAAACCCTGATGATCCGGTGCCACCATGTCGCCGTGGAGAAGGGAACCATCGTCGTCATCGACGACGAGCCGAACATCGCCGAGCTCGTGGAGCTGTATCTCGTGCGCGAGGGTTACCGGGTGCGGATCGCGCACGACGGCGAGTCCGGGATCGAGGCCGTGCGCGAGCACCGACCCCGCCTCGTGGTCCTCGACGTGGGCCTGCCCGGCATCGACGGGCTCGAGGTCTGCCGCCGCATCCGGGCCACGTCGACGGTGCCGGTCATCTTCCTCACCGCGCGCGACGGCGAGATCGACCGCATCCTCGGCCTCGAGCTCGGCGGCGACGACTACGTCACCAAGCCCTTCTCCCCCAACGAGCTCGTGGCCCGGGTGAAGGCCATCCTCCGGCGCAGCGAGGGCGCGCCTGCGGCCGAGCTCGTCCAGGCCGGTGACGTGACGATCGACGCGGGGCGGCGTGAGATCCGCGTCGGCGACGAGGTCGTCGACCTCACCACCAAGGAGTTCGACCTGCTCCGCTTCCTCGCCGAGCGTCCGGGCCTCGCGATGTCGCGCCAGCAGATCCTCGACGGCGTGTGGGGCTACGACTGGTTCGGCGACACCCGCACCGTCGACGTGCACATCGCGCAGGTCCGCAAGAAGCTCGGCCCCGCGCTGCACCTCACGACTGTGCGGGGCGTGGGCTACCGGCTCGACTCGGCGACGTGACCAGCCCCGCGCCCGGGTCGACCGCGCCTCCCGGGGCGCCACCGGCCGCTTCCGCGCCGCCGCGCCACCGGCTGCGCACCCGCCTGCTCGTCGCCATGATCGCGATCTCGGCCGGGGTGCTCGTGATGAGCCTCCTGCTGGGCGCGGGACTGGCCCGCCGGGCGGCCTACTCCCAGGCCACCAGCGACCTCCAGCGCAAGGTCCCGGCGCTCACCGTGTCGATCGAGCAGCTCCGCGACCAGCTCGCGGCGAGGGCCGCGGAGCTCCAAGGCAACGGCGCCGGCATCCGCCGCCTGATCAGCGCGGTCCTCAAGGTGTCCGACGGCTCGATCGTCGGCATCACGGCCGACGGGCAGGTGGTGCAGGGCCGGGTCGTGCTCAGCGGCGACAAGACCACCGCGTCGATCGCGCCGAAGGCCGGCGCTGACAACACGCCCCTGCTGCAGCTGCCGCCCGGGCTCGACGTCGGCGACCTCGACACCGCGAAGCTCCTGAGGGGGGAACGCCAGACCGGGCGCGACGGCACTGTCGTCTTCGTCGCGCAGCCCCTCGCGAAGACCGGCGACATCACGCCGGTGGTCGTCATCAGCCAGCCGGTGAGCACGCGGCCGTTCGGGCGTTCGGGCGGCGCGTTCCTGGTCGCGGGCGGCATCGCCTTCGCGGTCTCGCTCCTCGCCTCGTACCTGCTGGCCCGTCGGCTGACCCGGCCGATCGCGCTCATGTCCGACACGACCGCGCAGCTCGCGGCAGGCGACCTCGGCGCCCGGGTGCCACTCGACCCCAACCGGGACGACGAGCTGAGCCGCCTCGGCCGCGCGCTCAACGGCATGGCCGCCCAGCTCGAGGCGGCCCGGGGCAACGAGCGGGCGTTCCTGCTGTCGGTCTCGCACGACCTCCGGACGCCGCTCACGTCGATCCGCGGCTACGCGGAGGCGATCGCCGACGGCGCGGTCGACGACCCGGAGAGCCGGGCCCGCGCCGCGGGCGTCATCACGGCCGAGGCGCAACGCCTGGAGCGGCTCGTCGCCGACCTTCTCGACCTCGCCCGGCTCGACGCCCACCAGTTCTCCCTCACGCCCCGCCCGGTCGACGCAGCCGAGGTCGTGAGCACCGCGGTGAACGCGTTCGTCCCGTCGGCCCGGGAGCTCGGGATCCGGCTCGATCTCGACGCATCGGTCCCCGCGTCCGCCGACGTCGACCCCGAGCGGCTCGCGCAGATCATCGCCAACCTCACCGAGAACGCGCTGAAGTACGCGGCCACCAAGGTGCTCGTGCAGGTCGCGGCCAGCGGCCGGCAACTGCTCGTGAGCGTCGACGACGACGGCGCCGGCATCGCAGCCGCCGACCTCCCCCACGTCTTCGAGCGGCTCTACACGGCGCGCGCCGTCCCCGGCCGCAAGGTCGGCACCGGTCTCGGCCTCGCGATCGTGCGCGAGCTCACCCACGCGATGGGCGGCACGGTGCGCGTCGACGGACTCTCCGGCGGCGGTACCCGCTTCACCGTCACCCTCCCCGTCCTGACGGCTCAGGCGCCGTAGGAGTACCTACGCGGTACACGTGCGGCGCCTCAGGAACTGGATCTCAGGCGACGAGGGGGAGGGTCTCGACGATGGCGGGGACCTCGGCGGTGTCCCACTGGAGCGACACGATCGCCGACGGCTCGACGTCGCGGCGGATCGTTGCGAGGGCCACGACCGCCAT
>JADGOM010000186.1 GCA_017882925.1 Acidimicrobiia bacterium | reverse complement strand
CTCCAGGGCGCCACGCTCACCGCCGCCTTCCTGCTCGGCATGGCTGACGCGGTGACCGCGCTCGCGGTCGCCTACGCGCAGGAGCGGCAGCAGTTCGACCGGCCGATCGGGTCGTTCCAGGCCGTGAAGCACCTCCTGGCCGACTGCGTGACCCGCACCGAGGTCGCGCGGGCCGCGGTCTACGCCGCGGGCGTCCGGCTCGACGAGCCCGTGAGCGTCGACCTCGCCATCGACCCGTTCGGGGGCGGCGTGCCGGGTGGCCCACCCGACGTCGGCCGGGCGGTGAGCATTGCCAAGCTCCTTGCCGGGGAGGCCGCGCTCGCCAACGCGAAGACCGCCACCCAGGTGTTCGGGGGCATGGGCTTCACGTGGGAGGTCGACGTGCACCTCTACCTCAAGCGGGCCTGGGTCCTCGACACCCACTTCGGCTCGATCGACGACCACGCCGACCAGATCGCTGACACTCTGCCCCACTAGTTGCTGCCCAACGTTTCTGGGAAGGTCGAGGTCACGAGCCGGGTCAAGGTCCGAGGCCCTAGCGTGTCCGGCTGATGACTGGACCTGCGGAACCCACTGACTGGCAGCCGCTGCTGCGTGACCTCGAGGCGCGGCGGGACGACGCCCGGGCGATGGGCGGGCCCGATCGGCTCGAGGCCCGGCGCGAGACCGGCCGGCTCAACGCGCGGGAGCGGATCGACGCGCTCCTCGACCCGGGGTCGTTCGTCGAGCTCGGCGCGTTCGTCGGCGCCGTGCACCGCGGCGTCACCCCGCCCGCGCCGGCCGACGGGCTGGTCGGTGGGCACGGGACGATCGACGGCCGGCGGGTGGTGATCGGCAGCGAGGACTTCACCGTCATGGGCGGGTCGATCGGCATCGGCACCCACGCCAAGCGCCTCCGGCTCGCGAGCCTCGCGGGCCAGGAGGGCGTGCCGCTGGTGATGCTGCTCGAGGGCGCGGGGGAGCGGAGCCAGAACGCGTTCGAGCGCTACCCCTACTCGCCCAACGACCTCCAGGTGCTGGCCCGCAACCACGGGCGCGTGCCGATGGTGTCGGTGGTCATGGGGCCGTCGGCCGGCCACGGCGCGCTCACCGCGCCGCTCTCCGACTTCGTGATCATGGTCGAGGGCGCGTCGCTGTTCAGCGCCGGGCCCGCGCTGGTGCGGCGGGCGACCGGGGAGCAGGTGACCGCGGCCGAGCTCGGCGGCACCGCGATGCACACCACGGTCAGCGGGGTCGCGCACAACGCCGCGTTCGACGACGTCGGCGCGCTCGCGCTCGTGCGCCGCTACCTCTCGTACCTCCCGAGCCACGCGGGTGGAGCCGCGCCGGTGGTCACGGGCGACGCCGCCGACACCGGCCCGCGCGCCCTCGACGGCATCCTCGACCTCGTGCCCGCCGACCCCCGCAAGGTCTACGACATCCGGGCCGTCATCGAGCTCGTGTGCGACGCCGGCAGCGTGCTCGAGGTGCAGCCCGCCTTCGGCCGCACGGTCGTCACCGCGCTCGCGCGGCTCGGCGGCCGCCCGGTCGCGATCGTCGCCAACCAGCCCGGCTACAAGGCGGGCGCGATCGACCGCGACGGCGCCGACAAGGCCACTGCGTTCCTCGAGTCGGTCACGCCCTTCCGCCTGCCGGTGGTCACGCTGGCCGACAACCCGGGGGTGATGGCCGGCACCCAGGCCGAGCAGAGCGGCATCCTGCGCGCCGCGGCCCGGATGTACCTCGCGCAGTCACGGGTCCGGGCGCCGAAGCTCGGGGTCGCGCTGCGCAAGGCCTACGGCTTCGGCAGCTCGGTGATGGCGATGAACCCGTTCGACGGCCAGACCCTCGTGCTCGCGTTCCCGGGCGCCCGGCTCGGCGCGATGCCGGCCGAGGGCGCGCAGGAGGTGGCCGGCCTCGACGGCGACCCGGAGCTCGTGCTCCAGCACTCCGAGCTCGGGGGCGCCTACTCGTCGGCCGACACGATGGCGTACGACGACGTGATCGATCCGCGCGAGCTCCGCGACGCGTTGCTGAGCGGCCTCGCGCTCGCGGCCGACCGGCCCCGACGAGGTGGGCCGGGATGGCGCCCTACCAGAGGGGGCCCGCGGTGAGCAGCTGCTCCACGTCGGCCGGCGGCAGCGGGCGGGCCAGGAAGTAGCCGCACGCGGTGTCGCAGCCGAGGGCGCGGATCTCGTCGAGCTGCTCCGGGGTCTCGACGCCCTCCGCGCTCACCTGCATCCCGAGCAGGTGGCCGAGCCCGATCACCGCGCTCGCGATCGACGCGTCGATCTTGCCGTCGCCGAGACCGCTCACGAACGACCGGTCGATCTTCAGCACGTCGACGGGAAACCGCTTCAGGTACGACAGCGACGAGTAGCCGGTGCCGAAGTCGTCGATCGCGAGGGGCACGCCGAGCGCCTCGAGCTCGCGCAGCTCGGTGCCCGTGCGTTGGAACTCGCCCATGAGCACGCTCTCGGTGACCTCGATCCCGAGTGAGCCGGGCGCGACGTCCCAGCGCTCGAGGATGTCCTGCACCCGCTCGGCGAGGTCGTCGAGCTCGAGCTGGCGGGCCGAGAGGTTGACCCACATCGTGTTGAGCGAGCTGTCGGCGAGGCCCTCCCACGCCTTCATCTGCTTGCACGCCTGCTCGATGACCCACTCGCCGATCTGCAGCACCATGCCGGTCTCCTCGGCGATGGGGATGAAGTCGGTCGGGAGCAGCACGCCCCGGCGCGGATGGTGCCAGCGCAGCAGCGCCTCGACCCCGATGACGAGCCCGCTGCGGAGGTCGACGACGGGCTGGTAGCTGAGGCGGAAGTCGTCGCCCGCGAGCGCGCGGTGCAGGTCGTGCTCGATCTCCATGCGCCAGAGCACGCGGGCCCGCACGTCGTCGTCGAAGACCTCGTAGCGGTCGCGGCCCTTGTCCTTCGCCTCGTACATCGCGGCGTCGGCGTCGCGCAGGAGCGACTCGGGGGGCGTGCCGCCCTCGGTGATCGCGATCCCGATGCTGGTGGTGACGTAGACCTCGCGCTCGCCGATCGCGAACGGCTTGTGGATCTCCTCGAGGATGCGGGTG
>JADGOM010000185.1 GCA_017882925.1 Acidimicrobiia bacterium | reverse complement strand
CGGCGCCCGCCGGTCCACCTGACCCCGCAATCGGCGCTCGGGCCATACTGCTCGACGCCACGCGCGTCGACGAGGGGGGATCCGATGGGTGCACTCGACGGGATCAAGGTGCTGGAGCTCGCGGAGCACGGCTTCGTACCGTCCTGCGGCGCGGTGCTCGCCGACTGGGGCGCCGACGTGGTCAAGGTCGAGCGTCCGACCGGCGACCCGTTGCGCATGATCCAGAAGGCCGGGCTCGTCGCCGACACCGGCGACTTCAACTTCATCTGGGAGCAGATGAACCGCAACAAACGGGGCGTGAGCCTCGATCTGAGCAACCCCGAGTCGCAACCCGCGCTGGCCAAGCTCGTCGAATGGGCCGACGTGTCCATCACCAGCTTCCTGCCCGCGGTCCGGCGCAAGCTGCACACCGACGTCGACGATTTCTGGGCCATCAACCCCCGGCTCGTGTACGCACGCGGCCACGGTCAGGGCCAACGGGGCAAGGGCGCCGACGAGGGCGGGTTCGACTCGGTGTCGTACTGGGCCCGCGGCGGCATCGCGCACATGCTCACGCCGCCGGGAGGCCCGGTGGTCATGCAACGGGCCGCGATGGGGGACGCGCCCGCGGGCGCGTTGCTCGCCGGCGGCATCGCCGCCGCGCTCGTCCAGCAGGCGCGCACCGGCAAGGGGGTGCTCGTCGACACCGCGCTGCTCGGCACCGCGGTGTGGGCGCTCGCCCCCGACCTCGTGAGCACCAGCATCCTCGGCGAGAACCCCGCGCCCGTGAAGTCGAACCTCGCGATGTCGAACCCGCTGATCGGCACCTACACGACCGCTGACGGCCGCTGGGTCATGTTCAACATGATGAACAGCGACCGCCACTGGCCCGAGGTGTGCGCGGCACTCGGTCTCGACGAGCTCGGGACCAATCCGGCCTACGCCACCACCGACGGCCGGGCCGACGCCCGCGAGGATCTGCGCCAGGCGATCGCCGACGCGGTCGCACGGACCACGATCGACAACCTGCGCGAGCGCATGAACGCGCACGACACCGTGTGGTCGGTCTACAACGCGCCCACCGAGGTCGTCGTCGACCCGCAGGTGATCGCCAACGGCTACATGCCGAAGCATCCCGACCACGCCACCGCGCGTCTGGCCGCGGCGCCCGTGCAGCACGACAACGTGCTGCCCAGCATCCGGCGGCACGCGCCCGACACCGGGGAGCACACCGACGAGGTCCTGGGGTCGCTCGGCATCGACGCCGACGAGATCGCCCGCCTGCGTTCGGTGGGAGCGGTCGCCTGATGCGGTTCGTCACGATCGGCGGCCGGATCCAGGCGCTCTCCGCGGCCGGGGCAGTCGACCTCGCCGAGACCACCGGGCTGCCGGCAGATCCGGCCGCGTTCTTCGGTGCGGGCGGGCTCGCAGCTGCGCGCGACCTCTTCGTGGCCGGCGCGCTCGCGGGCACCGAGCTCGCGGACGAGACCGCCGACCTGTCAGGGCTCGCGCTCGACGCGCCCGTCCCCCGGCCCCGCATGGTGTGGTGCATCGGGATCAACTACCGGGACCACGCGGCGGAGACGGGCAAGGAGATCCCCGCCGTCCCCACGGTGTTCGTGAAGTCGCCCGGCGCGGTCATCGCGCCCGGCGCCACCATCGAGATCCCTCCGTTCGTCACCCAGCCCGACTACGAAGGCGAGCTCGCGGTGGTGATCGGCACCCGGGCCCGCGACGTGGCCGAGGCCGAGGCGCTCGACCACGTGGCCGGGGTCACCGTCGCCCACGACGTGAGCGCCCGCGACCACCAGTACGTCACCTCGCAGTGGTCGTGGTCGAAGAGCTACGACACCTTCTGCCCGATGGGCCCGGTCCTGGTCACCCTCGACGAGCTCGACGTCACCGACCTCCCCATCTCCACCCGGATCGGCGACGAGGTCCTCCAGGACTCCACCACCGCGCAGCTCGTGTTCCCGGTGGCGCACCTGATCTCGTTCCTGTCCCAGGGCACCACCCTGGAGCCGGGCGACGTCATCCTCACCGGCACCCCGGCCGGCGTCGGCCTCGGCCGCACGCCGAAGCGGTGGCTGCGGGACGGGGAGACGGTGGAGATCACCATCGGAGGCATCGGGACCCTCGCCAACCCGGTCCGGCGGCCGGGCTGAGCGGGCCCGGCCCGGTGGACCGCGGCCCGGCGGTGGTCGGGGCCCCCGTAAGGTGGTGTCGATGGATGGCCTGACCTGGACCGATCACCCCGTGCTGCGCCGCCCCCTCCTGGTGGCGGCGTTCGAGGGTTGGAACGACGCGGCCGACGCCGCCACCGACGCGGTCGACTGGCTCGTCAACCGCTTCGACGCCCAGCCGTTCGCGGAGCTCGATCCGGACGAGTACATCGACTACCAGGCCCGGAGGCCCGAGACCGAGCTGGTCGACGGCATCACCCGGCGCATCACTTGGCCCTCGCTCCAGTTCTCGGCGGCCCGCTCGCGCACCACCGACCGCGACCTCGTGATCCTGTCGGCGGTCGAGCCCAACTACCGCTGGCGCAACTTCACCCGCGCCATCCTCGAGGTCGCGACCCAGACCCACTGCGAGATGGTCGTGTCGTTCGGCGCCCTCCTCGCCGAGGTGCCGCACACGCGGCCGGTCCACGTCACCGGCACCACCACCGATCCCGCGCTGATCACCACCCTCGAGCTCGAGCAATCGCGCTACGAAGGCCCCACCGGCATCGTCGGGGTGCTCCACGACGCGTGCGAGAAGGCGGGCATCCCGTCGGTCTCGCTGTGGGCCCCGGTGCCCCACTACGTCGCCACGCCACCCGACCCGGTCGCGACGCGTGCGCTGCTCGAGCGCTTCGCGGTGCTCACCGGCACCCCGCTCGACCTCACCGACCTCGACGCGCTCGTCGCGGAGTGGCGCGAGCAGGTCACCGAGGCCGTGGCCGCCGACGACGAGGTGCGCGAGTACGTCGTGCAGCTCGAGACCCGGGCCGACGAGGAGGCCGCGACCGGCTGGTCGCGCGCCGCGCCCCCGTCGTTCGGCGAGTCCGACCTCCCGAGCGGCGACGCGATCGCGGCCGAGGTCGAGCGCTACCTCCGCGACAACCCCGAGCTCCCTTAGCCCAGGAACTCGCGGGCGAGGGTCTCCCAGAGCTCGGTGGAGAGGCGCAACGAGTCCTGGTCGACCCGTTCGTCGTGGCCGTGGAACATGGTGGAGTAGTCCTCGAACGTGAGCCGGCGGCTGAACAGCCCGTAGCCGTAGCCCACCGATCCGGCGCGGCGGAAGAACCGGTTGTCGGTGGCCGCGACCATGATGAAGGGCACGAGGGCGGACCCCCTCACCAGCTCGTTGCTCACCTTGCCCATCGAGTCCCACAAGGGGGTGTCGATCGGCGAGCGGGTGGACGTGTCCTCGCAGATCCACTCGACGTCGACCCGGGCCGCGAGGTCGCCGATGACGTCGTCGACCATCGCCCGCACCGACTCGACCGTCTCGCCCGGGAGCGTGCGGATGTCGACCTGGAGCTCGACCGTGTCGGGGATGACGTTGGTCTTGTTGCCGCCGTGCATGACGTTGGGCGAGAGCGTGTTGTGCGTGCACGAGTGGAGCATCCGGCCCATGCCCACAGGCAGCGTCTCGATGACATCGTCGAAGTGCGCGGCATCGAGCAACGCCTCGGCCATCTCGGGCGGGTAGTGCATCCCCTCGACGAACCGGCGCCACGTGTCGTGGATCTGGGTCTGGGGCCGGTACGCCGCGATCCGCCGGACCACCTCGGCCGCGGTGACGAGCGCGTTGTCGGTGTTGTAGGGCTGGGATCCGTGCCCGGGCGTGCCGTGGATGCGCAGCGTGGCCCAGTGCACCCCCTTCTCCTCCACGAGGACCGGGAGGCGGATGCCCTCGGGGGTGTCCATCTGGTAGCCGCCGGACTCGGTGAGGACGTAGTCGGCGATCACGGCGTCGCGGTGGTTGTCGACCAGCCACTCGGCGCCGTAGCGGCCCATCGACTCCTCGTCGGCGACCGCGAGGTAGGCGAGCGTGCCGCGCGGTGTGAAGCCGCTCCGCGCGAGGTGCTTGAACGCCACCGCCATCGACGCCGTGAGGTTGAGCATGTCGACCGCGCCCCGGCCCCAGACGAAGCCGTCGATCAGCTCGCCCCCGAACGGGTCGCGCGACCAGCCGTCGGGATTCACCGGCACGACGTCGGTATGGCCCATCAGCAGCACGGTGGGTGCGTCGGGATCGCTGCCCTCGATCCGGGCCACGATGCTCTCCCGGCCCGGGAGCGACGTGAAGCTCTCGACGTCGAGCCCGGTGTCGCCGAGGTACGCGCGCAGGGTGTCGGCGCTGCGGTCCTCGTGCCCCGATCCGGGCGTGCCGTCGTTCACGCACGCGTTGCGGATGAGCTGCTGCAGGAGCTCGGTGACCTCACCGGTCGGGTCGGCGTCAGGCATCCCCGCACGATAGGCGAGCCCCGCCCGGATCCCGACGCCGGGCTCAGCCGGCGGCGACCCGGTACACGAGCATGTCGTCCTCGCGCCACCGCTCGGCCTTGCCGTCGGCGACGAGGTGCTCGAGGTGCGCGAACGTCTCGCTCTCGGCCATCGCGCCCCAGTGGCGCTCCGGGAACAGCTCGTGCGAGATGTCGACCACGGTGGCCGGGCCCAGGGTCGCCGAGAGCGCCTGGATCTCCTCCATGCGCTCCCGGTGGTGCTCCTTGATCGCGTCGACGCGGCCGGGGACGTCGGCGAAGGGATGCCCGTGCGCGGGGAGCCCGAGCGAGACACCGTCGAGCTGCGCGACGAGGTCGAGCGTGTCGAGGTAGCTCTTGAGCGAGTCGGCGCCGTTGCCCACGCCCGAGACGTGCGGGGTGATCGACGGGAGCACGTGGTCGCCCGAGAGCAGCACGCCGTGCTCGGGGTCGTAGAGGCACAGGTGGTCGAGGGTGTGGCCCGGCGTGTGCACCGCGGCCCAGTCGCGGCCCGCGAGCTGGAGCATCTCGCCGTGCCGCACGCGACGGGTGGGGTTGGGCGGCGCGTACAGGAGCCGCAGCGCGCGGAACATCAGACGCTTCGCGAGCCGGGGCCCGACGTGCCTGGTGCCGCCCCACGGGGTCTCCGCGGCCCAGGCGACCGAGGCCGCGGTGCGCTCGAGGTCGTCCTCGTCGGCGCGCAGCGGGTCGAGGAGGCGGTCGTCGTCGGGGCCGAGGTCGAGGTACTGCGCCGCCGCGGCGGCCTCGAGCTCGAGGCGCTGCGCCTCCTCGCCACTGAGGCGCTCGCGGCGCCGGGCCTCACTGGCGTTGACGCGGAACGTGGCGAACGCCGAGTGCGTGATGAGCTCGGCGCCGGTCTCCTTGGCGATCCGGCCCGCGCCCCCGAAGTGGTCGGGGTGCGAGTGCGTGACGATCACGGTGTGAACGTCCTTGAGCTGGAAGCCACCGGCCTTCAGGCGCTTCTGGATCGCGCGCCACGACCGCGGGCCGGGGAGGCCCGGGTCGACGACGGCGATGCCCCGGTCGTCGACCAGCCCGTACATGTTCACGTGGCCGAGGCCGGGCATGAAGATCGGCAGCTGCATGCGCAGGACGCCGGGCGCGACCTCCACGACCTCCTCGGAGGCCGGGTCCTGTTCCTGTTTCGGTCGCCGCTCCTTGGGAGTCGGCGCCGACCCCACGGGGCTCGTCACGGGCCGCATCGTATCCGCCCGCTGCGGGGACCGAGCCAGCCGCCGGGCGCCACCTGCTACCGGAGCGTCACCCGGGCGACGAGGCGCACTCGTCGAGGCCGAACGAGCGGGCGAACTGGTCGGCGGTCGCCGCGAAGCCGTTGCCCCGGTCGCGGGCCGAGGCCGCGGCCGCGAAGTCGCCCTTCCCGCTCGCGACGCCCACCGCGGCCGTGGCATCGATCGTGCGGCGGACGTCGGCGAACCAACGCGTGATGTCGCGGGAGTCGGCCGGCGGCCGGATCAGCTGTTCGAGCTGCCGCAGCGCGGCCCGCTCGATCGCGACCACCGCGGAGACCGTGGACGCGATGCCCGGCCCGTCGACCGGGGACGGCGTGGCCACCTTGGCCGCCTTGGCGTCGGCCGCGGCGCACACCGCGTTGGCCGCGCGGCGGAACTGCGACCGGGACGCGGTGGTCCCCGAGCTGCTGCACCCCGCGCCGACGAGGCCGAGGCCCACGAGCGCGATCACGAACGGGACTGCCCCGAAGCCTCTCCGCACGGCGCAGAGCGTACGCAACCGGCACCGCTACGGTGTGCCGATGGCCGAGCTCGTCGCGACGTGTCTCTGGGGCATCGGGCCCGAGCTCGTGCTCGCGCTCGACGCGCAGCTCGGTCCCCCGGTCGACAGTTACGTCAACGGCTCCCAGACCTGGCTCACCGACGACGGGCCGAAGGCAGCGACGCTCGAGTGGCGCCTCCACCCGGTCGCCGGCTTCCAGCAGCCGGCCGGGCTGTCGCACTACGACCTGTGGGAGTCGGTGGTCGCGCAGCTCAGCGCCGACGACCCCCCGCCCGATCAGCTCGAGCTGGGCGACTCCCGCCGCACGCTCGAGCAGCTCTGGGACGGACTCGAGTGCTTCCCCGCCTACGACGATCCGATCGAGCCGGCCCCGCTCGCCGACGCCGCCGGCACCGCGCTCGGCCGGCGCCCGGAGCGGGCGGGGCTCGTGGACCACGACCGGATCGCCGACGCATGGGAGCGTTCCGGCCGCGGTGTGTCGATCATCGAGCTCCTGGGCGAGCAGCTCGACGTCGTCTGAGCCGCTCCAGGACCGTTGTGCTCATGACGCCTGCTCTTCCGCCTAGGGGATCTCACGCCATGGCGGCGAACGCGGCGGGTCGAAGTCGCACGGCCGCTGCTCGCCGTCGATGGCGGCGAACGCGAGCTCGGCCCAGCGGTGGCCGCCGGCCAGCGGCTGCGGGAGCGCGTCCCGGGGATAGAACCCCACCTGGCTGGTCTCCAACGGGTGCCCCTGCAGCGAGCCGCCGACGACCCGGCAGTGGAACAGCATCGAGTAGAGGCCCAGCCGCGCGAATCCGAGGCGGAGGCCGTCGAGCACCGCGATGAGCGCGACCGGCTCGACCTCGATGCCGGTCTCCTCGTAGACCTCCTTCACCGCGACCTCGGCGGGCGAGTACCCGACGTCGGCCCAGCCGACCGGGTACAGCCAGAGTCCCGAGTCCGCCCGCTGCGTGAGGAGGATCTCGCCGCGGTCGTTGCCGACGATGCCCGCGCACGCCACCTTCGGGGTGACGTACCCCGCGACGCCGCTGCCGACGGCCGAGAGCCACTCCTCGAACAGGAGCTCGGCCTCGCCCTCGTCGAGCGCGGCCGCCCGGATGTCGGACGCCACCTTGAGCACCTCCTCGAAGCGCTCCTGCTCGTAGAGGCTCTGCGTGAAGCCCAAGCCGGTACGGGCGATGCCCGAGAGCGACTCGGCCCAGCGCAGCATGTCGACCGTGCGATCGAGAGGGAATCCCGGTTCCACCATGTGCCGAAGACTACGCGCCGCCTCCGGAACGGAACGTCCGGGCGCCCGACGCGGTGGTCGAGCGCTGCAGCCACCGCTCGGAACGGAACCACGCGGGGCGGGCAGTCGCCGGCTGGGGTGCCTCGAAGTAGAAGCCCTGGGCCTGGTCGCAACCGAGTGAGATGAGCTCGTCGAGCTGCGTGCGCGTCTCTACGCCTTCGGCCACGACGGTCAACCCGAGGGCGTGGCCGAGGCTGATCACGGCGCTGACGATCGCGGTGTCCTCGGGATCGGTGCCCAGCCCGTCGACGAACGAACGGTCGACCTTCACCGCGTCCACGGGGAACCGCTTCAGGTATCCCACCGACGAGTAGCCGGTGCCGAAGTCGTCGATGCTCAGCTGCACCCCGAGCTGCTTGAGCGCGAGGATCGAGCTGACGGTGGAATCCGACTCGTCGAGGAGCACGCTCTCGGTGATCTCGAGCCCGAGCGACCCGGGGTCGATGCCGGTCCGCTCCAGCACGTCGCCGACCCGACCCACCAGGTCGGTCTGCGCGAGCTGGCGGGCCGAGAGGTTCACCGACACCACGAAGGAACCGGCCGGATCGAGCTCGCGCCTCCATCGCGCGGCCTGCTCGCACGCGTCCTGGATCACGAGCGCGCCGATCGGCACGATGAGCCCGGTCTCCTCGCCGACGCCGACGAACTCGCCCGGAGCCACGAGGCCGCGTTCGGGGTGCTGCCAGCGCACCAGCGCCTCCGCGCCCACGCAGCGGCCGTCAGCCAACGAGACGATCGGCTGGTAGTGGATGCGGAACTCCTCGCGGTCGATCGCGCGATGGAGTGCGTTCTCGGTGTCGAGGCGGGCCCGCGCCTTCGCGCGCATGTCCTCGTCGAACAGCTCCCAGCGGCCCTTGCCGAGCTCCTTCGCGCGGTACATCGCCGCGTCCGCGTCGCGCAGCAGCGACTCCGGGCGCTCGTCCGCGGTCTGGGCCACCGCGATGCCGATGCTCGCCCCGAGGAACGCGATGTCACCCGCGAGCTCGAACGGCTGGTGCACGGCGTCGATCAGCCGTTCCGCGACCTCGATCGCCTGCTGCTCGGCGGCGCCGCGGTCGAGGTCCTCGCAGAGGATCGTGAACTCGTCGCCCCCGAAGCGGGCCACCGTGTCACCCGGCCGCACGACGCTCTGCAGCCGCTCCACGACCTTGAGCAGGGTCTCGTCGCCCGCATCATGGCCGAGGCTGTCGTTGATCACCTTGAACCGGTCGAGGTCGAGGAACAGCACCGCGACCGACGACTCGTAGCGCCGGGCGCGCGCGAGCGCGAGCACGAGGAACTCCAGGAACAGCGCGCGGTTGGGCAACCCGGTGAGCGGGTCGTGGTGGGCCTGGTGCGCGAGGCGCGACTCGAACGCCTTGCGCTCGATCGCGATCGCGGCGAGGTGCACGACGAGGTCGACGATGCGCAGGTGCTCCGCGGGAGGATGGCCCGGGTGCTCGTAGTACGTGGCGACGGTCCCCAGCACCCGGTCCCCGCTGGAGGCGGGGACCGGCACCGACCAGCACGCGCGGATGCGGTGGGCCTCGGCCAGATCGCGGAACCGCTCCCACCGGAAGTCGGTCGCCACCTCGGTGGTGACGACGGCCTTCCCCGACGACGCCGACGCGCCGCAGCTCCCCGCGTCGGGCTCGATCGGCAGCGGGTCGATGGCGCGCAGGACCTCGACGTCGAGGCTCGGCGCCGCCCCCACGCGCAGGGTCTGGCCGGTCTCGTCGGCGAGGAGGATCGAGCTGCGGGCCCCGGGAACATGCGCCTCGATGATCCGGCACATCTCCGCGAGCGTCTGCGGGAGCGCGGCACCCTTGGCGATCAGCTCGAGGATGCGGGCCTGGTCGGCGACCAACTGCTCGGCCGCGCGCTGCTCGGTGATGTCGCGGCCCACGCTCTGGTACTCGACGATGCCGCCGTCGACGTCGAGGATCGCCCGATTGGTCCACTGCTGCCACCGGAGGCTGCCGTCGGGGAGGATCACCCGGTGCTCGGTGATGCCCACCGGGCGGTCCGGACCGAGGCGCGCGAGCTCGCGCCGGGCGGCGCGGCGGTCGTCGTCGGGCACGAGGAGCGACGGAAGCTCGCCGATCAGCTCCTGCTCGCGCACACCGAACGTGCGCACGTACGTCTCGTTGGCGAACGTGAGCCGCCCATCGGGCTTGATGCGGATGATGGCGTCGTTCTGGTCGTGGACGATGGCGCGGTACCGGGATTCGCTGGTCCGCAGCGCCTGCTCGGCCTGCTTGCGGCGCGAGACGTCGGCGGCCATCACCAGCACCGCGGTCATGTCCCCCGCCGCATCCCGCAGCGGCGCGGCCGACAGGCGCACGTCGATCGCGTGACCCAGCGCGTGGAACCGACGGGCCTCGACGCCGTCGATCTCCTCGCCGTCGAGCAGCCGCCCGTAGGCGTCCCAGAGTGGATCGGCCTCGGGCAGCGGGCCGAACGGCGCGGGCCTCCCGATCATCTCCGACGAGCTCCGGCCGTAGAGCTCCTCCGCCGCCGGGTTCCACAGCACGACGAGACCGCGGCGGTCGATCGCGTACATCGCGACCGGCGAGTTCTGGACGATCGCGGTGAGCGTCTCGTTCGACTCCACCAGTGCTTCGTTGACGGCCCGCAGCGCGGCGGCACCTTGGACGCGCGCGGTGACGTCGCGCGCGTTGGTCACGTAGCCGCGGACGTCGGGGTCGTGGAGGAGGTTGGTCCTCACCAGCTCGATCCACCGCCAGCTCCCGTCTCGGTGGCGGGCCCGGACCTCCAGCGGCTCGGTCGACTTGCCCGGCGCGACGTCGCGACCACCCGACTCGAGCTTGGCCACGTCGTCGGGATGGATCGCTGACCGCACGTCGAGGCCCGGGATGTCACGCGGGTCGAGCCCGGTGAACGCCGCGACCGACGGGCTCGCGTACATCACCGACGACGTCTCGTCGAAGACGATCACGAAGTCGGCCGAGTGCTGCACGAGCGAACGGAACCACTCGCCGCTCGAGCGCAGCGCCTCCTCGGCCCGGTGCCGGTCGGTCACGTCGGCCGCGACCGCCATGACGGTGGCCGGCGTGCCGTCGACGTCGCGGATCGGAGCGACCGAGATGCTCACCTGGATCGCGCTTCCATAACGGTGGCGGAGCTCGACCTCCGCGCTGCGGATCACCTCGCCCGCGAACGCGCGCGCGCAGAGCCCGGCGAACACCTCGCGGTCGTCACCGATCATCGCGGATTGACCGAGCGCCTCGTCCGCGCTCCAACCGAAGAGCTCCTCGCACGCGCTGCTCCAGAGCTGCACGCCGCCCGCGCGGTCGATCGCGAAGAGTGCGAGGGGCGAGCTCTGCACCACGGCGCGCAACGCGGCGAGGCTCCGGGCGCTCACCATGTCGGCCGCGTGACGGCCGGACCCGTCGGGCCGGGTCAGCGGGTCGGAACCGTCGGCCGCAGCGCGCCCGTCGCCACTGATGGCGCCGGTGGAGCCGGTGGAGCCGCCGCCACCGAGGATGCGGTCGAGCGCGGCCGCGTAGACCTCGAAGGAGAGCTTGTGCCCCGCCCCCGCCCTGGAACCGTCGCCTGGATCAGCCGCCGGACCGCGCGCTTCGTTGTCGTCCGTCATCCGAGCCGCCCGCCCTCGCCGGATGCCCATTCTGACACCTAGCGTGGTTGAAATACCACCCT
>JADGOM010000184.1 GCA_017882925.1 Acidimicrobiia bacterium | reverse complement strand
CCTACTCCTCGATGAAGGCGACGTCGTTGGTGCCCTCCATGAGCAGTCCCTTGACGACCTTCCCCGACGCGTTGCGCGGCAGCGGCTCGGTGCGGACCTCCCAGTGCACCGGCACCTTGAAGTACGCGAGCGTCTCCGCGCAGAAGCCTGCGAGCTCCTCGGTGTCGACCTCGGCGTCGGGCGCGACCACGATCACGGCCTTCACCTCCTGGCCGAGGTCCTCGTGGTCGACGCCGATCACCGCGGCCTCGATGACACCGTCGTGGTCTTCGAGCCGCTGCTCGATCTCGACCGGGTAGACGTTCTCGCCGCCGCGCAGGATCAGGTCGCGTTTGCGCGACGCGAGGTAGAGGCGGCCGCCCTCCATCCACCCGATGTCGCCCGAACGGAGCCAGCGGCCGGGCTGGATCGTCTCCGCGGTGGCCTCGGGATTGCGCCAGTACTCCAACATGATGTTGGGGCCGTGGATGCAGACCTCGCCCTCCTCGCCGTCAGGGAGCGCCACGCCGAACGGGTCGCGGATCTCCACCGCGACGGTCGGCAGCGGCCGTCCGCACGAGTCGGGGAAGAGCGCGAGCTCGGGCCCGGCGTTGAGGGTCGCGAGCGCGGTGCACTCGGTGAGCCCGTAGCCCACCCCCATCTTCGAGCGCAGGTTGGGGAACACCTCCTTCGCCTGGTTCTGCAGCTTGAGCGAGAACGGCGACCCGCCACCGCCACCGCTGCGCAACGACGTGAGGTCGTAGTTGCCGACGTCGGGATGCGTGACGATGCGGTGCAGCGTGGTCGCGGTGAACGACCAGTTGGTGATCTGCTCCCGCTCGATCAACCCCATCACGGTGACCGGGTCGAACCTCCCGACGGTCCAGACCGACTTCTGGCCGGTGGCGAGGAACGTGATGACCGCGGTGTGCAGGCCCGACACGTGGAACAGCGGGCTCGACACGAGGTTGCAGCCGGGTGGGCTACCGGCCTCGGGCGGCATCAGCGTCATCATCCGCACGCCGTGGAAGAACTGGATGCCGAGCAGCGCGAGCGCGTTGCGGTGCGTGTGCACCGCGCCCTTGGGCCGGCCGGTCGTGCCGCTGGTGAAGAGGATGATCGCGGGGTCGTCCTCGTCGATCGGCTGGTCGGGCAGCGGCGCGTCGGGCGCCACCCGGGTCAGCGCCTCGAAGTCGTCCTCCATCACGATCGTGGGGACGCCCGGATCGGCGCCGTCGAGCCGGTCGAGCCGCTTCCGGTCGGCCACGAGCACCCGCGGGTCGGCGAGCTCGATGCCGTACTGGATCTCGGGCCCGCTCCACCAGCCGTTGAGGCCGACGGCCACCGCGCCGAGCGCGATCGTCGCCCAGAACGTGATGATCCACTCGGGCGAGTTGGCGCCCACGATCGCGACCCGGTCGCCGGGCTGCACGCCGTAGCGGTCGCGCAGGACCGTCGCGACCGAGGCCACGGCCCGGCCGTGCTCGCGGAACGAGTAGCGGCGCTCGGTGACACCGTCGGTGAACACCAGGTAGTCGCTTTCGCCGAAGCCGAGCGAGTTGACGAGGAGCTCGCGCAGCGATTCCATCCGCGTCGCGAACACCGGCATCGGCTCGCCGAGGACGACCTCCTCGTGGATCTCGAACATCCCGCCGGGCGCGGCGAGCGCGGCCTCGATCTCGAGCAGGCGTGGGGTGGGGTCCTCGATCTGCCCGTCGGGACCCGTTCCGGTGGCGATGTCGGTCATGGATCGAAAAGGTATCGGCCCGGGGGGTGGGGCGTACCGACCTCCGGTTCAGGGAAGAATGGCCGGATGCGAAAGCTGCTGGACCGAGTGATCCCGTTGAGCACCACCGCGATCGCGCTGTTCGCCTGGCAGCACCGCGACGAGCTCGTCGATTGGAGCGCCTTCGGCGTCCGGGCCATCGCCGGCCTCGCGGGCGGCCGGCAGCAGGACGTCGTGGCCGAGGCCCGGCTCCGGGCCCGGCTCAACACCGACAAGCGCACCCGCGACTCGTCGGGGGTGTCGATCGTCGTCCGCGACGGCACGGCCCGGCTGAGCGGGATCGTCAACGACGAGACCCGGGTCCTGGCCCTCGCGTTCGCGCGCCGCACCCCCGGCGTCGTCGCCGTCGACGACCATTTCGACGTCCTGCTCTGATTCCGAATGCGTTCACTGACTACACCTGATGTGGTCAGTGAACGCTTACGGCTCAGGTGGTGGGGGTGAACTCCACGGGCATGTGGTGGACGCCGCGGATGAAGCTCGAGTGCGAGCGGGCGATCGGCGCGTCGGAGGCCGGCCGCATGTCGGGGAGGCGCCGCAGCACCTCCTCGAGCATCACCCGCAGCTCGAGCCGCGCGAGCTGGGCGCCGAGGCAGAAGTGGGGCCCGAAGCCGAACGCGAGGTGCGGGTTGGGGTTGCGTCCGATGTCGAACCGCTCGGACTCCGTGAACATCGCCGGGTCGCGGTTGGCCGACGCGTACATGTTGAGCACCTGGTCGCCGGCACGGATCGTCTGCCCGCGCATCTCCACGTCGGCCGTGGCGGTGCGCCGGAAGCTCAGGATGGGCGTGACCCACCGCAGGCACTCCTCCACCGCCACCGGGATGAGACCCGGATCGTCGATCAGGCGCTGCCGCTGCCCGGGGTTGCGCATGAGCGCCTCGAGCCCGCCGGAGATCACGTTGCGCGTCGTCTCGTTCCCGCCGACGAGCAGGAGCAGTGCCTCGCTCACGATCGCGTCCTCGGAGAGTCGCCGGCCGTCGATCTCCTCGTGCACGAGCAGGCTCAGCAGGTCGGTGCCGGGCTCGGCCTTGCGCTGCTCCATGAGCTCGAGCGCGTAGACGACGAACGCCATGTGCGCGTCGACGACGTCGTCGGTGACGTTCTCCGGGCCGTCGGCGCCGCTGATCACCGCGTCGGACCAGCTCTGCAGGGTGTCGCAGTCTTCGAGCGGCGCGCCGAGGTACTCGGCGATGAGGATCATCGGAAGCGGCGCCGCGAGCTGCGTGACGAGGTCGCAGGCGCCGTCGGGCGCGACGTTGTCGATGAGCGTGGTCACGATCGACCGGACGTGGTCCTCCTTGGCGGCGACGGCCTTGGGGGTGAAGCCCTGCATCACGTAGCGCTTCTGCGCCTTGTGCTGGGGATCGTCCTGGCTGATCATCGAGCCGTCGGCCGGCGTGTTGGGTCGGTAGCCCTGGACGTTGCAGAAGAGCTCGGGCTGCTTCTCGACCGCGAGCACGTCGTCGTACAGCATCACGGCCCAGAGCTTGCGGGCCTCGTCCCAGTAGACGGGCGCGTGCTCGCGCATCCAGGCGTAGGTCGGGTACGGATCGCCCGCGTAGAGGTCGCGGTCGAGCATGTCGATCGGCAGCGTGGGCGTGAAGTCGTCGATCACGGCCCGCAGAGTACGCGCCCCGCGAACCCGCGCCCGCTCGAGTGCGTCCACCGGACCGGGATGGAGGGCTCCCTGGACGCCCTTGATGGGGCGGGGGCTCCACTTTTCGGGGCGATCGGCCGAAACAGCCTCCATGCATCGAGTGACGGCCGGATTCCTGATGACCATGGGCCTGATCGCGGCGACCATCGCCCTGGTCAGCTTCTCGGTCTCGCACACCCTCCTGGAACGCGACCGGGTCCACTCGGCCTCGGCCGAGATCCTGAAGGCCGCGCCGGTGCAGTCGCTGCTCACGGACAAGCTCACCGAGAGCGTCACCTCCACCCTCCGCGCCGGCCCGGCCATCACCTTCGAGCCCGAGGCCCGGACCGCGGCCCGCGCCGCGCTCGCCGACCCCGCGTTCCAGGCCGCGTTCTCCCAGGGCCTGCTGGCGATCTACGACCGGGTCGTCGACGGGAAGCCGGGCCCGGTCGTCTTCGACGCCACCGCGGTGAACGACTCGGTACGGGCCGCGCTCACGCGCACCGAGCCGCAGCTCGCGCAGGCCGTCCCCGCGAACGCGACCCTCGACCTGACGGTCGACGCCTCGGCCATCCCCGACCTCTCCATGTGGACGGGCTTCGTGCGGGGCCTCCCGATCGAGGCCGGCATCGTGGCCGTCGTGCTCATCGGCGCCGCGATCGCTATCGACGAGCACAAACGCGCCGCGATCGCCCGGCTGGGCTGGTGGCTCGCGGTGGCCGGGGCCCTCGAGCTGCTCGGCGCGTGGGCGCTTCCGTGGGTGCTCGAACAAGTGGGGGGCGGCGCGGGCGCGGCGGGGTCGGTGATCCGGAGCACCAGCAGCGCGCTGGTGATGCCCGCGGTCGTGATGATCGTGGCCGGGGCCGGATGCCTCCTCGGCACCTACACCCACCGCCAGGCGCACCGGCAGAAGGACACCGTCTCGCCGCTCGGCCAGTTCACCAGCACCCGCACCGGCACGACCTGGAAGGTCTGACGCCGCCCCGGGCCTCGGCATCCCGGGCCCGGACACGTCAGCCCGAAGACCCGCGTCAGCCGGACGAACCCTTGGCCGGCGCCCGCCCGAAGGCGTAGACCCCGCCGTCGAGCGAGGTGAGCCAGTAGCCGTCGCCCGCAATCCGCGGGCTCATCGAGCTCACGAAGCCGGAGACCGTGCGGTTGCCGCCCGAGCCGTAGAACCCCGCGTCGCCGAACGTGAAGATCCCGCCGTCGAGCGCCACCATCCAGTAGCCGTTGCCGCTGGGGCTCGGCGCGATGCCGGAGATCGGGAGCCGGAGCCGCACCCCGCCCATCGAGCCGCGGAACGGCGCGTCGCCGAACGTGAAGATGCCCCCGTCGGCGGCCACGAGCCAGTAGCCGTTGCCGCTGCGGGTCGGCGCCATGCCCATCACCGGTTGCGCGAGCGCGAGCGCGCCGGTCGAGCCGCGGAACACCGCGTCGCCGAACGTGAAGATCCCGCCGTCCTTGGCGACGAGCCAGTAGCCGTTGCCCGTCGCGGCCATACCCGTGATCGGAGCCTTCAGCCGCAGGTCGCCGGTCGAGCCGAAGAAGCGCGCGTCGCCGAACGTGAAGATGCCGCCGTCCGCCGCCACCAGCCAGTAGCCGTTGCCGGAGGGCGTGAGGGCCATGCCGACGACGGGCTGCGCGAGCCGCGCGCCGCGCATCGATCCGTAGAAGCGCGCGTCGCCGAGCGCGGCGACCGCGCCCGTCGTGGTTGCGACGTAATAGCCCTCACCGCTGCGGGTGCCCTGGATCGAGATCGCGTACCCGCCCGACGTCGAGTCGCCGTGGTCGGGGTCGTCGGCGAGCTGCAGCCGGTCGCCGATCACCGTCACCTGCGACGTGTGCAGCGCGCGGTAGCCCGCGGGGTACGACGTGTCGGGCGCGGTCCACGCGTGGTAGCCGAGCTGCATGTGCCCGGCCGGGTCGACGAACGGCGTCGGCCCCCCCGGGCCCAACACGGAGTCGAACGCGGCGAGCAGCGGACGGTCGGTGGGCTTCTGACACGGCCCCGCTGGACCCGCGCAGATCGCGTAGCCGATCGCGTACTCCGCGCTCTGCCAGTCGCCCCCCGAGTAGAAGAGCCAGTAGCTGCCGCCGTAGACGATCATCGACGGGTTCTCGGTGACGGTGACCTCCCACGGCTGCGACGTCTGGGTGAGCAGCACGGGGTCGCCGACCACCGCACCCCCGTCGGGCGTGAGTCGCTGCGACCAGAAGCCCGTGGGCTCGGATCCGGGGACGCCCTCGTTCTTGAAGATGAGCCACGCGCTCCCGTCGACGTCGATGAACGGGCTCGGGTCGATCGAGCCGCCGCTCTGGAGCTGGCAGACGATCGGGCTCGACGACGTGTCGGTGAACGGGCCGGACGGTGAGCTCGAGACGGCGCGGCTGATGCAGTGGATCCCGCCCGCACCACGGAAGGGCGCGGCGTAGAACATCACGTACTGGCCACCGATGAACGCGACACCCGGCGCCCAGATGTCGTGGTTCTCCGCCCATCCGGCCACCGTGGGTAACGCGTCCCCGACCGCGATCCAGGTCTTGGCGCCGTCGGTCGAGCGCGTCACCGGGATGTGCCCGCCCGAGCTGCTGGTGCTGTAGGCGTAGTAGGTCGTCCCCACCTTGAGCACGTCGGGGTCGGGGAAGTCACCGGAGTACGGGTGACCGATCGACCAGCCGGGACCCGCGGCGGCGTGGGCGGGCCGGCCGGGCAAGGACACCGCGAGCGAGGTCAGCAGACCCAGGACGACGGCGACGGCGAGCGCGACCCGGAAGCCACGTGCGGCCGGTGCGCGGCGGTTCCCCCTGGTCGCGTCGGCGTTCGTGTCGGTGGCCACCGGTAGGCATCGACCGGTGGCGTGGCCGCCTTGAGGTCGGTGCGCGTCACCCGGCCTGGCGGGCCACCGCGGCCGCGGCCGCTTCCACCGACGCGGCATCGCCCAGGTAGCGGCAGGACGTGGGCCGGAGGTCGGCGTCGAGGGTGTAGACGCGCGGGAAGCCGGTAGGGATGTCGAGGCCCGCGATGTCGGCGTCGGCGATGCCCTCGAGGTGCTTCACGAGCGCGCGCAGGCTGTTGCCGTGGGCCGCGACCAGCACGACGTGGCCCGCGCGCAGATCGGGCACGATGCCGTCGAACCAGTAGGGCAGCATGCGGGCCACGACGTCCTTCAGGCACTCACCCGCGGGCAGCACGTCGGGTGCGAGGTCGGCGTAGCGCGGGTCGTAGCGTGGGTGCTGCGGGTCGTCGGGCGCGAGCTGCGGCGGCGGCACGTCGTAGCTGCGCCGCCACAGGAACACCTGCTCGGCGCCGTGCTCCTCCGACGCCTGCTTCTTGTCCTTCCCCTGGAGCGCGCCGTAGTGGCGCTCGTTGAGCCGCCACGACCGCCGTACCGGGATCCAGCCGCGGTCGATCTCGCCGAGCGCGAGGTCGGCCGTGTCGACCGCCCGGCGCTGGAGCGACGTGTGCACGACGGTCGGCAGGATGCCGGCGTCCGCGAGCAGCACGCCGGCCCGGCGCGCCTGCGCGACACCCTCGTCGGTGAGCGGCACGTCGACCCATCCGGTGAACAGGTTCTCGAGGTTCCACGTGGACTGCCCGTGGCGCAGCAGCACCAGCGTCGTCTCGGGCGCGGTGGCGTCGGTCGCGGTCGTCATGGGGGCGAGGCTAGCCAACGCCGCCGGGCCCGAGATCCGGCCGCGCGCGCTCAGCCGTCGTGGTCGCCCCACGGGTCGTCGGCGTGCTGGTCGGGCGCGGGGCATGGACCCGGCTCCAGCGCGGGATGGTCCCGCAGCACCACCGGGAACCCGGTCGCGACGCGGCCGTCGGCCGTGTCGAGCACCGTGCGCCGGCTGCGGAAGTGCGCGTCGGCGAGCATCTCCCGGCGCGACAGCACCGGCGACACCGGCACCCCGGAGCCGAGCCGCGCCAGCAGCTCGTCGCGGGGCTCGGCCGCGAAGGAGGCCGCGAGCAGGGCGCGGATCTCCGCGGCCCGCCCCACCCGCTCGCGGATGCCGAGGTCGCGCAGGTCGTCGAAGCCGAACGCGTCGCAGAGCGCGCGCCACATCGCGTCCTCGGTCATCAGGCCGATCGCGATCCACTTGCCGTCGGCCGTGACGAAGGTGCCGTAGGTGGGCAGCCCGCCGTCGAGCTCGGCGTCGATCGCCTCGAAGCGCCCACCGCTGACCGAGCCGGTGAAGGTCGCGAGCGCGTCGGCCATCGACACGTCGATGTACTCGCCCTCGCCGGTGCGCTCTCGGCGGTACAGCGCGGCGCAGATCGACATCGCGGCCGCGACGCCCGACGCGAGATCGGCGTAGGGGATGGTGGGGCTGTCCGGCACGGGTGGTCCGCCGTTGGGCGCCATCACCCCGGCGAGCGCCTGGTAGTTGATGTCGTGGCCGGGGACCGCCGAGTACGGGCCCGTCTGGCCGAAGCCCGACACCGAGCAGTAGACGACCGACGGGTTGACCGCGCGGACCGCGGCCTCGTCGACGCCGAGGCGCCGGACCACTCCCGGCCGGAAGCCCTCGACGACCACGTCGGCGCTGGCGGCGAGCTCGAGGGCCCGGGCGCGGCCCGCCTCCGACTTGAGGTCGAGCATCACGCTGCGCTTGTGGCTCCCGACACCGACGAAGATCTCAGGGAACGCGCGCATCGGATCCGCGGTCGGCGGCTCGACCTTGAGGACGAGCGCGCCCATGTCGGCGAGCAGCTGCGTGGCGTGGGGCGCGGGCCGCCAGATCCCGAAGTCGAGGATCCGCACGCCGTCGAGGAGACCGCTCATGACGGCACGAACTCGCCGACGGTGACGCTGCCCGAGCGCGTCGTGACCTTGATGGGAACGGTCCCGGTGCGGCGGTCGGGCGCCGTCGCCCCGCAGGAGAACGTCTTGCCCGGCGCGATCACGATCAAGGCCGTGCCGCAGTCGACCCCGGTGAAGCCGGCGCTCTCGAGCAGCTGGGCCGCCTTCTTCGGATCGATCACGGCCTCGACCCGCTCGAGGTGCACGTTGCCGCTCGAGTCGGTCTGCGTCACCCGGATCGTGAACCTGCTGCCACCGAGCTTCGCGGTGCAGGTGAAGTTGCGGCCCTTCTGCTCCTTGATGCCGCTCGGGCAGTCGACCGACGTGACCTTCAGCTTCGTCGAGCCCGGGAGGAACTGCTCGATCTTCTGCTCGACCTTCGTGTGGTCGATCGAGTCGCCGCCCGTGGAGACGTTGAACGAGCACGCGCCGAGCGCGAGCGCGAGCGCTGCGCACGCGGCCAGGAGCACGACGCGCGGCGCGACGGCGGGCGCGGACGCGCGCGGGCCACGGCTCGGTGCCGCCTCGGCGACGCGTGCGGTTGACGTGTGGACCATCGGATCCCCCCGGGCAACGGACCGGCTGGTCGCGGCGCCCGTCGACAAACGGTGCAGCCTACGACGGCGAATCCGCACCGGTCGCCAGCATCCCCGTGAGGATGCGTCGCAGGGTCACCGCGTCGGCGTCGGTGAGACGGTCGCCGAAGTGCTCGCGCACCCCGCGGAGGTGGGCGCCCGAAGTCGCCCGCAGGCGCTCCCGCCCGGCGTCGGTGAGCACCGCGTACGAGCCGCGCCGGTCGCCAGGGAACGGCCGGCGCTCGACGAGGCCAGCCCGCTCCATGCGGTCGACGAGGCGGGTGAGCCCACTCGCGCTGAAGAGCACCGCGTCGGCGAGGTCCTGCATCCGCCGCCGGCCCTCGGGCGCCTCCTCGAGCTGGACCAGCACGTCGTACCAGGACAACGGCAGCCCCGCCTCGGCTTCGAGCTCGTCGGCCAGGGCCACGGTGACCGCGTGGTGCAGCTCCAGGAACGCCCGCCACGCGCCCAGCCGCTCGGCGTCGAGATGCCCCGCACGGTCCCCGGTCGGCTCGGCCATGGGAACACGGTAGCAAAGTAGTTGTTGATACAATTACTTTTCCCGCAACGAGCTGGAGGCACCATGCCCGCCACCACCACCCCGGACGGCACCGTCGACATCCGCCGGGCCGCGACCCGGGACCACACCGACCTCGGCTGGCTCGACTCGTGGCACAGCTTCAGCTTCGGGGGCCACTACGACCCGGCCAACGTCGGCCACGGCGACCTCATCGTGCTCAACGACGACACCGTGCGCGCGGGCGGCGGGTTCGGCGCCCATCCCCACCGCGACATGGAGATCGTCACCTGGGTGCTCTCGGGCGAGGTCGCCCACCAGGACAGCACCGGCACCTCCGACGTGATCTATCCCGGCCTCGCGCAGCGCATGAGCGCCGGCCGCGGCATCACCCACTCCGAGATGAACGCCAGCCGCACCGTCGACACGCACTTCGTGCAGATGTGGGTGCAGCCCGACGTGAAGGGCATCGAGCCGTCGTACGAGCAGCGCGACCTCGGCGACGCGCTGGCCCGGGGCGGGCTCGTCCCCGTCGCCTCGGGTCGCGGCCACGAAGGCAGCGTGCTCCTGCACCAGAAGGGTGCCGTACTGTGGGTCGGCCGGCTCCAGCCCGGTGAGCGCGTCGCCGTTCCCGAGGCGCCGTTCGTGCACGTGTTCATGGCGATCGGCGACGGAACCCTCGGCACCGACGAGCTCCGCACCGGCGACGCCGCCCGCCTCACCGGAGCCACCGGCCTGTCGTTGACCGCCGGCGCCGACGGTGCCGAGGTCCTGATCTGGGAGACCACCTGACATGCACAAGCTCGTCGTGATCGTGAGCCGCATGCTGCTCGCGCCGATCTTCGTCTTCTCCGGGCAGAAGAACCTCCGCAACCCCGGACCGTTCGCGGCCAAGGCCGCGAAGGTCGTGCCCGAGCCCATGTCGCTCAACGCGGTGCGGGCCAACGGCGCGCTCATGGTCGTCGCGGGCACGGCGATGGCGCTCGGCATCAAGCCCCGGCTCGCCGCGCTGGCCCTCGCCGGCGCGCTTGTCCCGACCACGCTCGCGGGTCACGCGTTCTGGGACGATCAGCCCGGCCCGGGACGCGAGATCAACAAGCTCCAGCTCGCGAAGAACACAGGGCTGATCGGTGGTCTCCTGCTGGTGGCCGCCGACAGCGGCAAGCGGAAGCAGCACCGGCACGCGACGAAGGCCTGACCCGGCCTCAGATCCACGGGCGCCGCAGGAGTACGGCAGAGGTGCTCCTGCGGCGCCTTTGATCTAGGGCGTGAGGGCGGCGGCCGCTTCGGCGTGGGCCTCGGCCCGGACCCGCACCCACTCCCCCGACTCGAACCGCCGGACGACACGCGCGGGGTTGCCCACCGCCACGGAGTAGGCCGGGATCGGGCCGGTGACGACCGCGCCCGCGCCGATGACGACGTGGCGCCCGATGTGCGCGCCGGGCAGCACGATCGCCCCGTGGCCGAGCCACGAGTCCGACTCGATGACCACCGGCGCGCCCGCGCCGAACTGGCGCCCGATCGGCTCGGCGACGTCTTCGTAGCCGTGGTTCGCATCGGTGACGTAGACGTGGTGGCCGGTCCAGACGTCGTTGCCGATGGTGATCGAGTGGTGGCCGACGATGCCGCTTCCCTTGCCGATCACGGTGCCGTCACCGATCGAGATCACCGGGTCGTGGTCGGGGACGTGCCCGGGCGCGATGCCGGCCGAGAGGCTCGAGTACGGGCCGATCACCACGCCGGAGCCGATCCGGATGTAGGCCTCGCCGAAGAGCGCGGCGACGGGGAAGCAGATCGCGCTGCGCTCGCCGAACGCCCCGAACCGCTTGGCCTTCCGGTGCCGTGGTCCGATGGCCGCGAGGCGCACGACTCGCTCCCAGCCCGACTGCAGCACGTCGCCGGCCAGGGTGCGGACGGGATCCATGAGCCAGTCCGTCGCGGGGTGGTCGCTCATCGCCGAAACCGTAGCGGCCCCGCATCAATGATCGCCGCCTTCGCCGGTGTCCCCGCCGTCCCGACCGGCGGCCAGGCGGTTCTGGTGCACCACGATTGCGGTCAGGGTCACGAGGATCAGGACGACCACGACGAATCCGACGATGAGGAACGGCGGCCAGGAGTGGTCGAGCGGGGGCGGCTGACCCGGCCGCACGACGTTGACCCTGGTCGTGGTGGTGGTCAGCGGGAGGCCGGTCCGAGCCGGGAGGCGGAGCACGGCGCACGGTACCGCCACCGAACCACGCCTCTCCGTGGTCGGACTTGCGAAATCCCGGGAGGTTTGCCACGCTCCGTGGTGGGAGGCGCCGCGACGGATCGTGGTGTGTGGGCATATGGCGACTCATGGATCGATCGCGGCGCGCGCGGCCAACTGGTACCGCCGGCCGCTGGCGCTGCTGGTGTCGGCACTGCTGCTGGCCGGCATGTTCGCGGTGCTCGCCACCGTGGCCCCGTTGCGCAAGGCCGTCGCCGCCACGCCGCCCGCGGTCACGGTGCCGGCCGGCTTCACCGACCAGGCGGTGCTCTCGCTGCCGGTCGACCCGGACGACAGCCCCGGCGCCGGCACCCCGGGCACCGGCGTCGGCCAGCCGAGCAACATCCAGTTCGCCCCCGACGGGCGGATCTTCGTCGCCACCAAGCAGGGGAAGATCTGGGTCTTCGACAGCCTCACCGACACCCAGCCCAAGCTCTTCGCGAACCTCGACGCCGAGGTGTTCGCCCAGGGCGACCGCGGCATCCTCGGCCTGGTGCTCGACCCGCAGTTCCCGGCCCGGCCCTACGTCTACATCCAGTACACGCTCGACCAGCGGCCGGGCGACGCGACCGTCCCGTTCTATCCGGACGACTACGGCTGCAACATCTTCAACGGCGCGTGCGTCGTCGACGGGCGAATCTCCCGCCTGACGGTCGCGAACAACGGCGCCGGCGACGCCATGGTCCCGGGATCGGAGCTCCCGCTCGTCACCGACTGGTGCCAGCAGTTCTCGAGCCACTCGATCGGCACGATCGTCTTCGGCCCCGACGGCTACCTCTACGCGGGCGGCGGCGACGGTGCGAGCTTCGACTCGGCCGACATCGGCGACCTCTCGGTGGCCGGCAACCCGGTGAACCCGTGCGCCGACCCGGCCGGCCAGGGCGGCGCGCTGCGCTCCCAGGACGTCTCGACGCCGGAGAAGAGCAGCGTCTTCGGCACCCCGCGCACGTCGCTCGACGGCACCATCATCCGCATCGATCCCAACACGGGGGCGGGCGCGCCGGGCAACCCGCTCGCCGGCAGCAGTGACCCCAACGAGCAGCGGATCGTCGCGTACGGGCTGCGCAACCCGTTCCGGTTCTCGTTCCGCCCCGGCACCAACGAGCTGTGGATCGGCGACGTCGGCTGGAACACCACCGAAGAGGTCGACGTGCTCCCGACCGGCGCGGGGCAACCGCTGCGCAACTTCGGCTGGCCCTGCTACGAGGGCAACGCGGTGCAGCCCGGCTACCAGGCGCTCGGCACCGACGTCTGCAACAACCTCTACAACGCGGGTCCCGCGGCCGTCGTGGCGCCCGTCTACACGTACCAGCACGGCCAGCAGGTCGTGCCGGGGAACGACGCGTGCGGCCTCGGGGCCGGGTCGTCGATCACCGGCTCGACGTTCTACGACTCGCCGGGCGGCGCGTCCGCGTACCCGGACCACTACAACCACGCGTTCTTCTTCGCCGACCTGTCGCGCAGCTGCATCTGGGACATCCCCGCGGGCGCCAACGGGTTGCCCGACAACTCGAAGGTCGAGGTGTTCGCGTCGATGCACGGCGACGGGCACGGCGCGGCCAACCTCGAGATCGGCCCCAACGGCGACATCTTCTACCCCGACCTGTTCACGGGCACGGTGCACCGGATCAGCTTCGGCAGCGGTGGTGGCGGGGGCGGCACCACGACCGTCCCCACCGACCCGAACGCGCCGACCCCGACGATCGACACGCCGGGAGCGTCGGTCACCTGGAAGGTGGGCGACACCATCACGTACTCCGGGCACGCGACCGATCCGGGCGGCGCGCTACCGGGGTCGGCGTTGAGCTGGCGCATCCGCCTCCTCACGTGCCTGCCCGACCTCAGCGACTGCGAGATCCGGTTCAACACCACGGCCACCGGCGCCGGCGGCTCGTACGCGGTGCCCGACTGGAGCGGTGAGGGCACCCAGCGGCTGGAGATCGCGCTCACGGCCACCAACTCCCACGGATCCACGACCGCGACCGAGCGCCTCACCCCGCGCACGACGACGGTCACGTTCGCGAGCGCGCCGATCGGCGCGACCCTCGGCATCGGGAGCGGCCAGTTCCAGGCGCCGGCGTCGACCACCCGGGTCGTCGGGAGCTCGTTCTCCGTGAGCGCGCCCGACCAGACGATCGGCGGCGCCAACTACCGCTTCAGCTCGTGGTCCGACGGCAGCGCGCGCAACCACCAGGTGACGGTCCCCGAGTCGCCGACCACCTACGTCGCGAGCTTCGAGCCCGGCGGCGTCGGGGGCACGTTCGGCTCGGTGCAGCCGTCGAGCGTCGTCGACGGCTACCGCATGGCCGCGACCGATGGCGGCGTGTTCACCTTCGGGAACGCGGGCTTCCTCGGCTCGATGGGCGGGACCCGACTCGTGCGGCCGATCGTCGGCATGGCCGCGACACCGTCGGCCAACGGCTACTGGCTCGTGGCCAGCGACGGCGGCATCTTCAGCTACGGCGACGCCGCGTTCCACGGCTCCACCGGGGCGATCCGCCTCAATCAGCCGATCGTCGGGATGGCGGGCACGCCCACCGGCGCGGGCTATTGGATGGTGGCGAGCGACGGCGGCATCTTCACGTTCGGCGACGCCACGTTCTACGGCTCCACCGGCGCACTGGCGCTCCGGCAGCCGATCGTCGGGATGGCCGCGACCCCGTCGGGCCACGGCTACTGGCTGGTCGCGCGCGACGGCGGCGTCTTCAGCTTCGGCGACGCCACGTTCTACGGCTCCACCGGCGCGCTCACGCTCAAGCAGCCGATCGTCGGCATGACGAGCACGCCCACCGGCGCCGGCTACTGGCTCGTGGCCAGCGACGGCGGCGTCTTCAGCTTCGGCGACGCCAACTTCCACGGCTCCACCGGCGCGCTCACGCTCAAGCAGCCGATCGTCGGCATCCGCCCGACCGTGAGCGGCAACGGCTACTGGATGGTGGCGAGCGACGGCGGCGTCTTCAGCTTCGGCGACGCCGCGTTCCACGGGAGCACGGGGGCGTTGCACCTCGTCGCCCCGGTCACCGGCATCGGCTGATCGTCGGCTTCGCGCGGCGAGCGCGCGAAGCTGCCGGTCGTGCCGTTCCCGGATCTGGCCGAGCTCGCCTCGGAAGCCTTCTGCTACGTGACGACGACCGGCCGCGTCACCGGGCGCCCGCACACGATCGAGATCTGGTTCCTCGTGCACGACGGCGGAGTGTGGGTCCTCAACGGCGCGGGCGGACGTTCCGACACGGTCCGCAACCTGCGGGCTCGCGCCGACGCGCAGCTGCGGATCGGCACCGTGGCCACGGCCGCGACCGGGCGGGTGGTCGACGGCCTCGACCCCGACGCGCCGGTGCGCGCCGCGATGGCGGCCAAGTACCGCACCGACGGCGACGACCTCGTGAGCTGGTCGCGCACCGCGCTCCCGGTCGTCTTCACCGTCGCTCCTGATTCCTGACGTCGGTGTCACATCGGGGGCGGGGGCGGCGTACGCTCCCGCACCGACCACCGGTCGCGGACCGCAGCGACCCGCCGCACGACCCGGGAGACGACCATGGACCGCGTCCGCCTCGCCATCATCGGCGCCGGCAACATCGCCACGATGCACCTGCCCGGCTACCTCGCCGATCCCCGCTGCGACGTGGTCGCGGTCTGCGAGCCCAACGCCGACAAGGGCGCCCGCAAGGCCGCGGAGTGGGGCATCCCGAAGGTGTACACCGACCTCGCGGAGTGCCTCGCCGACGACGACATCGACGCGGTGGAGATCCTCACCCCCACCCACCTCCACAAGGACCACGCGATCGCCGCCGCGCGCGCCGGCAAGCACATCTCGATCCAGAAGCCGCTGGCCAACAGCGTCGCCGACGGCCGCGAGATCCTGGCCGAGGTCGCGAAGGCCGGCGTGCTGTTCCGGGTCTTCGAGAACTGCTGCGGCTACGAGCCGCTGCGCAAGGCGCGCGAGCTCGTCCTCGACGGTGCGATCGGCGCACCCGTCCACGTGCGGATCAAGACCGTCACCGGCTGGTCGGAGTCGAAGTTCGAGGCCGGCCTCGACCCCGAGGGCTACATCTGGCGCTTCAACGACGATGCCCCGGGCGGGCACCTCTTCGACGACATCGTGCACAAGTTCGCGATGCAGTACTGGCTGGTCGACCGCGACATCACCCGGGTGTCGTCGGTGGTGAAGCCGGGCCCGCTGTTCTTCGAGCCCGCGGCCGCGTCGTTCGAGTACGAGGGCGAGGGGCTCCTCGGAAACATGGAGGTGTCACACGCGCCCGACATGTACATCGAGTCCGACGGCTGGAGCGCCGACGAGTTCTTCGAGATCCAGGGCGAGTCGGGCTACATCTGGGTCACCCGCCTCTGCGCCCGGCTCACCGAGCTCCCGCCCGTCGTCATGTACGACGGCCTGAAGCGCAACCACATCACGTTCGACGACGTGAACCCCGACTACTTCCGCAGCTTCGACAACGCGGCGCAGGACTTCATCGGGGCGATCGTCGACGGCACCACCTGCGACCTGAGCGGCGAGCTCGCGGTGAAGGTCCTCCAGCTCTGCTTCGCCACGTACCAGGCCTCGATGGAGGGACGGACGATCGACGTCGCCTCCGTCAGCGACAAGGTCTCGCCACCGTGGTGGCCGCCCACGATGGAGAAGCTGATCGCCGATTCCGAGCGGGAGAGCGCCCGGCGGGGGTAGCCACCCGGGTAGCTGTCACACCCCTTCGATTCAATGGGCCCCAGGCCGGCACGGAGCGTCCGCGTTCCGTGAATGCCAAGCGTGTAATTTGGGCATTCGAGTCGAAGGGGGTCGAACCATGAACGGGTTCCGCCTGGAAGCGTGTGTGGAGTACCAGGACGATCACGAGGAGCCGGGTGGTCCCTGCCTGGCTTGCGGCCACCTCCTCGACGAGCACGCGGCATACCTCGAGCCGGCGGCGGAGGTCCGCGCCGACCGCGTCACCGCACTCGACGACGCCGGGTACGACGTCTCACCGGTCGCGGTGCTGGCGATCCTGCGCCGTGGAGCGCCGACCGTGGAGCGCCGGGCGTCGTAGGCCCGTTCCCCGGGATCCCGGGGAACGCGACGGGTCGGGCTAGGCCGAGCGCTCCTTCGCCGACGCGTCCGCGGTCGACGCCTTCGCTGCCGTCTTCTTGGCCGGGGCCTTCTTCGCCCCAGCCTTGGTCGCCGCAGCCTTGGTCGGCGCCTTCCGGGCCGACCGGCTCTTCGGCGCCGCGGCGATCTGGGCCGCCGCGGCCGACTTCTTGGCCGGGGCCTTCTTCGCGGCCGACGCCCGCTTCGGCGCGACTTCGGCGCCCGTGCCGTCGTCCGCCGCGGCACCGGCGGCGGCGCCGCTCTCCGACGCGCGGGCGAGACTCGCTTCGAGCGCGGCCATGAGGTCGAGCACCTTGGCCGGCTCCTGGGCCTGCGGCTGGGCCACGATCTGCTCCCCCGCGGCCTTGCGGTCGATGAGGTCGAGGAGCTGCTCGCGGTACTCGTCGTGGTACCGCTCGGGCTCGAAGTCACCGGCCAGCGACTCCACGAGCTGGCGCGCCATCGCGAGCTCCCGCTCCGACACCTCACCCTCCTCGCCGGCGAGACCGGCGTGGGGCAGGACCTCGTCGGCGTAGCGCATCATCTCGATGCAGAGCATGCCGTCGAGCGGGCGGATCGCGACCAGGCGCTCCTTCGACCGGAGCACCACCCGGCCGATCGCGACCTTGCGGAGCTCCTCCATCGCGCGGACGAGCAGCTGGTACGGCTTGGCCGCGTTCTTGTCCGGGACGACGTAGTACGGGTTGTCGAAGTAGAGCGGGTCGATCTGGTCGAGGTCGACGAAGTCCTCGATCTCGATCTGCTTCGACGCCTTGGGCGCGAGCGCCGCGAGCTCGTCCGGCTCGATCACCACGTACTGGCCGCCGCCGAGGTCGTAGCCCTTCACGATCTGGTCGGTGGAGACCTCTTCGCCGGTGGCCTCCGAGACCCGGCGGTACCGGATGCGCGCGCCGGTACCCTCCTGCAGCTGGTGGAAGCTGACGTCGCGCGACTTGGTCGCCGGTACGAGCCGCACCGGCACGGTCACCAGCCCGAAGCTGATCGAACCGGTCCAGATGGTCGTGGCCACGCGTCTCCTCCTCGATGGTGCCGGACGTGCTGGTGGCGGGTGCCCGCCGACTAGGTTCGCAGACCGTGGTGAGTCGGTCCACGTCGTCGGTCACCGTTGAGGTCGGCGGTCGATCGCTGACCTTGAGCAATCTCGACAAAGTGCTGTACCCCGAGGCGGGGTTCACCAAAGCCCAGGTCATCGACTACTACGCCCGGATCGCGCCGGTGATGCTGCCCCACCTGGCGGGGCGGGCCCTGACCCGGGTCCGGGTCCCCGACGGCGTGGGGGGCGAGCAGTTCTTCGAGAAGCGCTGTCCCGGGCACCGGCCGGCCTGGATCCGGACCGGGGGGTCGCAGGACAACTGCCTCGCCGAGGACCCGGCCGCCCTCGTCTGGCTGGCCAACCTCGCCGCGCTCGAGCTCCACACGCTCCAGTCGACCGTCGACCGGCCCGGGCACGCCCTCGGGGTCGTCTTCGACTTCGACCCGGGCCCGCCGGCCACCATCGTCGACTGCAGCCGGGTCGCGCTCGAGCTCCGGGGCCTCCTCGACGTGTGGGGCCTGCGGGCGGTCGTGAAGACCAGCGGCGGGAAGGGCCTCCACGCGTTCATCCCCCTCCTCGGCGCCGACCGCTCGCCCGACGAGACCAAGGCGTTCGCGCTCGCCGTCGGCCAGCTGCTCCAGAAGCGCCACCCGAAGTCGGTGCTCGTCGACATGACCCGTGAGAAGCGGGCCGGCAAGGTCTTCGTCGACTGGAGCCAGAACGACCCGCACAAGACGACGATCGCGCCGTACTCCATGCGGGCCCTCCCCCGGCCGACGGTGAGCACGCCGTTGCGGTGGTCCGAGGTCGAGGCCTGTGCGGAGTCGGGCGACGCCGACTCGATGCGCTTCGAGACCGATGCCGTGCTCGCCCGGGTGGCCGAGCACGGCGACCTCTACGCCGACGCCCTCACCCTCGAACAGGACTTGCCCAGCTAGGCCGCGTGGGTGCCGGCCCAGGCCAGGAGGGCGTGGTGGTCGCGGGTGTTGACGATGCGGTCGGGGGCGATGCCGGCGGCGACGGCCTTGTCGCAACCGTTGATCTGCCACGCGAGCTGACCGGGGGCGTGAGCGTCGGAGTCGATCGCGAAGTCGCACCCGAGCTGCACCGCGAGCTCGAGCAGGCGCGACGGCGGGTCGAGCCGCTCGGGCCGGGAGTTGATCTCGAGCGCCTTGCCGTGGGCAGCGATGGCCCCGAAGACGACCTCGGCGTCGAACTCGCTCTCGGGCCGGCCCTTGCCCGTGATGAGCCGGCCGGTGCAGTGCCCGAGGACGTCGACGTGCGGGTTGCTCACCGCCGTGAGCAGGCGCCGGGTCATCGTGCGGGTGTCGTCGCGCAGGTGCGAGTGCACGCTGGCCACGACGACGTCGAGGAGCGCGAGCACCTCGTCGGGGTGGTCGAGCGACCCGTCGGCGAGGATGTCGACCTCGACCCCGGTGAGGATGCGGAACGGCGCGAGCTCCGCGTTGACCCGGGCGACCTCGTCGATCTGGGCCACGAGGCGCTCGAGCGTGAGGCCGTGCGCGACCTTCAGGCTGCCGGAATGATCGGTGAGGACGACCCAGTCGTGGCCGAGGCCGCGGGCCGCGCGCGCCATCTCCACGATGGGGCTGCCGCCGTCGGACCAGTCGGAGTGGGTGTGGCAATCGCCCCGGAGCAGCTCGAGCAGCTCCGCGCCGGGCCGGTCGCCGACGTCGGGCGTGGCCTCCTCCACGTCGTGCAGGTACTCGGGCACGATCCCCGCCAGGGCGTCGTGGATGACGCCGGCCGTCGCCTTGCCGATGCCCGCGAGGGACTCGAGCCGGCCGAGGCGGTCGAGCTCGCGCAACGTGTCGGGATCGGTCTCCCGCACCACGGCCGCGGCCCGGCGGAACGCACGGACGCGGTAGGTCGGCTGCGCGCTCTGCTCGAGCACGTAGGCGATCCGGTCGAGGGAGTCGGCCGGCGCCAACGCGCCGGTCCCTTCGTCCGCCATCTGTCCGCGTCCTTCCCGAGTGCGCCGCCGTGACCCACATAGTCTGCTCCGAAACCGCATCCGAGGAACCACGGGGGCACAGATGGAGCTCGACGGCAAGGTCGCGATCGTCACCGGGGCGAGCCGCGGGGTAGGGGCGGCCGTCGCCGTCGCGCTGGCCGAGGCCGGGGCCAAGGTCGCCTGCGCGGCCCGATCCACCGAGGCCCAGCCGCAGCCGACGCCGGGGACGCTCGACGCCACCGTCCGCACGATCACCGACGCCGGCGGCGACGCCATCGCGGTGCCCACCAACCTCGCCAAGGACGAGGAGGTCGTCGCCATGGTCGAGCGCACCGCGGCCCACTACGGCGGCGTCGACATCCTCGTGAACAACGCGGCGATCACGTTCGTGGGCGACATCGAGCTGCCGATGAAGCGCCAGGACCTCATCTTCTCCGTCAACCTGCGGGCGCCGATGATCGCGGTGCAGACCGCGCTCCCCTACCTCCGGGCGTCGGGCGAGGGTGCGATCCTCAACGTGTCGAGCGTGGCCGGCCTCAACTACATCCCGGGGCTCATGGCCTACGGCATGTCGAAGCTCGCGCTCGAGCACTTCACGATGTCGCTCGCACCTCAGATCTCGGCCGACGGCATCACCGTCAACACGTTCCGGATCGACATCCCGGTCGCGTCCGAGGGCTTCGTCGCCAACCTGCCCGACGCCGACCACTCCGACTGGGAGCCGAGCGAGGTCGCGGCCGAGGGCATCCTGTGGATGATCCGCCAGCCCCTCCCCTACACCGGCAACAACATCGGGATGGCCGAGCTCCGCGAGACGCAGCACATCATGCCGTCGCGCTCGGCCCGTCCCCACACGCAGGGGAAGAACCTGCGGACCCGGTCGCCGTTCCAGGGCGCGGCCACGCTGCCGGCGTGAACCGAGGATCCGCGTGCCGCCGGAGTAGAAACGGACCGTGACGGTCACCCGCTACCCGCGCGACTCGCAGCGCCGGCGCGTCTACCTCGCGGAGACACCGCACCCCGGCCGCAAGCTGCGCGGCCTCCCGGGCTGCGAAGACTTCCGCGACCTCGTCGTCACCGACCCGTGGTGGGGCGAGCGCTTCCCGGAACACACGCCCGACCTCGCGCCGATGCTCCGGCCGGGTCAGGGCGCGCGCCACGCGTTCTTCCGTTGGGACACGGCCAAGCCGAGCATCACGCTCCCCCGCCGCTACCGGCACACGAGCGTCGTGCTGCACGAGCTCACGCACTGGGCGCTGCACGGCCAGAGCGACCTGCCCCACCACGGCCGCACATTCGTCCGCGTGCTCCTCGACGCCACCCGCCACTACGACGGCGACGCCGCCGCTGACGCGCTCGAGCGCTCGTTCACGCAGCACAACGTGCACCTCGCGCACCCGGCGCGCTGCGGACCCGACGGCCGCCTCCGCTACGGGTGGGACGAGCGCATCCGGCTCAGCCGGGGCCGCTACCTCTCGCTCCGGTACGCGAGCGAGAGCCGGCCCGACGCGTCGGTGACCGGCCGGCTCGAGGGCCCCGCCCGCCGCGGCCGCGCGGTGAAGGTCCAACCGCTGGGTGCGGTGCCCGAGGTGGTCCTGGTCGACTCCGTGTGGGACGTCCAGCCCACGCCCGACCCCCACACCGAAGCCGAGCTCGCCGGCCGCCTCTTCCTCCCGTAGGTCACGTTCAAAGGCTCTGCGCTAGCTGAGGCGCTCGACGATCATGGCCATGCCCTGGCCGCCGCCGACGCACATCGTCTCGAGGCCCCAGGTCTTGCCCGCGTCCTCGAGCCCGTTGAGCAGCGTGGTCATGATGCGGGCGCCGGTCATGCCGAACGGGTGGCCCAGCGCGATCGCGCCGCCGTTGACGTTGAGCTTGTCCCACGGGATGCCGAGCTCGGCGGCCGACGGGATGACCTGCGCCGCGAACGCCTCGTTGATCTCCACGAGATCGATCTGGTCGATGGTCATGCCCGCGCGCTTGAGCGCCTGGCGGCTCGCCGCGATCGGGCCGAGGCCCATGATCTCCGGGTTGAGCCCGGTGACGCCGCTGCTCACGACGCGCGCGATCGGCGTGATGCCGAGCTCCTTCGCCTTCGTGTCGCTCATGACCACGACCGCGGCCGCGCCGTCGTTGAGCGGGCACGCGTTGCCGGCCGTCACCGTGCCGTGGGGGCGGAAGACGGGCTTGAGCGCGGCCAGCTTCTCGACCGTGGTGCCGGGCCGGGGCCCGTCGTCCTTGGTGACGACGGTGCCGTCGGGCAGCGTCAGCGGCGTGATCTCGCGGTCGAAGAACCCGCGCTCCTGCGCCGCGACCGCGCGCTGCTGCGAGCGCGCGGCGAACTCGTCCTGCTGCTCGCGCGTGGTGCCGGTGAGCTCGACGACGTTCTCCGCGGTCTCACCCATCGCGATGTAGACGTCGGCGATGTCCTTCGAAGCCTGCCACGGCCCGCCGTCGCCCTTCGCGTGGTCGAGGCTGCGCTCGATCGCGTCGAAGAAGTAGGGGTTCTGCGTGTCGGGCAGCGAGTCGCTGTTGCCCCTCACGAAGCGGCTCACGGTCTCGACGCCCGCCGCCACGAACACGTCGCCCTCACCGGCGCGGATGGCATGCGTGGCCATGCGGATCGTCTGCAGCGACGACGAGCAGTAGCGGGTGACGGTGCAACCGGGCACGTCGTCGAGGCCCGCGAGGAGCGCGACGACGCGCGCCATGTTGAAGCCCTGCTCGCCGCCGGGAAGGCCGCAGCCGAGCATCAGGTCCTCGATCATGTCCGGGTCGACCTGGGGCACCTTGTCGAGGACGGCGCGCACGATCGTCGCGGCCATGTCGTCGGGCCGCACCTCGGTGAGCGAGCCCTTGAAGGCGCGACCGATGGGTGTGCGGGCGGTGGCGACGATCACGGCTTCGGGCATCGCGGGGGCTCCTTCGACGGGACGGCCGCCGGGCCCGGGGGTCGGACGCGGCGCGGGTAGGTGCTCTGCCAGACTGCCACGGTGCTGCAAATCGACGACAACCACCGCATCCGGACGATCACCCTCGACCGGCCCGAAGCCCTCAACGCGTTCAACATGGGCCTGTACGACGCGGTGCGCGAAGCGCTCGAGGACGCGGGGGCACGGCCCGACATCGCCTGCGTCGTCATCACCGGCGCGGGCCGCGCGTTCTCGGCCGGCCAGGACATGGCCGAGATGCTGGACCCACCGGTCGAGGACGGCCACATCGTCCACCGCTTCCCCGAGTTCATCCGGGCCGTCTCCCGGTTCGAGAAGCCGCTCATCGCCGCGGTCAACGGCCTCGGCGTGGGCATCGGCCTCACCCTCCTGCTCCACTGCGACCT
>JADGOM010000001.1 GCA_017882925.1 Acidimicrobiia bacterium | reverse complement strand
TCGTCGTGCTCCCCGGCCCGGTGGTGCAGGAGGAGCGCGTCCCAGAGCAGGAGCAACGACAGCACCAGGTGCGCGGCCACGAGCGGCGGCGCGAGCTTCATGAGCACCGTGATGCCGCCGAGCACGATCTGGCCGATGACCCCGGCCACGAGGCCGACCGACAACCACGTGAGGTCGCGCCGCCGCGGGGCCCGGAGCAGGGCGCCCAACACCGCGACGATGACCACGATGCTCACGAGTCCGGTGAACGTGCGGTTGAGGAACTCGATCCAGCCGTTGACCCCCGACTCGGAACGTGGGGTGAAGCTGCGCGGGTCGCACTTGGGCCAGTCGGAGCAACCGAGGCCGGAACCGGTGAGCCGGACCGCGGCGCCACTCACGATGATCACCGCGATCAGCACCGCCGCCACGAGGGTGATCCGGCGGTACGCGAGCGGCGAGAGCCGGAACGCGCGGATCCGGGCGAGAAGCGATTCCATGGCCCGTCGATGGTAGGCCCCGGGGGGCGCGGCCGGCCGATCGGGCGGGGGCCCGGTCCCGGAGCCGGAAGGCCGACCGGTAGCGTGAGCACGATGCAACCTCGCCTCCTCCTCACGGCCGCCTGCGTCGCCCTGGCCGTGGCGGCGTGCAGCTCGGGATCTTCCGGTGCCAAGGCCGACGCGGGACCGGTGGCCCCCGGGGCGAAGGTTGCCGCGCGTCCCGCCACCACCGCGGCGCCCACCACGACCACCACCCGCGGGCGCCGCGGCAGTGGGCAGCCCGTGACGCTCGCGTTCGGTGGCGACGTCCACTTCGAGGGCGCCAACGGCGCCCGGCTGCGGGCGGATCCCGCGAGCGTCATCACGGCGATCGCGCCCCACATGCGGGCCGCGGATCTCGCGATGGTCAACCTCGAGTCCGCCGTCGCGGTCGGCGGCACGCCCGAGAACAAGCAGTACACGTTCCGGGCCCCACCTTCCGCGCTCGACGCGCTTCGCGACGCGGGGATCGACGTCGCCACCGAAGCCAACAACCACGGGCGCGACTACGGCGCCGAGGGCCTGCAGGAGTCGCTCGCGGCGCGCGACGCCAAGCAGTTCCCCGTCGTGGGGATCGGGCACAACGCGACCGAGGCCTACGCGCCCTACCAGGTGACGATCAACGGCCAGCGGCTCGCGGTGTTCGGCGCGACGCAGGTGCTCGACAACGAGTTCGCGACCGCCTGGACCGCAACCAACACGCAGGCCGGCCTCGCGTCGGCGAAGGACGTGCCCCGCCTCGTGGCCGCGATCCAGGCCGTGCGCCCGACCGTCGACACCGTCGTCGTGTTCCTGCACTGGGGCACCGAGAACGTCGGCTGCCCCACGGCCGACCAGCAGTCGCTGGCCCACGCGCTCGTCGCGGCGGGGGCCGACGTGATCGTCGGCTCCCACGCGCACCGCCTGCTCGGCGCGGGCCGGCTCGACGGCGCGCTCGTCGACTACGGCCTCGGCAACTTCGCGTTCTACACGCCGGGGGGAATCGGCGCGGTCAGCGGGGTGCTCGACGTCACCGTCACCGGCCGGGACGTCGACGCCTACTCGTGGACGCCGGCGATGATCTCCAACGGGCAGCCCGTGCCCACCAGCGGCGCCGCGGCCACCCAGGCCGTCGCCGCGTGGAACGCGCTCCGGGGCTGCGCCGGGCTCACCCCGTAGGCCGGAGGGCATGGGCGACGCCCACCGCCGCGTGACAGCATGCGGCCATGGCTGACGCTGCGCACCAGGTGGACTACGACGAGTTCGGCATGCTGGCCGACAACGCGTCCGAGGTCGGGCTGCCGTTCTCGGAGGCGCCCCCGCTCCGGCGGGTCTGGGTCGACGTCGGTGGAGGCCAGGAGCTCTCCGCCATCGTCTGGGGCGATGCTCCGCCGGAGGTCGTGTTGCTGCACGGCGGCGCGCAGAACTCCCACACCTGGGACACCGTGCTGCTCGCGCTCGGCCGGCCCGCGGTGGCGATCGACCTTCCCGGGCACGGCCACTCGTCGTGGCGCGCCGACAAGAAGTACTGGCCGAGCGAGAACGCGATCGCGGTCGCCCGGGCGATCGAAGCGCTGGCGCCCGACGCGAAGCTGCTCGTGGGGATGTCGCTCGGCGGCCTCACGGCCGTCGCGCTCGCGGCGGCCCGCCCCGACCTCGTGCGCCGGCTCCTCGTCGTCGACGTCACGCCCGGCGTCAACGGGAGCAAGGCGTCACAGATCGCGGCCTTCGTCAGCGGTCCGGAGCGGTTCGACAGCTTCGACGAGATCCTCGAGCGCACCATCACCTACAACCCGACGCGGTCCGAGTCGTCGTTGCGGCGCGGTGTGCTCCACAACGCCACCGGCGACGCCGACGGTTCGTGGCGCTGGCGGTACGACCGGTTCGAGAAGGCCCCCGACGGCACCGGCGTCCCCGACTTCCAGTCGCTGTGGGACTCGGTGAGCGCGACCACGATGCCGTTGCACCTGGTGGTCGGGAGCATCTCGCCGGTCGTCGACGCCGACGACGTCGCGGAGGTGCGCCGGCGCCGGCCCGACGCCGAGGTCACCTACGTCGAAGGCGCGGGGCACAGCATCCAGGGCGACCGCCCGCTGGAGCTGGCCGTGATCCTCGCCGACGAGCTCGACCGGTGACCCCGTCCGAACCCGCGGAAGCGGTGGCGTCGGCACCTCTGCCGCCCGTGCCGCCCACGCTCCTCGCGCAGACGCGCGTCGCGCTCCACTCGGTGGCCGAGCACGTCCTTGCGCCCACGCGCCAACAGGCCGACGGACACATCGGCCTCGTGCCCACGCCCGGCGGGTTCGGCACTCCCCCGTTCACCGCGGCCGACGGGTCGGAGCGGCAGCTGCGGGTCGAAGGCGTCAACTTCGTGAGCACGCGCGACGGCCGGCTGCGGTGGGGAATCCTCGCGACCCTGCGCGCCGCGGCCGACCTCGCCGGCATCGAGCCGACCTCGCCGGGCGTCTACCCCGCGAGCACCCCGCTCGACCCCGACGCGCTCCTCACCATCGACACGCGCAGCGCCGAGTTCCTGGAGGCCTGGTTCGGCCGGGCCGGCGCGTTGCTCGAATCGTTGCGATCCGAGCTCGGCCCCGACGACACCCCGTCGACCGTGCAGCTGTGGCCCGAGCACTTCGACCTCGCGTTCGACGCCGGCCGCGAAGACCGGCGGGGGACGTTCGGCGCGTCACCCGGCGACGCCGCGCACCCCGAGCCCTACCTCTACGTCACGAGGTGGGCCGGCCCCGACGGCGACCCCTACTGGAACGAAGCCGCGTTCCCCGGCGCGTCACTCGGCTACGCCGACCTGCTCCAGGCCGCCGACCCCGGCGCCCTCGCCCTCGAGTTCCTCCGCCGCGGCCGCGCGCTGCTCTAGGTCCTGAGGCGTCTCCTGAGCACCCGTTCGGTGCTCAGGAGACGCCTACGAACCAGTCGTGAGGGCGGCGAGGAGGGTGTCGAGAGCGGCGGTGGGGTCCTCGAGGAGGGGTCGCACCGCGACGATCGACGGGCCCCGCGGCGGTTCGCTGAACCCGAACCCGCACGCGGGGTCGACCGGACCCGGCGGGCCGAGGTCGCGGCCGTCGACCGACGCACGGCCCGCGACGACGCGGCGGTAGCAGTCGGAGCGGTACCACTCGCGCACACCGGTCGGGCTCACGCCGTAGGTGCGGACGCGCATGGTCACCCGCGCGATCGGCCCCTCGACCCAGCGGGTGAACGCGGCCGGGCGCGGGAACGGGATGGGCCAGCCGGGGCCAGCCTGGAGCCCGAGCGTCACCGGTCCGGCGCGCAGCTCCACCTGCTTGGCCTCCTGCGCGGTCACCACGAGCTCGACGACCCGGGTCTCGTCGAATCCGTAGACCGCGCGCACGAAGCGCTCGGCGCGCGTGTCCGGGACCAGGAGCGTGCGGGTGCCGTCGGGCGCGGCCCACATGACGTCGGCGAACGGCCCGATCGGCGACTCGAGCCACGCTCCGACCACGAACCGGTCGCCGGAGGCGAAGCCCGCGCTGGCGATCAGGCCCCGCATCGAGAACCGCATGCCCAGAGTGTGCAACAGGCGCCGCCCACCACCCGCACGGGCCGTTCCGGGTGGCTCGACCCCGGCCCCGGGGGCTGGGAGAATGCGGCCATGACCTCCACCTTCACCCGCATGGACGAGTCGACCGCCGAGCAGTGGGCCGTCATCGGCACCGAGACGATGACCCACCAGGACCGGGTCGCGGAACGGGTCCTCGGCTTGCTGCGCTCGCTCGAGGAGATCACCGACGGGTTCGCGGTCGACCAGCTCACGCACTCGCTGCAGACGGCGACGCGGGCCGAGCGCGCGGGCGCCGACGACGAGGTCGTCGTCGCGTCGCTGTGCCACGACATCGGCAAGGCGATCTCGGTCCCGAACCACCCCGCCATCGCGGCATCGATCATCCAGCCCTACGTGCGCGACGACGTCTACCAGATGATCCGCGTGCACCAGGACTTCCAGGGTCGGCACTACTACGGCCACTTCGGCGGCGACCCGAACCTGCGCGAGAAGTACCGCGACGAGCCGTTCTTCGCTCTGGCCGAGCAGTTCGCCGACGACTGGGACCAGACCGCGTTCGATCCCGACTACGACACCGAGCCGCTCGAGCACTTCGAGCCGCGGGTGCGGGAGCTGTTCGCCACGCCCCGCTTCGTCATCCCCGAGTAGCCGTCACCCGAGATGGCCTGTGGCGCGAGCACGCCCCGTGCACTCGTCGGGTGGGTCAGGCCTGGGTGCCGGGCTCCAGCTTGAGGGAGATGGAGTTCATGCAGTAACGCTCGCCGGTCGGACCGGGGCCGTCGGGGAAGACGTGGCCGAGGTGCGAGTGGCAGTTGCGGCAGCGCACCTCGGTGCGGACCATGCCGTGGGACGTGTCGGTGATGAGCTCGACGGCCTCGGCGACCAACGGCTCGGTGAAGCTGGGCCAGCCGGTGCCCGACTCGAACTTGGTGTCGGAGTCGAAGAGCCTCGCTCCGCACGCGGCGCAGGTGTAGACGCCGGGGTTCTTCTCGTGGACGTACTCACCGGTGAAGGG
>JADGOM010000183.1 GCA_017882925.1 Acidimicrobiia bacterium | reverse complement strand
CGACGGACACGTCGGCACCGCTCCCGTCGACTCGTTCCCACCGAATGCGTGGGGTCTCCACAACGTCACGGGCAACGTGTGGGAGTGGTGCGCCGACTGGTACCACCCGCAGACGTACGCGACGCGCGCCCGCGACGATCCGCGCGGTCCTGACCTGGGCACCGCGCGCGTGATGCGCGGCGGCTCGTACCTCTGCCACGAGTCGTACTGCCGCCGGTACCGGGTCTCCGCCCGGAGCGGCAGCGAGCCCGCGTCCTCAACCGGGAACCTCGGCTTCCGGGTGGTCGCCGACGTCGACGCGCCCGCCTGAGGCGGGCGCGTCGACCGCGACTACGCCCGGGCGGCTGCGACGGCCTCGGGGTCGGCCGGACGCGCGATGAGGTACGCGCACACGCCGATCACCGGGATGAAGATGATGAACAGCAGCCAGAGGGCCTTCGCGAAGCCGTGGTGGTCGTGCCGGCGGAAGTTGTCGATGAACACCCAGATCACGACGAAGATCCAGAGCACGAACAGCGAGAACATCAACAGGCTCCAGAACACGCCCAAGATCGGATAGTCGTACGCAAGCATGTGATCCCCCCGGACCCCGGTGATCCCAGTGTTGGACTGGTGCGCCCACGGACGAGGGCGCGGGGACGATCGTGCTGCCGCGGCGCGGATTCCGTCTCGCCCGAATGGGGTGATCTTCCGGAACCGGCGCGCACCGCACCGGCCGCGGGTCACGAGGGCCCGACCGCGTCCCGTAACGTCTCGGTTCCAGAGGTGCGGAGATGAGCGGGTTCAGCGCCACCCTCGGACATCGGTCCTACGAGTTCGCCGATCTGCGCGTGCTTCTCGCGAAGGCGACACCACTGCGCTCGGGCGACGTTCTCGCCGGTATCGCCGCCGGGTCGGCCGAGGAACGGGTCGCGGCGCAGCTGTGCCTCGCCGACGTGCCGCTCGAGCGCTTCCTCACCGACATGGTCGTGCCGTGGGAGGACGACGCGGTGACCCGGCTGATCCTGGAGCGCCACGACCCGGTTGCGTTCGCATCGGTCCGGGCGCTGACGGTGGGGGAGCTGCGCGACTGGCTGCTCGACTACGACACCGACGCGGCCGCGCTGTCGGCGGTGGCCGCGGGCCTCACGCCGGAGATGGTCGCGGCCGTCAGCAAGCTCATGGGGAATCAGGACCTCATCCTGGTCGCCTCGAAGTGCGCGGTCGTCACCGCCTTCCGCAGCACCATCGGGCTGCCCGGGCGGATGGCCGTGCGGCTCCAGCCCAACCACCCGACCGACGACCTCCGCGGGGTGGCCGCGTCGATCGTCGACGGGCTGCTCTACGGCTGCGGCGACGCGGTGATCGGCGTCAACCCCGTCTCCGACTCACCCGCCCGATGCCGCGAGCTGCTCGACCTGCTCGACGGCCTGATCCACGAGTACGCGATCCCGACCCAGGGCTGCGTCCTCGCCCACCTCACCACCACCCTCCGATGCATGGACCGCGGTGCGCCCGTCGACCTCGTCTTCCAGTCGATCGCCGGCACCGAGGCCACCAACCGGAGCTTCGGCATCACGCTCGAGCTCCTGGCCGAGGCGCACGCGGCGGCCCGGGAGCTCGGCCGGGGGACCGTCGGCGAGCAGGCGATGTACTTCGAGACCGGCCAGGGGTCGTCCCTGTCGGCCGGTGCGCACCACGGCGTCGACCAGCAGACGCTCGAGGCCCGCGCCTACGGCGTCGCCCGCGCGTTCGACCCGCTGCTCGTCAACAGCGTCGTCGGCTTCATCGGGCCCGAGTACCTCGCGACCGGCAAGCAGGTGATCCGGGCCGGCCTGGAGGACCACTTCTGCGGCAAGGTCCTCGGCCTGCCGATGGGCTGCGACGTCTGCTACACGAACCACATGGACGTCGACCAGGACGACATGGACTCGCTCCTCACCCTGCTCGCGGTGGCCGGCTGCAACTTCGTGATCGCGGTGCCCGGCGCCGACGACGTGATGCTCGGGTACCAGTCGCTCTCGTTCCACGACGCGCAGTACGCGCGGCAGGTGCTCGGGCTGCGGCCGGCGCCCGAGTTCGAGGACTGGCTGACCGGCCAAGGGCTGCTCGGTACCGACGGCCGCCTCGTGATGCCACCGGCCCGGCACGCGTTGCTCGCGGATCCGTCGGGCCGTCCGTCGTCGGCGCTCCCGCCGGGATGATCCCCGACGAGTGGAGCGCGCTGCGCGCGATGACGCCGGCGCGGATCGCGCTCGGCCGCGCCGGCTCGAGCACGCCGACCCGGGCCCGGCTCGCGTTCGCGCTCGACCACGCCCGCGCGCGCGGCGCGGTCAACGAGCCGTTCGCCGTGGCCGACATCGCCCGCGAGCTCGCCCGCAGGTCGGGGCCGGCGGTGCTCTCGGTGCGCAGTGCCGTGCGCGACCGGGACGAGTACCTCCTGAACCCCGCGCTCGGCGGCCGCCTCGACGACGCGTCGCGGGCCGAGGTCGACGCGGCCGCGGGACACCCCGGTACGGCGCCCGACCTCGTGGTCGTGCTGGGTGACGGCCTGTCCGCCGGTGCGGTCAACGACCAGGGCGTGGCGGTCGCGCTCGCCGTCGGCGACGCGATGGGGGAGCGCGGCTGGGCCGTCGGCCCCTTCGTGATCGTGCGCAACGGCCGGGTCGCGGTCGGCGACGAGATCGGCGCCCGGCTCGGCGCGCGCTTCGTCGTGGTCCTGATCGGCGAGCGGCCGGGCCTCGGCGCGACCCGCAGCCTCGGGGCCTACGTCACCCTCGATCCCCGGCCCGGCCGCACCGACGCCGAGCGCAACTGCATCTCCAACATCCGCCCCGGCGGCACCTCGGTCGCCGACGGCGCCACCCGGATCGTCGAGCTCCTCACGCGGGCCCGCGCGGCCGGCACCACCGGTGTCGCCCTCAACCCTTAGTGGGTGGAGGGCTCGGGTCAGGTGGGTTGTTCGGTGGGGAGGCGCCGGCTGAAGAACAGGGCGACCACGCCGAAGAGGGCGAGCGCGGCGAGGGCCGCCTGGAGCGCGCGCAGTCGGGCGGCCGCGTTCTCGTCGGTGATCGCGGTGGCGGTCGCGGTCGGCACCCCGGCCTTCTCGAGCGACTTCTGCAGGTCGGCGTCGGAGACGAACGGCACGCCGCTGCTCAGCTCCGTCTGCGCCTGCTTGCTCACCGAGTCGGGGACCGCGGGGTTGTTCTGGATCCCGTGGAGGAACGACGTCGTGAGCACCGCGATCAGCAGCGCGCCCGCGAGCGCGGTGCCGAGCGACGCGCCCAGGTTGGTGACGGTGTTCTGGACCCCACCGACCTGCCCGGTCTTGCTCTCGTCGACCGCGGAGACCGTCACCGCGCCGAGCTGCGACGCCAGGGCGCCGATGCCGAGGCCGGCGAGGAGCATCGGGATCGTGGTGATCTCGGCCCCCGCGCCCGCGTCGAGCGCGAGCGCCATCGACACGATGCCGGCGAGCAGCGCGACGAACCCGAGCTGCACCACCCGCCGAGGCGACGCGTGCGGGAACACGCGCGGGATCCCGGCGGCCGCGATCAGCAGCGTGATCGAGAGGGGCAGCAGGCGGACGCCGGTCGCGATCGGCGACAGCCCGAGCACGACCGACAGGAACAGCGGCACGCAGAAGAAGAGCCCGGCCTGCAGGAGGTACTGGAAGAAGAACGAGGTGAGGCCGTCGCGGAGCTGGCGGTTCTCGAGCAGCCGCGGATCGAGCAGCGGGGCCTGGCCGTGGGCGATCCGCCGCGACTCCCACGCGAGGAACACCCGCAGGACCACCCCCGCGCCCACGATCATCCAGATGACGGGGGAGAGCCCGAGCAGCGACGGCCCGTCCGGCTTGGGCTGGATCCAGCCCCACACCCCTGAGCGCAGGACGCCGAAGACGAGCAGCGCGAGCCCGGCCGCCGACAGCACCGTGCCGACGTAGTCGAGCCGGGCGTGGCTCTCAGGCGGCGCGTCGGCCATGCGCCGGGCCAGCACGAGGATGACCATCACGACGACGACCTCGCCGACGAAGACGTAGCGCCACGACGCGTACGTCGTGACGGCACCGCCGATGAGCGGCCCGGCGGCGACCGCGATCGCGCCGGCCGAGGCGACCAGTCCGTAGGCCTTGGCCCGCCCTTCGCGCGGGAAGTTGGACGCGACCAACGCGACGATCGCCGGCATGATCAGGGCCGCGCCCACGCCCTCGAGCCCCGACCAGCCGATGATGAGGATCGTGAGGTTGGGCGAGATCGCGGTGATGAACGAGCCCGCGCCGTAGATCACGCAGCCGATCGAGAACGCGCGCCGGCGCCCGATGAGCTCACCGATCTTGCCGCCCGTGATCATCAACGACGCCATCACGAGCGTGTAGAGCGTGATCGCGGTCTGGATCCCGGTGATGTCCGTGTTGAGGTCCGACGCCACGGTGGCGATCGAGACGTTCATCACCGAGCTGTCGAGCGTCATCAGGAACTGGCCCGACGCGAGGGTCAGCAGGACGACGCCACTCGCCGCCGCGGCCACGGCCGCCGGTCGTACCTCGCTCACGGTGCGCCCACTCCCGCGTCCGTCGCCAACCGGCTGCGGGGCCCGAGGGCATCGTCCCCGAGCGGTTCGCGCCCGAAGAACTCGATGATCGCGAGGACGAGCAGCGTCACGATCGCGAGCAGCAGGATGTCACTCGGCGTCGGGTGCTTCCAGAAGAAGAGGATGACGAAGGCCCCCACCGCGACCACGATGCGCATGACGGCCTTCGACCGGACCACGAAGTCGTTGGGGCCCAGCCAGCTCCAACCGGCCTTGGACGACTCGTCACCGAGCCAGTTGGCGACCCAGCGGACCCGGTTCCGGAACCACGCCGCGAAGCGGGAGGGCCCGGAGAAGAACACCGCGATCACGATGACGAACCCGAGGCTCGCCACCGCCCGGACCGACGTATGGAGGAAGCGGACGAGCGTGTCGTACATCGCCGCCGCCGCGTCGTAGGGGACGTTGTTCGAGGTGACCGCGTTGAGGTAGATGCTCCGGCCGATGCTCAACCCGATGGCGAGCAGGAGCGCGCCCAGCGTGAATCCGACCGCGGCCAGCACGAACGCCCGCCGCCGGCGGCGCGACAGGAAGATCGCGCCGGCGAAGCACCCGACGACGACGAAGGGCAGCAGGAAGGAGATCGTGTCGAGGAGCCCGAACGCCCGACGCGCCTTGTAGAGGTCGTTGGATTGGAAGATCGTGATCTTCCCGGCGACCCTCGCGATCGGGATGCTCTTGAACAGGTCGATGCCGGTGGCCGCGAGCTTCTTCTCGACCAGCGCCGCGACCGAGGAGAGGTCGACCGTGACCGCGCCGTTCTTCGTCGCGACCACGACGCCACTCTTCTCACCCGTGAGCGCGTTGACGAGCTGCGTGTGCGCGAGCCGGTTGGCCTGGATCCAGAGGTCCTGGAACTGGCTGGTCTGCAGCACCTTCATCGTGGCGGTGCGGACGAATCCCTCGAGCGCGCTCGTGAGCGGCCCGGCCAGCGGCTGCGCCTTGTCGGGCAGCGCGTCCTTCACGTACTGCGCGATGTCGACCTGGGCGAACAGCTGGGTCGAGACCTTGTCGGCGACGTAGCTCTGGATCGCGGCGTTCGACGCCAGTGGCTTCACCGTCTGCACGTAGCGGCTCGTGTTGCCGATCTCGTTCTTCACGTAGAGGGCGACGATCGTGATCGGGGTGAGGAGCATCCCCAGCACGAGCAGGAGGGCGACCCAGAACCGGTGGGTCCTGACCTTGGGGGTCGCGGCCGCCGGCGCCGCCGCGAGGGCGGCGTTCTCCGCCTCCAGCTCCGCGATGCGGCGCTCGTCGGCTTCGAGGCGCTTCCGGAGCTCCTCCGGCGTCGGATCGGGTACCGAACCGTTCCCTGCGTCGTCGTCCGGCATCGCGTCAGCTCTCTTCGTTCGGCACCCGACCGGGAGGCCGGGCGCGGCGGGCCGGACTCACGCTAGATGGAGTCCGACACGGGGTCGGTGACCGCCCCGCAGGTATCCGGGTGGTCACTGTCTCCCGGGGCGCCGACCCTTCGATCATCCGATCGGGGTGATTCGGGTCGTGCGACCCCGGGCCGATAGTGGCCGCTCGCGGTCGACCCGGGGAGCCCCGCCATGCTGATCCTGCTGTTGCTCGTCGTCGTTTGGATCGCGCCGGCCTTCTGGCCGGCGCCGATCGTGGCGTACGTCGTCCCCGACCGCGTACGGTCGTAGCCATGACGCCCGACGCTCCCGCACCCGCCGCCCCCGACGCCGCGCCGGCCGGCGCACCGACGCGGCATCCCCGCTGGCGGCGCATCGTCGGGACGATCCTGCTCGTCGTCGGGATCGTGCTCGTCCCGATCTCGATCAGCGCGATCTGGGTCCGCGGCACGTTGCTCAACACCGACCGCTACGTCGCCACGGTCGGTCCGCTCGCGTCCAACCCCCAGATCCAGCAGGCCCTGGCCGACGACATCACCAACGCGGTCTTCACGCGCGTCGACGTCAACCAGAAGATCGCCGACGCCCTGCCGCCGCGGGGAAGCTTCCTCGCGGAGCCGATCGCCGGCGCGGTCAAGACCACCACCGACAAGGCCGCGCTGCGCCTCGTCGAGTCGCAGCGCTTCCAGTCGCTCTGGGAGAACGCGAACCGCAAGGCGCACCCGAAGGTCGTCAACGTCCTCACCGGCGGCGGGAGCCGGGTCTCCACCACCAACGGCACGGTCTCGATCAACGTGGCGCAGATCTTCGACAACGTGAAGACCCAGCTCAGCAAGCGCGGCATCACGATCTTCGACAAGGTGACCCTGCCGGCCGACAAGCAGGAGTTCGTGCTGTTCCAGTCGAAGTCGCTCGAACAGGCGCAATCGCTGGTCAACCTCCTGCAGACCCTCGCCTGGGTGCTCCCGTTCGTCGCGCTCCTGTGCTTCGCGGGTGCCATCGCGCTCTCCGGCCACCGCCGCCGCACCGTGATGCGCGGCGCGCTCGGCACCGCCTTCGCCGTGGGCGTCGAGCTCGTGGGACTGCGGGCCGGTCGGAACCTCTACCTCGAGGCCATCACGAGCAAGAAGCTGCCGCAGGGTGCAGCCGGCGCGGTCTGGAGCCAGATCACCAACTACCTCCGCGTGTGGAGCCTCACGGTCGTGGTGGTGGCGCTCGTCGTCGCCGCGGGCGCCTGGATCGTGGGGCGGCGCTCACTCGCCCGCCTCGGTGAGACCGGCCCCGGCGCCCGCTACGTCCCGGGGGCGCTCTCGGAGTTCGTGGCCCGGTCCAAGCCCGTGCTCCGGGGTGCCGGCGTGGCGCTCGCGCTCGTGGTGCTGATCGTGTGGAACAACCCGACGGGTTGGACCGTGGTCGTCATCGGGCTGCTGCTGCTCGTCTACCTCGCCGCCATCGAGGTCGTCGGGCGCACGGCCGGAGGCTCGTCAGCCCCCGTCGCCACCGCGGGCTGACGCCGGGCGGGTCGCGCGCCGGCTCACAGCCGGTCGAGGCTCGCCAGGTGGATGACCCCGTAGAGCAGGAAGAGCGAGGCCCCGATCATCACGCCGATCCGCAGCGGGACCCACGAGAAGCGCATCGAGATCCCGGCGAAGAACAGGACCGCGGCGAAGAACAGGGTGCCGAAGACGTAGGAGTCGGTCAGCTCGGTGTCGTGCTTCGCCGACTCGAAGAACGCGCTGCCCGACTCGTCGAGCTTGGTCGCCTTCTCGAGCGCGGCGATCTTGTACTGCGGCATCAGCAGGGGAGTGGCGATCGCCGCGGTGTTGTGCAGCGGGTCCTGCGCGATCCAGGCGTTGAACGCGGGCACGAACTCGGGCCGGAAGCGGCGGACGTACAGGTCGGCGAGGGTCGTGTCACCCGCGGTGCTCGTCTCCAGCCACCGGTTGAAGTTGAGGAGGTCCTGGATGCGCTGCTGCCCGCCGAGCGTGGCCGACTGGTTGGCGGCGGCGTG
>JADGOM010000182.1 GCA_017882925.1 Acidimicrobiia bacterium | reverse complement strand
GCTCGAGGAGGTCGCGCTCAGCGACCAGTACTTCATCGACCGGAAGCTCTACCCGAACGTCGACTTCTACTCGGGCCTGATCTACCGCGCGATGGGCTTCCCCACCGAGATGTTCACGGTGCTGTTCGCTCTCGGCCGGCTCCCCGGCTGGCTCGCGCACTGGAAAGAGATGACCGAGTCGCCGAAGACCAAGATCAACCGGCCCCGCCAGATCTACACGGGCGCGACGGCGCGCGACTGGATCCCGATCGGCGCCCGGTAACCGGTAGCTTCCCGCCCGATGGATCTCACCCCTTCCCCCGAAGAGTCCGCGCTGCGCGCGGAGGTGCGTGCGTGGCTGCACGAGAACCTGCCGTGGGAGTACGGCAAGGGCCTCCCGCCCCGGTTCGACACGCTCGACGAAGAGGTCGCCTTCGGGCGGGAGTGGCAGGCGAAGCTCGCGGGCGGCGGCTGGGTCGGCGTCACCTGGCCGACCGAGTACGGCGGCCGCGGCCTCGGCCCGGTCGAGGCCTACATCATCACCGAGGAGCTGGCCCGGGCCCGGGCGCCCGAGCTCGTCGGCCGCATCGGGATCAACCTCGTCGGCCCCACGATGCTGGCCCACGGCACCCCCGAGCAGAAGGCGCGCTGGCTCGACCAGATCCTCTCCGCGGGTGAGATCTGGTGCCAGCTCTTCAGCGAGCCCGGGGCCGGCTCCGACCTGGCGTCGGTGCGCACGCGCGCGGAGAAGGTCGATGGCGGCTGGCTGCTCAACGGCCAGAAGGTGTGGACGAGCTACGCGCAGTTCGCCGACTGGGGCGTGTGCCTCGCCCGCACCGACCCCGCCGTCGTGAAGCAGAAGGGCATCTCCTACCTCGTCGTCGACATGAGGTCGGAAGGCGTGGAGGTGCGGCCGCTGCGCCAGATCACCGACGAGACCGAGTTCAACGAGGTGTTCTTCAACGACGTGTTCATCCCCGAGGACCGGATCCTCGGCCCCGAGAACAACGGCTGGCACGTCGCCAACTCCACCCTCTCGCACGAGCGCGGCAGCAACCCGCGCCAGCTCGTCATCCACGCCCAGCTGATCGACGAGCTCCTGCGGCTCGCGCAGCAGGAGGGTGTCTACGACGACCACCGGATCCAGCAGAAGCTGGCCGAGGCGTTCGTCGAGGTGCGCCTGTTCCAGCTCCACAACTGGCGCACCATCTCGCGGCTGTCGAAGGGCCTCGAGCCCGGCCCCCAGGGCAGCATGAACAAGCTCTGGTGGAGCGAGATGAGCAAGCGGATGCACGACACCGTGATGGCCGTGCTCGGCTCGGCCGCGCCGTTGTGGCGGGGCGCGTCGGAGAACCCGGGCGACGGCACCTGGCAGCGCTCGTGGCTCTACTACCAGGCGAGCTCGATCTGGGCCGGCACCAACGAGATCCAGCGCAACGTCATCGGCGAGAAGGTGCTGGGCCTCCCCCGCGAGCCGAAGCCCGCCGCGCGGCGTTGAACGGCTGCAGCTGAGCGGCCGAAGCGGTGCGGCCGGGGCCGCCGCCGGGCGTTCCGGCCGCGCCTAGATTGCCGATCATGGCTTTCAACACGATCAGCTACGAGACCGCCGACCAGGTGGCCACGATCACGTTGCGCCGCCCGAAGGCGGCCAACTCGCAGAGCACCGAGCTGCTCGAGGAGCTCGACGCCGCGTTCACGGTCGCGGATCTCGACGACGACGTGCGCGTCGTCGTCCTCGCCGGTGAGGGCAAGCACTTCTCCGCCGGCCACGACCTCAAGGAGATCCTGGCCGGCAACGACCCGTGGTCGGCGCTACGGGAGACCGCCGAGGGCAAGTGGCGCCACGAGCAGGTCATGTACTTCGACAAGTGCGTGCGCATCCGCGACTTCCGCAAGCCCACCATCGCCGCGGTCCAGGGCGCGTGCGCGGCGGCGGGGCTGATGCTCGCCTGCATGTGCGACCTCATCGTCGCGGCCGACGACGCCCGCTTCTCCAACCCGGTGCTGCGCATGAGCGGCGTCGGCGTGGAACTGCTCATCGAGCCGTGGGAGCTCGGGCCCCGCAAGGCCAAGGAGTTCCTGCTGCTCGCGCAGACCCTCGACGCGACCGCGGCCGAGCGCTACGGCCTCGTGAACCAGGTCGTGCCCCGGGCCGACCTCGAGGCCGCGGTGCACGACATGGCCGTGCAGATCGCGCTGGTGCCGCCGGTGACCGCGCAGGCGATCAAGGAGTCGATCAACAACATGGTCGACCTCCAGGGCCAGCGGGAGTCGTGGAAGTACCACTTCATGGTGCACCAGTTCGTGAGCAACTCCGCCACCGCGCTCGGCCTCATGGAGGCCCGCAAGGCCGGGGGCATGGACGCGGTGAAGGCCGAGCAGCGCGGCGGCTCCGAAGACCCCGCCCAGTGAGCGGGCCCCTCGAAGGACTGCGCGTCCTCGACCTCGGCACGCGCATCGCCGCCCCTTTCTGCGCGGGCCTCCTCGGCGAGCAGGGCGCCGAGGTCATCAAGATCGAGCAGCCCGGCACCGGCGACTTCATGCGCGAGATCGGCCCCTTCGTCGAGTTGGCCGAGACCTCGAGCGACGGCGAGCGCTACTCCCTGTTCTGGGCCGTCGAGGGCCGGGGCCGCGAGAGCGTCACGCTCAACCTGCGGACGGCCGAGGGCCAGGACCTGTTCCGCCGCCTCGCGGAGACGGCCGACGTGGTGGTCGAGAACTTCCGGCCCGGCACGCTCGAGCAGTGGAACATCGCGCCCCCCCAGCTCGCCGAGCGCATCGTCACCGTGCGCATCAGCAGCTTCGGCCAGGACGGCCCCTACACGAAGCGCCCCGGCCTCGACCGCGTCGGCATCGGCTACGGCGGCCTGCTCCACCTCACCGGCTACCCCGACCGGCCGCCCGTGCGCGTCGGCGTCACCATCTCCGACTACCTCACCGGCGTGTTCTCGGCCCAGGCGGCCACCGCCGCGCTCTACGCGCGCGACGTGCGGGGCGGGTCCGGCGCGGTGATCGACGCCGCGCTCTACGGCGCCGCGCTGCGCATCCTCGAGTGGACGATCGCGGGCTACGACAAGCTCGGCATCATCCGCAACCGCGAGGGCAACCGCCTCGCCAACAGCGCGCCACTCGACAACTACGAGAGCGCCGACGGCAAGTACGTGTGCATCGTCGCCGGGTCCGACGCCAACTTCTCCCGGCTCTG
>JADGOM010000181.1 GCA_017882925.1 Acidimicrobiia bacterium | reverse complement strand
GAAGTGTTCCCTTTTCCTTCGACGATGTTGCTCCACCCTTCGCGACCTGGTCGAAAACGTCGGCCAACTGCTCGCCTAGGAAGATCGAGATGATCGCCGGTGGCGCCTCGTTCGCGCCCAGGCGGTGGTCGTTCGTGGCCGACGCGACCGAGGCCCGGAGCAGGCCGCCGTACTTGTGCACCGCGCGGATGACGGCGGCGCAGAAGACGAGGAACTGCGCGTTCTCGTGCGGCGTGTCGCCCGGGAGGAGCAGATTGCCCTCGGTGCCGTTGCCGAGCGAGAAGTTGACGTGCTTGCCCGAGCCGTTGATGCCCTCGAACGGCTTCTCGTGGAACAGGCACTCCATCCCGTGCTTCTGCGCGACGCGCTTCAGCGTGACCATCAGCAGCTGCTGGTGGTCGGTCGCGACGTTCGAACGCTCGAACATCGGCGCGAGCTCGAACTGGCCCGGTGCGACCTCGTTGTGCCGGGTCTTGGCCGGGATGCCGAGCTTGAACAGCTCGTTCTCGGATTCGAGCATGAACGCGAGCACGCGCTCGGGGATCGCCCCGAAGTAGTGGTCGTCGAACTCCTGTCCCTTCGGCGGCTTCGCGCCGAACAGGGTGCGCCCGGAGTTGAGCAGGTCGGGGCGGGAGAAGAAGAAGCTGCGGTCGATCAGGAAGTACTCCTGCTCGGCGCCGGCGAACGACACCACCGCGTCGGGGTCGGAGTGGCCGAAGAGGTGGAGGATCCGCTCGGCCTGGGCCGCCATGGACTGCTGGGAGCGCAGCAGCGGCGTCTTGTAGTCGAGCGCCTCACCGGTCATCGACACGAAGACCGTCGGGATGCAGAGCGTGTTGCCGTTGGGGTTCTCGAGGATGTAGGCGGGGCTGGTGACGTCCCAACCCGTGTAGCCGCGGGCCTCGAACGTGGCCCGGAGGCCGCCGTTCGGGAAGCTCGACGCGTCCGGCTCGCCCTGCGTGAGCGTCTTGCCGGCGAACTCCGCGATGGACGCGCCGTCGGTGCCGGGCTCGAGGAAGCTGTCGTGCTTCTCCGCGGTGAGCCCGGTGAGCGGGTAGAAGACGTGCGCGTAGTGGGTCGCGCCCTTCTCCATCGCCCAGTCCTTCATGGCGGATGCCACGACGTCGGCGACCATCGGGTCGAGGGGCTTCGAGTGCTCGATCGTCCCGATCACCGACTTGAAGACGGCCTTGGGCAGCCGCTTCTGCATCTCCGTCTTGGTGAAGACGTTCTGCCCGAAGATCTCGCCCGGGCCCTCCGCGGTCGGGAAGAAGCCCTTCGGCGCCTCGAACTGCTTGACCGCGTCGATGGCCTGCAGCCGTGCTTTGCTCCCACTCATCGATTGCTCCTCGTTCCGGTCGGCGGTGTCGTCCGCCGGGATCCGGGCGTCTGCACCCGCATCGATCCGGTGGACCTGCGGGCGAGACGCTAGGAGCGACACGTATCGGGAACATTTCCGATGAGTGAACGCTCCGGCGAGCGGAACCGCAGATGACGCCGGCCTTGCCGATCGTCGAAATGCTGCAGTCAGAGGCATGTGGAACTGCGCGAACTTCAACACCCGATGGTCACCACGTCGCAATTCGGGTGACGCAGGAGGCTCGTACGCTGCCCGCATGACGAAGCCTGTATCCGGGTCCAACGGGTCCACGAGCGCTCGGACCAAGACGGCGAAGATGGCGGGAGCCACGGGGAACGGGCTCGTGCCGCCGTACGGCGACGGCGGGTCCAAGGTCATCACCAAGGCGGACTACGAGAAGACGCTCGCCGGTTGCAGACGGAGCTCGTCCGGATGCAGGAGTGGATCGTCCACGAGGGTCTGCGGGTGATGGTGATCTTCGAAGGCCGCGACACCGCCGGGAAGGGAGGCACGATCAAGCGGATCATGGAGCGGCTCAACGCCCGCTACTGCCGCGTGGTGGCGCTGGGAACCCCCACCGAGCGTGAACGGACGCAGTGGTACTTCCAGCGCTACATCGCCCACCTTCCCGCGGCCGGCGAGATCGTCCTCTTCGACCGCAGTTGGTACAACCGCGCCGGGGTCGAGAAGGTCATGGACTTCTGCACCCCGGATGAGCACGCGGAGTTCTTCCGGACGTGCCCGCAGCTCGAGCGGGCGCTCGTCCGGTCCGGGATCATCCTCGTGAAGTACTGGTTGTCGTTGAGTGACGAGGAGCAGGAGCGCCGCTTCACGGAACGGATCAACAACCCCGGCAAGCGGTGGAAGCTGAGCCCGATGGACCTGGAGGCCCGCGCCCGTTGGGTGGACTACGCGGAGGCCAAGGACGAGATGTTCGCCTACACCGACATCGGCGAGGCTCCCTGGCACGTCGTCGACGCCAACGACAAGAAGGCGGCCCGGCTCAACGTCATCAGCCACCTCCTCGAGATCGTCCCCTACGAGGCGGTCCCGCACGAGGCGGTCGAGCTCCCACCGCGGCAGCAGCGCGCGTACGCCCGGCCCCCGATCGACGGCCAGCGGTGGGTGCCCAGCAGGTTCGTCGTCCGGTGACGGGCCGCTCGGCCGGACGCGGGCGGTAGCCGGCCCGTGCGCAAGTTCATCATCATGGGGATCCAGGGCAGCGGGAAGGGCACCCAGGCGAAGCTCCTGGCCGAGGCGCTCGACCTCGAGCACATCAGCGTCGGCGACGTCTTCCGCTGGAACGTCCAGCACCACACCAAGATCGGCGCGCAGGTCAAGCGGATCATGGCCGCCGGCCACCTCGTGGACGACGACCTCGTGGAGTCCGTCGTCCGCGAGCGGCTCGCCGCCCACGACTGGAACTACGGCTTCATCGTCGACGGCTTTCCCCGCAACGCCCGCCAGGCGGAGTTCTTCCTCGAGAGCTACGACATCGACGGTGTCATCAACCTCCACCTACCCGACGAAGAGGTGCACCGCAGAGTGCTCGCACGCCGGCTCTGCTCGCAGTGCGGGGTCGACTACAACCTGATGGCGCACCGGCCGCAGCGTGAGGGTGTGTGCGATGTCTGCGGTGGGTCACTCGTCACCCGGGCCGACGACAATCCCGAGGCCCTGGCGATCCGGCTGGCGGCTTACCACCAGGAGACGCGCCCGCTGATCGAGATCTTCGAGCGCAAGGAGTACGTCGCGACGGTCGACGCCACCCGTCCCGTCGCCGACGTTCAGGCCGCGATCCGGCAGCAGTTCGATCTGCCGTTCGGCGCGGCCTGAGCGGGGCGCCGTTTATATTATTTGGCGGCGTCGACTGCGCGTGACGCGGCGTTTTCGCCGAATTTCCGGGGCTGAGCGACCTTGACCGGTCGCGATGGCGGACGATATATATATCCGGTGATATTGGGCGGAAACGAGACGTCGCAGACCGCGTCCGGCGATGCGCCGGGTGCCCGCTGATGGACTTCGACCTCTCGGACGAGCACGAGGCGTTCCGCAAGGTGGTCCGCGATTTCGCCGAGCACGAGATCGCGCCACACGCCGAGCGCTGGGACCGTGATCACGTGTTTCCCGTCGACGTGGTGCAGGCGATGGGGGACCTCGGCCTCTTCGGTCTGCCGTTCCCGGAGCAGCACGGCGGATCCGATGCCGACTTCACGACGCTGTGCGTCGCGATCGAGGAGCTGGCCCGCGTCGACTCCTCGATGGCGATCACCCTCGAGGCCGGAGTGGGCCTCGGCGCGGCGCCGATCGCCGCTTACGGGACCGAGGAGCAGCGGGCGCGATGGCTGCCCGATCTCTGCGCCGGTCATGCGCTCGCCGGTTTCGGGCTGACCGAGGCCGACGCGGGCAGCGATGCCGGGGCCACGCGGACGCGCGCCGACCGGGACGGCGACGACTGGGTGATCAACGGCTCGAAGGCGTTCATCACCAACTCCGGGACGCCGATCACGTCGCTGGTGACGGTGACGGCACGCACGGGCCCCGGACAGGAGATCACCGCGATCATCGTCCCGACGGGGACGCCGGGGTTCACGGTCGAACCCGCCTACCGGAAGATGGGGTGGCACGCCTCCGATACCCACCCGTTGCGGTTCGAGGACTGCCGGGTTCCGATCATCAACACCCTCGGTCGCGAGGGGCAGGGATTCCGCCAGTTCCTCGCCATCCTCGACGACGGGCGGATCGCGATCGCCGCGCTCGCCGTCGGGCTCGCCCAGGCGTGCCTCGAGCAGAGCGTCGACCACGCGCGCGAGCGCATCGCCTTCGGTGCGCCGATCGGCGCCAACCAGGGTGTCGCGTTCCGTTGCGCCGACCTCGCCGTGATGGTGGAGAACGCGCGTCTGCTCACGTACAAGGCCGCGTGGCTCAAGGACTCGGGCCGCCCGTTCAAGCAGGCGGCGGCGATGGCGAAGCTCTATGCCACCGAAGCCGCCGTCGACGCCGCGCGGCACGCGACACAGATCTTCGGTGGCGCGGGCTACATGGACGAGACCCCCGTGAGCCGCTTCTACCGCGACGCCAAGATCCTGGAGATCGGGGAGGGGACGAGCGAGATCCAGCGGCTGGTGATCGGCCGCGAGCTGGGCCTGCCCGTCCGGTGACGACCTCCGCGACGCGTCCGCGCGTCGATGCCGCCGTCCTCGCCGACGGCGTGAAGCGGGGCGAGTGGGCGAGCGTGGCCCGGATGTTGTCGCTCGTCGAGTCCGGTGACGATCAGGCCCGTTCGGTCGTCTCGGCCCTCGCCGCCACGGGTGGGACCGCCTACACGATCGGCATCACCGGGGCGCCGGGAGCGGGGAAGTCGTCGCTGACCGACCGCCTGATCGGCGTCGTGCGATCGCGCGGCGACGCGGTGGCGGTGCTCGCGGTCGACCCGTCGAGCCCGCGGACCGGCGGCGCCATCCTCGGTGACCGGGTGCGCATGAGCTCGCACGCGATGGATCCGGGGGTGTTCATCCGCTCGATGGCGACGCGTGGCCGGTTGGGAGGCCTCTCGGCGGCCACGCCCCAGGCGATCCGGGTGCTGGACGCCAGCGGGGTGCCCTGGATCGTGGTCGAGACGGTCGGGGTGGGCCAGGTGGAGCTCGACGTCGCCGGCGCCACCGACACGACGGTGGTCGTCGTCAATCCCGGTTGGGGCGACGGCGTGCAGGCGAACAAGGCCGGGCTGCTCGAGGTCGCGGATGTGTTCGTCGTGAACAAGGCCGACCGTGCGGGTTCCGACATGGCGGTGCGGGATCTGGTGACCATGCTGGAGCTCGGGAGCCCCGGCGCGTGGACGCCGCCGATCGTCGAGACGGTCGCGACGTCGGGAGACGGCGTCGACCGTCTGTGGGACGCGATCGTGGCGCACCGCGCGCACCTCGTCGAGACGGGTCTTCTCGAGGCGCGCCGCCGCGAACGCCGGCGCGAGGAGGTCCGCGAGCTGGTCACGGCGCGCTTCCTGCGGGCCGCCGACGAGTGCTGTCAGGGCCCGCGGTTCGAGGCCATCGTGGACGAGGAGACGCGCGACGCGTTCGATCCGCAACGCGTCGCGGAGCTCCTGGTCGCCGAAGCGCTGGGGGTGCCGGGCGATGGCCGTTGACCCCGGATTCCCGGGCCCGCTTCCGACCGTGGCGCGCGACGCCGGTGGCGCGCTCCACGGCACTGCGAGCCGCGACGCCGCGGCACCGTCATCACGGAATAGGAGAGCAGCGATGGCTGAGCCGAATCTCGTCGAGAGCACAGGACGACCCGGCCCGGTGACCCACCCCAGCCTGAAGGACGCCGCGGCCGCGTACCTGCGCGAGGAGATCCTCACCGGCCGGCTCGTGCCGGGCACCAAGATCGACCAGGACGAGATCAGCCGGGCGCTCGGGATGAGTCGCCTGCCCGTGCGCGAAGCGCTCATCGAGCTGGCCCAGGAGGGCCTGATCGACGCGGTGCCGCGACGGGGCGCGTTCGTGGCCCGGCTCGAGCGGGCCGACATCATCGACCACTACCGGATCTTCGGCCTCATCGCCGGGTTGGCCGCGAGCCGGGCCGCGACCTCGTTGACCGAGGAGCAGCTCGGCGAGCTGCGACGGATCCATGAGTCGTTCGTCGCGGCGACCGATCCGGAGGAGAAGGCGCGCCGGAACCACGACTTCCACAAGATGATCAACCAGGCGAACGGTTCCCGCCGGCTGGCTTCGGTGCTCGGACTCCTGTCGCGCAGTCTGCCCGTGCGCTACTTCGAGTTCGTCCCGCAGTGGGCCGAGATATCGGCCAGCCACCACGCCCGCATCCTGAGCGCGCTCGAGGCGCGTGACGCCCACGACGCGCAGCGCATCGTCGAGCACCACATCGCCGAGAGCGGCGAGCTCGCGGTGGAGATCCTGCAGGAGATGGGCTACTGGAGCCGGCCTGCCGGCGACTGGGACGACGCGGACGACGCGGACGACGCGGACGACGCGGACGACGCGGACGAACCGGGCGCGGCGTAGCGCGATGGCGCCCCTCGACGGCATCCGGGTGCTCGAGCTCTGCCACTTCCTGGCCGGCCCGTACGCCGGACTCGTGCTCGCCGATCTCGGCGCCGAGGTCCTCAAGGTCGAGGACCCTTCACACCCGGACGACGCGCGCTCGATGGGCCCGTATTTCCAGGGTGAGCAGTCGCTGTACTTCCTGGCCCTCAACAGCGGCAAGCGTTCGATCGGGGTTCGCCTCGCAACTCCCGAGGGGCGCGAGGTCGTCGAGGATCTCGTGCGCGACACCGACGTGGTGATCGACAACTACCGGCCCGGCGTGTTGGCGAAGTTCGGGCTCGACCACGACTCGCTGCACGCGATCAACCCGGCCGTCGTCACGTGCTCCCTGACCGGTTTCGGGGAGACCGGCCCCGACGCGCAACGGGCCGGCTACGACTACACGATCCAGGCCCTGGCCGGCGTGATGAGCCTGGCCGGCGACCCCGACGGCCCTCCGACGAAGGCCGGCATCTCCTACGTGGATCACAGCGGAGGGATCAGTGCGGCGCTCGGGGTGTGCGCAGGCCTCGTCGAACGGTCCCGCACCGGGATCGGCACGCACATCGACCTCAGCCTCTTCGACGTGCAGATCTCGATGCTCAGCTACCTCGCGTCGTGGCAGCGCAATCGCGGCGCGGGGTCCGTCCGGACCGCGAACTCCGCGCACCCGTCGCTGGTCCCGGCCCAGAACTTCGCCACGGCCGACGGGCACCTCGCGCTCTTCGTCGGCAACGATGGGATGTGGCTCCGGTTGGTGGACGCGCTCGGCGACGAGTCGTTGCGCGAGGAACGCTTCGCCACGAGACAAGGCCGGCTCGAGCACCGCGACGAGGTCGTCGACCGGATCCAAGGGATGCTCCTCACGGCTCCGGGGCGGGAGTGGGAGCAGCGCTTCGGCGCGGTGGGCGTCGCGTGCGGAGTGGTGAACGACGTCGCGGGAGCGCTCGCCGAGCCGCAGACCGCGGCCCGGGGACTCGTCGTGCAGAGCGAACACCCGGTGTACGGCCGCTACGAACACCTTCGTGGGCCCTTGCCGACGCAGGGCCGGCTGACGGTTCGCCCGGCACCGCTGCTCGGCGAGCACTCGACGGAGGCACTGGAGAGTCTCGGGTATCCGCCGGAGCGCGTCGCCGCGCTCCGCGACGCGGGCATCGTCTGCTGACGCCGGCGCACGACGGCTTCCGCTGCGAAACCCGACGAAGGGGAGCCGGCGGCGCGCGGGGGAGAAGACTTGGAGCGGGTCGATGGTGAACCCGAAGAACTGGAGGCTGCACCGATGGACGTCGCCGAGTTCCGAACCGGGCTGAACGCCTGGCTCGACGAGCACCACGACGAGATCAAGCCGACGTACGCCCTGCCGGGGACGCTCGACGACCACATCGCGCAGATGCAACGGGCCAAGTCCATCCTGTTCGACGCGGGATGGATGCGGTGGGGCTGGCCGGAGCGCGTGGGCGGACTCGGTGGGTCCCCGATGTTGCGCACGGAGCTCGGCGCCGCGATGGCAGGTCGGGGGCTCACCGATCCGGGCCTCTACTCGCTCATCGAGGTGCTGGCCCCCACGCTCATCGACTTCGCGCCGCCCGCGCTCGCGGCCGAGGTCGTCCCGCGGTTGCTCTCCGGCGCCGAGCTCTGGTGCCAGGGCTTCTCGGAGCCCGGCACCGGCAGCGACCTGTCGTCGCTCAGCTGCCGTGCGGTTCCCGACGGCGACGCCGACACCGCGACGACCTGGGTGATCAACGGCCAGAAGGTCTGGACCAGCCTGGCGCAGTACTCCGACCGCTGCGTGCTCCTGACGCGCACCGGTCCGCCCGATTCCCGTCACCGGGGGATCACGGCGTTCTTCGTCGACATGGACACGCCGGGAATCACGGTCGCGCCCCTCGAGATGATCAACGGCGACTTCGAGTTCGCGGAGGTGTTCTTCGACGACGTCGTCGTGCCGGCCGACCGGATGCTCGGCGAACTGAACGGCGGCTGGTCGGTTGCGATGAGCATCCTCCCGTACGAGCGGTCGTCGTGTTACTGGCAACGGCTCGCGTACCTCTACCGGCGACTCCAGATGCTCGTCGACGCCGCGCCGGTCAACGAGCGCAGCGCGGAGACCGTCGGCAACGTGTTCCTGCAGCTGCACGCGCTGCGGGCCCGATCGCGCCTCACGCAGTACCGGCTCGCTGCCGGGGAGACGCTCGGTCCGGAGACGTCGATCGACAAGGTCCTCGTGGCGACGGCCGAGCAGACGACGTACGAAGCGGTCCGCCGGCTCCTGGTCGGGGTCGTCGAGACGGACGACGGCGTGAGCGGCGAGATGTGGCGCCGCGAGTACCTGTACTCGCGGGCCTCGACGATCTACGGCGGCACCGTCGAGGTGCAACGCAACATCATCGCCCAGCGTCTCCTCCAGCTCGGGGCCACCACCTGATGGATGCCACCGAGCTCGCACTGATGTCGGAGACCGTTCGGAAGGCGCTCGCCGGAGCCGGTGGGGCTCCCGACGACCGGGCGGCGACCGACGGGATCCTCACGACGTTCGGATGGCTGGAGCTCCTCGAGGCCGAGCCCGGCGAGGCCATCGAGATCGTGTTCACCGCGCTGGGCGCCACCAATGCGAGCGCGACGGTCATCGACGACGTCGTCGTGTCCGCGTCGGGTCGCGCGCCGCGAGCCGATCTCGCGGTGCTCCTCCCGTCGTATGCCGCGTGGCAGCCGCCGGGACGGATCGCCGACGGTCGCGTGCGCGCGGCCGGACTCGCGAGCGCCCGGGTCGAGCACGCCGAAGTGATGCTCGTACCGTGCCGGGCGGGCGGGGACCTGATGATGGTGAGCGTGCCGACCGCCGCGCTGGATGTCGCCGCGGTGCGGGGCGTCGATCCCGCCGCCGGCCTGCAGGCGGTCTCCCTGGAGATCCCGGTCGCCGACGCCGCGGCACTTGACGCGGACGCCTGGGACGCGGCGGTCGCGCTCGGCCGCCGGGCGACCGCCCACGAGATCCTGGGAGCCTGCCGGGCGATGCTCACCTTCGCGGTCGAGCACGCGTTGCAGCGGATGCAGTTCGGTCGCCCGGTCGCGCAGTTCCAGGCCGTCCGCCACCGGCTCGCCGACGCGCTCGTGGCCGTCGAGGCGCTGGACGCGACCCTGCACGCGGCCGCGGCCGAGGCGACGCCGATCACCGCCGCCCTCGCGAAGGCCGTCGCCGGCAACACGGCCCGGACGGTCGGTGCCCACTGCCAACAGGTGCTCGCGGGCATCGGCTTCACGACCGACCACCCCTTCCACCGCTACCTCAAGCGGACCCTGGTGCTCGACGGGCTGTTCGGATCGGCCGACGAGATCGTCGTCGACCTCGGGCGGGGCCTGCTCGAGACCCGCGTCGTCCCAACCCTCATCGACTTGTAACCGACTCAGGAGCTGCGCTGTGAGTGACATTGACGCGATGGACTTCTTCCGCGACGAGTCGCTGGTGGACGATCCCTACCCGTACCTCGAGACGGTGCGGGAGCTCGGCCCGGTGTGGCGCGAGCCGAACCACGGCGTCGTCTTGGTGACCGGCTACGAGGAGGCGATCGAGGTCTTCCACGACACCGCGACCTTCTCGTCGTGCAACTCGGTGAGCGGGCCCTTTCCCGGGTTCCCGGTCGAGCTCGAGGGCGACGACGTCGGTGCGCTCATCGAGCAGTACCGCGACCAGCTCCCGATGAGCGACCAGCTGCCGACGCTCGATCCGCCGCTGCACACGGATCACCGGGCGCTGTTGATGCGGCTCATCACCCCGAAGCGGCTCAACGAGAACGAAGCGTTCATGTGGCGGCTCGCGGATCGTCAGATCGACGAGTTCCTGGAGAAGGGCGAGTGCGAGTTCATCAGCGAGTTCGCCGGGCCGTTCACGCTCCTGGTCATCGCCGACCTGCTCGGTGTCCCGGAGGCGGACCACGAGACCTTCCGGACCGCGCTGCAGGGCAACCGGAACGCGGACCGCGCCATCGGCAGCACCGACCACGACTCGATGGCGCACAACCCGCTGGAGTTCCTCTACCAGCAGTTCACGGCCTACGTCGAGGAGCGGCGGCGGGATCCCCAGGACGACGTGCTCACCGGCCTGGCCACCGCGACGTTCCCCGACGGGTCGACGCCCGACGTCCTCGACGTCGCCCGGGTCGCGGCGAACCTGTTCGCGGCCGGCCAGGAGACCACGGTGCGCCTCCTCGGCACCGCGTTCCAGCTGATCGGCGACGATCCCGAGCTCCAGCAGACGCTGCGCGACGAGCGCGACCGCATCCCCAACTTCGTCGAGGAGGCGCTGCGGTTCGAGAGCCCGATCAAGGGCGACTTCCGGCTGTCACGCGTCGCCTCGACGGTGGGCGGCGTCGAGGTGCCGGCCGGCACGACGGTGATGGTGCTCAACGGCGCCGCCAACCGTGATCCGCGCCACTTCGAATGCCCGGCCGAGTTCCGCGTCGACCGGCCGAACGCGCGTCACCACATCGCGTTCGGGCACGGCATCCACACCTGTCCGGGCGCACCGTTGGCCCGCTCCGAGGTTCGCGTGAGCATCGAGCGCCTGCTCGACCGGATGGCCGACATCCGGATCTCGGAGTCGGTGCACGGCCCCGCCGGCGCCCGCCGCTACGACTACGTGCCGACCTACATCCTGCGCGGGCTGAGCCGGCTCAACCTCGAGTTCACGCCCGTCGGCTGAGGCTCAGCGCTTCAAGAAGCGGTCGACGTTGGCGCGGAGATCGGGCGTGTCGAAGGACTCGGTCTCGCACGCCATCGCGAAGTCGATGGTGGCCAGCACCGCCCGTTCGAGGTGCAGGTTCATGACCCGCTTGGTCGACTCGACCGCCTGCTGCGGGAGCTCGGCGAGCTTGTGCGCCGCGGCCAGCGCGGCGTCGAACACCTCGGCGTCCGGGCAGATGTGGTTGGCGAGACCGATCTCGGTGGCGCGGGCGGCGGGGATGCGCGCGCCGGTGAACGCGTACTCCTTGGCCAGGAGCAGGCTCGTCTGGGTCGGCCACACGAGCGGGCCGCCGTCGGCCGCGACGAGCCCCACCGCCACGTGGGGGTCGGCGAGGTAGGCCGACTCCGCCATGTAGACGACATCGGAGAGCGCGATGAGGCTGCAGCCGAGGCCGACCGCGGGACCGTTGACCGCGGTGACGACGGGGATCCGGCACCGGATCATGTTGAGGACGAGCTCCCGTCCCTCGGCGATGACGGTGCGCCGCAACTGCACGTCGTTCGCCATGCGGTCGAGGAGGTCGAAGTCGCCGCCGGCGGAGAACGCGGCGCCGGCGCCGGTGAGGACCGCCACGCGCGCGTCGGGATCGGCGCTCAGCTGCGGGAAGAGACGGGTGAGGCCGAGGTGCAGCTCCTCGTTGATCGCGTTGAGCTGGTCGGGCCGCGAGAGCCGGACGATGCGGACCGGGCCGTCGGCGGCGACGCGGACCACGTCCGGGAGGTCGTACTCCATGGGGATCTCCTTCTCGGGCCGGCGGGCGCCAACCGTCACTCGGTCGGCAGGCCCAGAATGCGCGTCGCGACGATGTTCTTCTGGATCTGCGACGTCCCGCCCATCACGCTCTGCGCCCGGCTGTAGAGGTACACCTTGAGCGCTCGGTCGTCGGCGTCGGTTGCCGAGCGCGCGCCGGACACCGCGAGGTCGGCCGCGCCGACCGTCTGCTCGACCCACGTCATGAGGAGCTTGTCGATCGAGCCCCCGGCCCCGTGATCGACGCCGTCGAGCCGTTCGGAGAGCCGTCGACTCACGTGCAGCCGGAGCATCTCGGTCTGGACGAACGCCCAGGCGACCGCCTCCCGTTGATCGCTCCGAACGGCGTCGGGGTCGGCGCGCAGGGTGCGCTCGAGCTCCTTCACCGTCTTGCGGTAGCGGGCGACGTAGCCCAGCTCGCCCGGCTCGCGTTCGTGGCTGACGATCGTCAT
>JADGOM010000180.1 GCA_017882925.1 Acidimicrobiia bacterium | reverse complement strand
TGGAAGCTCCCGGCCCGACGTTCGAGCACGGGCCTCAGGAGCACGATCACGAGCGCCAGTCCCAGCACCGCGAGCACGAGCGCCACCAGGACGACGAGAACAACGATCAGGATCCGCATCTCACCTCGACCATCACTCCGATTATTCCTCCGTCCGGGCGGCAGCCGCGCGCTGCCCCCTGCTATCCCGCGCTACCCGCGGTACCCCCTGCTACCCGCGCGCTAGCCCCCGCGGAGCTCCGCGAGCTTGCGTTCGAGAAGACGGCGCTCGGCGTCGTGGTGGACGAGCTCCAGCGCGCGTGCATATGCCGAACGGGCTTCGTCGGTGCGGCCGAGACGGCCTCGGGGTCGTTCGGGGTGGGCGTGGTGCCCTGGTGGATCAGCAACATGTACTTCATGGCTTCCTCCTGCATTGCTTCCCGAGACATCGCCTTCCCGGGTTCCGGATGGTCGCACAGGAGACGAACGGGTACCCGCCGGATCGACAGTGGATTCGCGATCCCAGAGATCGTCCCCGAGGATCGATGTCGCGGGTATGCCAGCATGCTCCGATGCCGACCATCTCCCCGCTCGACGGTGTCCGGATCATCGAGGTGTCGATGCTGGGCCCCGCCGCGCTCACCGTCGCGTTGGCCGAGCTCGGGGCCGACGTCATCAAGGTCGAGGCGCCCGGCGGCGACTACGGCCGGGAGATGACCTGGCCGATCGTCGAGGGCGTCTCACTGCTGTTCCTCCACGCCAACCGCGGCAAGCGCAGCCTCGTGCTGAACCTGAAAGCAGAGGAAGGCAAGGCAGTGTTCCGCGAGCTCGTGCGCGACGCCGATGCCGTGGTCGAGGCCATGCGCCCGGGCGCGCTCGCCCGCATGGGCCTCGGCTACGAGAACCTCAAGGAGCTCAACCCGGCCATCACGTTCGTGTCGATCTCGGGCTACGGCATGACCGGCCCCTACAAGGACATGCCGAGCCACGGCATCGCGTACGACACGTGGTCGGGGGTCGTGGTGCCCGAGCAGCGCGACGACGGCCACTGGGTCATCCCCGAGCACGTCTCGATCGGCATCAACGCGGGGCCGCTCTACGGCGCGCTGGCGGTGACCGCCGGGATCATCCAGGCCAAGAACACCGGGGTCGGCGCGTTCCTCGAGGTCGCCCAGAGCGACGCCGCCGCCGCGTTCGACTGGTACCGCATCGAGTCGCACCGCGCGTACGAGCGGCCGCAGTCGGAGGTCACCGGCAACAAGGCCGACAACTACGAGCGCCGCCCGGTGGCCACCGCGGGGATGCGCTCGGGCGTCCGCTACCAGATCTACGAAGCCGGCGACGGGCGCTTCGTGCTCTTCATGGCGTCGGAGCAGGCGTTCTGGAAGTCGTTCTGCGAGGCGGTCGGCCGCCCCGACCTGTTCGAGCGGTGGCCGGGCTCGCGCGTCGCCGACCACGCCCGCGACAACGTCGAGCTCCAGGACCAGCTGCGCGACATCTTCCGCTCGAAGACGTCGGCCGAGTGGATCGCGTTCGGCAACGAGTTCAACACACCGATCGCGCCGGTCAACACGTCGCAGGACATCGCGGCCGACCCGCAGTTCCAGGCCCGCATGAACTGGATCTCCCGCGACCAGCTCGGCGCCGACCAGCTCCCGTCGCCGATCAAGTCGCCCCAGGGCGAGCTGCCCGAGATCCGCAAGGCCCCCACCGTCGGCCAGCACAACGACGAGGTCCTGCACGACGTGCTCGGCTTCGACGCCGATCGCATCGCCGCGCTCCGCGAGAAGGGCGTGCTCGGCTAGCTGGTGCCCCTGCTATCACTGGGAGCGCTGGCACCCGCGCTCGGAACGAGCACGCAGCGGGTGCCCGAGTAGATGGTCGGCAGGCACTTGTTGCAGTGGACGCACAGGCCGGCCGTGCTGCGACCCGACGCCATCTTGTTGACGAGGTCCGGCTCGCGGAGCAACGCGCGGGCCATGCCCACGAACTCGAAGCCCTCGCCGAGCGCCTGATCGATCGTGTCGACCCGGTTGATGCCGCCCAGGAGCACGAGGGGCATCGAGAGCGCCTCGCGGAACTGGCGGGCGAAGGGCAGGAAGAACGCCTCCTCGAACGGGTACTCGGGGAAGATCCTCCGGCCGACGACCTTGAGCCCGAGCGCGACGAGCCGCGGCTGCGCGGCGGCGAACTCCCGCATCGGGACGTCGCCGCGGAAGAAGTACATGCCGTTGAGCAGCGAGCTGCCGCCGGTGAGCTCCAGCGCGTCGAGGTGACCGTCGGCCTCGAGCAGGCGGGCGATCTGAAGGCTCTCGTCGAGCCACAGCCCGCCCGCCACGCCGTCGGCCATGTTGAACTTCGCGATCACCGCCAGGCGGCCGTCGACGGCCCGGCGCACGGCTTCGACCACGCGCCGCGGGAAGCGGGCCCGGTTCTCGATGCTGCCGCCGTAGTCGTCGCGCCGGTGGTTGAGGTTGGGGCTCATGAACGAGCTCAGCAGGTAGTTGTGCCCGAGGTGCACCTCGATCACGTCGAAGCCGGCGGTCTCGGCGACGCGCGCGGCGCGCCCGAAGTCGGCGACGACCTCGTCGAGCTGCTCGGCGGTCGCGGCCTTCACGCGGGCCATGGCGGGCGCGCTGAAGCGGGCCGACGGCGCGAACGTCGGGTGGCGCTTCGAGTGCGCGCCGCCGACCAGGCCCGCATGACCGAGCTGCGCGGCGACCGCGGCGCCCTCGCGGTGCACCGCGTCGGTGAGCCGGCGGAGGTCGTCGATGAGGTCGTCGCGGAACACCAGCGTGTGCCGGCTCACGCGGCCGCCCGGCGACACCGCGCAGTAGGCGAGCGTCGTGAGCGCGGCCCCGCCGCGCGCCACGGCCACGTGGTAGGCGATCAGCTCGTCGGTGACCGCGCCCTTCGGCATCACGCCCTCGAAGGTGGCGGCCTTGATCACGCGGTTGCGCAGCGCGACCGGGCCGAGGCTCGCGGGCTCGAACGGCGCCGGCGGCTGCGCCCGCAGCGAGCCACCCGAGCTCAACCCTCCGGAGCTCATCGCGGGGCCTCGGCCAAGATCTCGAACGGGACGTCTCCGCTGATCATCGGGGCCGAGCCTACGCGGCGACGCACGCGCACGCCCCGGCTCCCCCGGTTGGCGCTCCCCGCCCGCGCCCGCTTTCCGATTCGCGCTCCCGTCGCATACTGTCCGCATCATGACGAAGTGGGAGTACGACGTTCTGGAAGCGGACCTGCGGGATCCGAAGACGCAGCTCAACGCGCTCGGGCGCGACGGCTGGGAGCTGGTGGCGGTGGAGTCGCCGCACCCCCAGCCGCAGGCGGCTCCCCCGCCCATGCTGCTGGTGCTGAAGCGGCCGATCTGACCAGCCGGGCCCGCGCCTCGCGATCGAGCCACGCGTCGGAGCCGACCCGCGACGCATGGGTTCGCGCGCCGCGGTGACAGGATGCGCGGCATGACCGAGGAACCGTTGGAGGAACCGTTGGCCGGGCGTTTGGACGAGCGGTTGGAAGTGCAGCGCACGATCGCGGCGGACCCGGCGACGATCTTCGCGGTGTTGCGCGACCCAAAGGGCCACGTGGCGATCGACAGCTCCGGCATGTTGATGTCGTCGACCGGCGAGCCGGTGCAGGCGGCGGACGACACCTTCGTCGTGCACATGGACCGGAACGCGCTCAACGACTACCCGGATCTCGGCCGCTACGACGTGACCGTCACGATCACGAAGTTCGAGCCCGACCGCGAGATCGCCTGGACCATCGTCGGGCAGATCAAGCCTCAGATGGGCCACGTCTACGGCTACACGCTCGAGCCTGTGGACGGCGGCACCCTCGTCACGTCGTACTACGACTGGTCGGAGATCGACCCGCTCTACCGGGGCGCCGGGATCTTCCCGGTGATCTCCGAGGGCGCGTTGCGGGCGACGCTCGGAATCCTCGCCCGCAACGTCGCGCCCGGCCCCGTCACCCCGTCGGCGTAGCGGCTGCGGGTCCGGGAGAGGTCGTCAATCCGGAGGCCGCCATCCCTCCGGGGCGCTCCCGATCGCGAGTCGGGCGGCCTGCTTGGTGAGGTAGTGCTGCTCGCGGGCGTTGTCGGTGCGGGCGGCGGCCGCGCGGTACTCGACGATCGCGGTGGCGGTGTCGCCGTCGAGCTCGAGGAGGTGCGCGCGCACCGAGTGGAGGCGGTGGTGGTCGCCGAGCCGCGCGTCGAGGCCGTGAAGCAAGGCCAGGCCGGCCGCGGGCTCGTCGGCCATCGCGGCCGCCACCGCGCGGTTGAGGGTGACCATCGGGTTGCCCGTCATGCGCTCGAGCCGCGAGTAGAGGGCGACGATCTCCGGCCACCCGGTGTCGGCGTAGCGCGGCGCCTGGTCGTGCACCGCGGCGACCGCGGCCTGCAGCTGGTACTCCCCCACCTGCCCGCGCCGCAGCGCGTCGGTGATCAGGGCGACGCCCTCGGCGATGAGGGCGCGGTCCCACCGGCTCCGGTCCTGCTCCGCGAGTGGCACGAGCTCGCCGTCGGCACGCGTGCGCGCGGGACGACGGGCGTCGGTGAGCAGCATCAGCGCGAGGAGGCCCGCGACCTCGGGATCGTCGGGCAGTGCCGCGTGCACGCCGCGGGTGAGACGGATCGCCTCGCCCGACAGGTCGGTGCGGGCGAGTTCGGGGCCGCGGCTGCTCGCGTAGCCCTCGTTGAACAGGAGGTAGAGCACGTGCAGCACCGAGCGCAGCCGCTCGGCCCGCTCGTCGGCCGACGGCAACGCGAACAACTCGCCCGACGCCTCGAGGTTCGCCTTCAGGCTCGCCTTCGCCCGGCTGATCCGCTGCGCCATCGTGGCCTCGGGCACGAGGAACGCGGCGGCGATCTCGCGGGTCGTGAGGCCGCCGACGGCCCGCAGCGTGAGCGGGATCGCGGTCGCCGGGGTGAGCGACGGGTGGCAGCACATGAACATCAGGATCAGCGAGTCGTCCTGCCCCGTCGGCGACTCGGCCGGCGTGACCGACCACGACGCGGCCAGGTCCTCCCGCCGGCGTCGGGCGCTCTCGCTGCGGTGCTGGTCGGACAGCCGCCGGGACGCGACCCGCACCAGCCAGCCGAGCGGGTTGTCGGGCTCGCCGTCGACCGGCCACGACGCGGCGGCGATGAGCGCCTCCTGCACCGCGTCCTCCGCGTCGGCGAAGTTGCCGTAACGGCGGACCACGACCCCGAGGACCTGCGGCGCCAGCTCGCGCAGCCGGCCCTCGGGGTCTCGCGGTGTATTCACGGCGCTTCGTTCACTTGCTCGCGATCACAACAGCTCGGGGTCGGGCGCGCCCATGATCTGGCGCAGCTCGATGGGCTGCTGGATCGCCACCCCGCCCGGGCCTGGCGCGGCCGACGCCTGCGCCGCGATCTCGATCGCCCGGTCGATCGACTCGACGTCGACGATCCGGTAGCCCGCGAGGAGCTCCTTCGACTCCGGGTACGGCCCGTCGGTGACCACCGGCGCGCCCTTCCCGTCGGACACGACGAACTTCGCCACCTCGGGGCCGGCGAGGCCCTGCGCGTCGACGAGCTCGCCGAGGTTCGTGAGCTCCAGGTTGAGCGCGTGCTGGAACTCGATGTGCGCCTGGATGTCCTCCGGCTTCCACTCGGGCATCGGCGCGCAGTGGGACTCGACCTCTCCGTAGTTCTGCAGCAGCATGAATCGCATCGCTCCATCCTTTCGGTTCCGGGACCGCCCCGTTGGCGCCCACACCCGGATGTCGCCGCTGCGGCCGGATTCTCGACATCCACCGCCGGGAGATCCTGGCCGCTGCTCCCCGAGTCCCGGCCATCCCGGCCGTCTCCGGGTGCAGCGGTTGGTGGCGGGAGGCGACGCGGTCTGCGAGGGTGAGGCGATGCTGCGACGCCGCGGGTGGGTTCCGGTCATCGTCGCCATCGTGGCCGCCGCCGCACTCGCCGGGCCCCTCGCCGTCGAGGCCCGAGCATCCGCGCCGACCTCGGCGCCACCGGGGACCTCGGTCGTCACCGACCTGAGCTGGACCGGCCCGACCCGGGGCTGGGCGGTCGGCACGTCGAGCCTTTGTGCCGACCCCGAGAGCGCCTTCGCCGCGCAGAAGGTCGTATGCGTCGAGCAGCTCTTCTCGACGGCCGACCGCGGTCGGCGGTGGACCGCGGTCGGCTCGACCGACGGCGTCGTGGGCATCCGGTTCGCGAATCGCACCGTCGGCTACTCGTTCGGCGCGCGCAACTCCACCGACGACTCGGGGTCGGGGTTCGCGATGACGACCAACGGTGGGCGCAATTGGACCCGCCAACCCGGCCGTCCCGTCGCCGCGCTCGAGGTCGTCGGCCGCCGGGTCGTGCGGGTGACGTACTCGCACACCGGATGCCCGGGTCCGTGCGACTGGCGGATCTCGACGTCGAGCGTCGGGTCGACCAGGTGGCATCCCGCGCGGTTCCCGCAGCCGCGGTTCAACGACTCGGTGCAGCTCGTGCACGGTGGCACCACCGACGTGTACGCCGCGTTCTTCGGTCACACGGCCGGTGGCGCGCCGGACCAGACGACGGATCTCGTGGTGTCACACGACGCCGGCAGGACGTGGACCGCACGCGGTGATCCATGCGCAGGCGACCCGAAGCGGGAGACCGACACCGTGAGCGTCGCCGCCGCGCCCGGTGGAATCGTCGCGTCACTCTGCTACCCGCGCGGGGCGACGACCGGCGGTTACGTCCGGATCTCGCAGGACGGCTCGAGGACCTACGGGCGCGCGGGCCTCATCCCCGATCGCTTCCTGACCACGTCGATCGCGATCGCATCCTCGCGCGACGTGCTGCTCAGCAACCCGTTCGACCTCGCGGGGGGTGGTCCGCGGCTCTTCGCGTCGCACGACGGGGGCCGCAGCTGGAAGACCGTCATCACCGAGGCCCCCGCCGGGGCGACCCGCGCCACGCCCGGCGACTGGGAGCTGCTGGGCTTCTCCGGCCCGAGCTCCGGCTACTGGATCGGTGGCGGGCAGACGCTGTGGACCACCGCCGATCGCGGCCGCACCTGGACCATGAACCCGACCCCCGGCGGCTAGCACCCGATCCCGATCGCTCACGGGCCAGGCGTCAGGGCTCAGGCGTCGGGCGGGGGCGGGACCTTCCACACGCGCACCGCGTTGTCGGTGCCGATCCGGGCGAGCTCGGTGTCGGTGAGCGGGAGGCTGCGCAGGCGGTCGGCGTAGGTGGCCTGCTCGACCAGCGGGTAGTTGGTGCCGAACAGCACCTGGTCGACGCCGATCCGGCGCAGCAGGGCGACGAGCTCGTCGTCGGCGAGGCCGCCCACCTCGGGGGGCGACAGGCGCAGCGAGGTGTCGGTGTGCAGGTTGGGGAACTCGGCCGTGAGGCCGGCGACGTCGTCCTCCGCACCGACTCCGAGGTGGGCGAGCTGGATGACGACGTCGGGGTACGAGCGCAGCACCTCGCGGAAGTGCCCGGGCGCGCCGAAGACCACGCCCTCCTCGTAGCCCGCGGTGCCGCACTCGCTGAGCACGGGCACGCCGAACTCGGTCGCGAGCTGCCACACGATCTCCATCGCCGGGTCGTCGGGCCTCACCCCCAGGAAGCGCGGCGCGACCTTGAGGCCGACCGCACCCTCCGCGAGCCGCAGGGAGACCTCCGCGCGCAGCTCGTCGGCGGTCGCGAGGATCGGGTCGAGCCCGACGATGCACATGAGCGCGTCGGGAGCCGAGCGCACCGCGCTGGTGGCCCAGCCGTTGAGCGCGGACCACTCGTCGAGCACCGCGCGCACCGCGACCTCGCGGTCCGCGCCGGCTGCCACCTTCTGCTCCACCATCGGCTGCGCCGGGAGCCAGGGGACGATCATCGTGCGGGCGACCCCGCACGCGGCGGAGAGGCGGAGCAGCTCGGGCACGTCGCCGTCGCCTGGCGGTTCGTCGAGCCCGAGGCCCCGGAGGAACGCCGCGCTCGCGGCGCGGCTCGGCAGCACGTGGGTGTGGCTGTCGACGAGGAGTCGCTGTCGGGTCCCGCCCATCCGCCGTTCACTCCATCGCCGGGGATCGAAGTCCGCGGCGCCAAGCTAACGACCTACGCTCGCCGCCGACAGCGGCCGGACGGCCCGTCGCCCGAAGCCTGGGGGAGCCACGACGCGCGATCGCTCGCCGTCAGGGGCCCGGACGGCCGGAGCCCACGAGGAGGTCGGTCCACGGGTCCTTCCCCGTCGCCCGCCGCCGGTCGAGCATCCACAGGTCGGTCGAGGCCAACACCGACTCGCACAGCGCGGGCGGAGGGGCCAGTCGGCCGCCGAGGCCCCGCACGACGTCGTGCCCGTGAAGGAGGAGCTCGTACGCGGCCCTCGCGCACCAGCCGTCGGCGTCCATGGCCACGAGGCCGTCGGACGCCGTGACGTCGGCGGGGGTCGCGCGCACCACGGCCACGAACATCGCGCCGACGGCCCGGAGGCCGTCGACGATGTCGGCCGGCTCCGCGTCCGGCCGCGCGTGGAGCTCGGTGAACGGGAGGAACCCACCCGCCGACCGCGACGCGAGCTGGAGTGCGTAGGAGAACACGCAGTCGACGGTGTGGTCGAGCGTCGTGCGGCACGACCACTCCGACGTGGCGGCCGGGGCCGACCAGTCGCCGCGCGCCACCTCCGCGAGCGCGGCCAGCACCAGATCCAGCGCGGCGGCGAACTCGTCGGCGGTCACGGCACCCTCCCCCGCGGGTCGGTCGCTCCCATCGGCCTGATTCTTGCCCGCGAGGAGACCCGCCGCGTCGAGCGGCATTCGGCGACCGGCTGATCCCCCGACGAAGATCCCGGCCCGAGCGATGACTTCCGGCGGGCCCTACCGTCGTAGCTGTCGACATCGATCCCACCGCTCGAAGGAGCCTCCAATGCCAGTCCGTGACGACGTGAAGATCGGCGCTCCGATCTGGTTCGACCTGATGACCTCGGACCCCGACGCGAGCCGGGCCTTCTACACGACGCTCTTCGGCTGGACGTGGGAGGACCCGGGCCCCGAGTACGGCGGCTACTTCAACTTCCTCCGCGACGGCCTCCCCGCGGCGGGCGGGATGCGCAACCCGGGCGACAACGGCATGCCCGACGTGTGGTCCGTCTACCTGAAGACCGACGACGCCGAGGCGACGGTCGCGGCCGCGACGGCCAACGGCGGCTCGGTGATCGCCCCGGCCATGGACGTGACCACGCTCGGCACGATGGCCGTGCTGGTCGACGTGGGCGGCGCGGTGATCGGCACGTGGCAGCCGAAGGAGCACACCGGCTTCGCGGTCCGGGGGGAGCCCGGCACGCCGGCGTGGTTCGAGCTCCACACCCGCGACTACGACAAGACGCTGGAGTTCTACCGCAACGTCTTCCACTGGGAGACGGTCACGGTGGGCGACACGCCGGAGTTCCGCTACACGTTCTCCGACGCCGAGGAGAACCAGGCCGCAGGGGTCATGGACGCGAGCGGGTTCCTGCCCGAGGGCGTGCCCGCGCACTGGTCGATCTACTTCGGCAGCGCCGACATCGACGCGACGGTGGCCAAGGCCGTCGAGCTCGGCGCCACGGTGATCCAGCCCGCGGAGGACACGCCCTACGGCCGTCTCGCCAGCCTGGCCGACCCCACCGGCGCCGTCTTCAAGCTCCGGGGCTAGGGATCCCGACCGGCAACGCCGCTACGTTGACCCCATCGCGCCGGGGCGCGCTCGAGCCGGGGGGTCGCATGCGCAACGGGAAGCTGATCTTCGACGCCGACATGCACGTGCAGGAACCCCCGGGCATCTGGGTCGAGCACCTGGACCCGGGGTTCCGCGACCGGGTGCAGGCCGGAACGGTGGCCGCGGCCATGCCGGTCGCCGACGGCCGCGCGCTCGTCGACATCCCGCCGTCGCCGCAACGCCGCGAGATGCGACCGACGCAGATGGAGGACCGCTACGGCGATCTCGCGCGCCGCGGGTTCGACACGGCCGCGCTGCTCGAGGCGATGGACGTCGAGGGCATCGACGTGGGCGCGCTGTTCCCGAGCTACGGCCTCTACGTGCCGTGGGCCGACCACCTCGCGCCGGATCTCGCGGTGGCGCTCGCGCGTGCGTACAACCGCTGGCTCGCGACGTTGTGCGAGCCGTCGGGCGCTCGCCTCGTGCCCGTGGCGCTCACCCCGCTGCACGACCCGGTGCTCGCGGCGGCGGAGGCGCGCCGGGCCGTCGAACAGGACGGCGCCCGCGCGGTGATGGTCCGGCCCAACCCGGTGCAAGGGCGGCCGATCTCCCATCCCGACCACGCCCGTTTCTTCGCCGAGCTCGTCGACCTCGACGTCCCGATGATCCTGCACGAAGGGACGGGCGCGATCGTCGACGCGGTCGGCGGCAACCGGTTCGACACCTGGGCCGGGCGCCATGCCGCGTCGCACCCGATGGAGCAGATGCTCGCGCTCGCCGGGCTGGTGTTCGACGGCGTGCTCGAGCAGCACCCGATGCTGCGGGTCGGCCTGTTCGAGTCGGGCAGCGGGTGGCTGCGCTGGTGGCTGCACCGGCTCGACGAGCACGCGGAGTTCCTCGCGTCGGAGCTCGGCGCGGTGAAGCTGAAGCCGAGCGAGTACGCGGCCCGGCAGTGCGTGATCTCGACCGAGAGCGACGACGTGTTCGTGGGCGAGACCGTGCGCGGCTTCGGCGCGGAGCGGATGGTGTGGGCGTCCGACTTCCCGCACCCCGAGGCGCCCTGGCCGCACGCCGTCGACGGGTTCCTCGCCGCGTGCACCGCGGCCGGCATCGGCCCGGACGACGAGGCCACGATCCTCGGCGCCACCCCGTGCGCGCTCTACGGCCTCGACCCCGCCGCCCTCGGCCGCGGCCCCGACCTCCCCCGCGTGGCTGTCCCGGCCCGAGACCTCTGAGGCGTCTTCCTGAGCACCTCTCGGTGCTGAGCAGAGGCCTCAAGATCTGGGCGTCAGACGGCGAAACCTCCTGGAGTACTCTGCACCGCAGGCGATGGGGCTCGCCATAACCGCCTTCCCGGGCTGATAGCTCCTACCAATCGATTCGACCGTGAGCGTTCGCACTCACTCGTCAGCTGGTAGGAGACGTGTCGGGAATGATGAGTCGGGAGCCGTTCCAACGCCTGCGGAACCTCACGCAGCTCCATCTCCGCGAGCAGCTGGCGATCGTCGCGTACCTCGTGCGCTGGGTGATCCTCGGGTCGGTCTCGGGCGTGCTCGCAGGCCTCTCGTCGGCCGCGTTCCTCGCGACGCTCAACTGGGCGACCGACGCCCGCCTCGCCAACCCCTGGCTGCTCTACCTGCTGCCGGTGGCCGGCCTCGTGATCGGCTGCGCGTACCGGTACATCGGCGGCAAGTCAGCCGGCGGCAACGTGCTGATCATCGAGGAGATCCACGAGCCCACCGACTGGATCCCGCGGCGCATGGCGCCGCTCGTCTACGTCGGCACCGTCGTCACGCAGCTCTTCGGCGGGTCGGCGGGCCGCGAGGGCACCGCGATCCAGATGTCGGGCAGCCTCACCGACTGGTTCTCCCGCCTCGCCCATCTCGATCGCAACGACCGCCGGATGATGCTGATCGCCGCGATCGGCGGCGGCTTCGGGGCGGTGTTCGGCGTGCCGATCGCGGGGTGCGTGTTCGCGCTCGAGGTCCAGGCGGTCGGGCGGATGCGGTACGACGCGCTGGTGCCGGCGCTGGCGGCGTCGCTCGTCGGCGACCTGGTGGTGCGCGGCCTCGGCGTGAAGCACACCCCGCTCCCCCAGATCGGCGCGGTCGACCTCACGCCCCTCCTCATCGGCAAGTTCGTGCTCGCCGGCCTCGTGTTCGGCCTCGCGAGCATCCTCTTCATCGAGGTCACGCACGCGATCAAGGGGCTCCTCGGACGCGTGGTCGGTTGGTCACCCGCCCGCCTGGTCGTCGGCGGCCTCGTGATCATCCTGCTCGTGGGCGTGGTCGGGAACCGCGACTACCTCGGGCTCTCGCTCCCGCTCATCGCCGCGTCGGTCGCGGGTGGCGCGGGGGTCGTGTCCGCCGCGTTCCTGTGGAAGCTGGTGTTCACCGCGGTCACGCTCGGCAGCGGGTTCCCGGGAGGTGAGGTCACGCCCCTGTTCGTGATCGGCGCGACCCTCGGCGTGACGATGGGCCGCCTGCTCGACGTGCCGATCCCGCTCATGGCCGCGGTCGGCTTCGTCGCGGTGTTCGCCGCGGCCGCGAACACGCCGCTCACGTGCACGATCATGGGCATCGAGCTCTTCGGCTCCGGGCCCGTCGTGCTGTTCGCGGTGGCGTGCGTGGTCGCCTACATCTTCTCGTCGCACCGCGGCATCTACGGCTCGCAGCGTGTCGACACGTCGAAGGGTCCGGCCGGGATGCTCGAGGGACTCGGCCCGTCGGCGCTCACGCTCCACCAGCTGATCCAGCGGCACCGGCCGCCGCGTCCCGCGGCCACGGGCCCCGGCGACCCGGACGTCGTCGCGCTCCCCGACGACGACGACCCGCCCGCCGGCTGACCGCCACCGCCTCGGGCTACGGGGCGTGCGGGCCCGTGTTGCCGTACTTGGAGTTCTTGAAGGCGTCGTAGCCGTGGGTGAGCGACAGGTTGCCGTGGTCCAGCGCGAGCAGATGGCGCACGGTCGGTGGGAGGCCGGCCTTCGTGTCGTCCGACAGCAACGAGTGCCAGTTGTACTGCGTGCGGATGAAGTCGGCCGTGTAGAAGGTGATGAGCACGGCCCGGTCGCGGTCGGCCGACGTGTTGGCCCCCGACGTGTGCCACAGCCGCCCGT
>JADGOM010000179.1 GCA_017882925.1 Acidimicrobiia bacterium | reverse complement strand
TATGGCCAGATCTTCCGCGAGTTCGAGGGCAACCAGGATCCGCGCTCGGTGCAGGGCTCGGGCGACGTGAAATACCACCTCGGCACCCAGGGCACCTACACGACCGAGGACGGCAAGAAGACCAAGGTCTATCTCGCCGCGAACCCCTCACACCTCGAAGCCGTCAACCCCGTGCTCGAGGGCATCACCCGCGCCAAGCAGGACCGCTTCGCCGACACCGAGGGCGACAAGGTGCTCAGCGTGCTGATCCACGGCGACGCCGCGTTCGCGGGCCAGGGCGTGGTCGCGGAGACCCTCAACCTCTCCGAGGTCCCGGGCTACGAGGTCGGCGGCACCGTGCACATCGTGGTCAACAACCAGCTCGGGTTCACCACCGCGCCCGAGCTCGGGCGCTCGAGCGTCTACGCCACCGACGTCGCCAAGATGGTGCAGGCCCCGATCTTCCACGTCAACGGCGACGACCCCGAGGCCTGCGTCCGCGTGATGCGCCTCGCCTTCGACTTCCGCCAGGCGTTCCGCAAGGACGTCGTGGTCGACCTCGTGTGCTACCGCCGCCACGGCCACAACGAGACCGACGAGCCCGCCTTCACGCAGCCCCGCATGTACGCGCTGATCGCGCAGCACCGCTCGGTGCGCAAGCTCTACACCGAGACCCTCGTCAACCGGGGTGACCTCACCCTGGCCGAGGCCGAGACCGCGCTCGACGACTTCAAGCACCGCCTCGACGTCGCGTTCGAGGAGACCCACCAGACCGAGCCCCCGCGCGCGCCCGAGCGCCTGTCGGCCGACGCCACCACCGGCGACGTCTCCACCGGCGTCCCGCGCGAGGAGCTCGCCACCGTCGTCGCCGGGCTGCGCGCCCGGCCCGAGGGCTTCCACGTGCACCCGAAGCTCGAGCGGATCCTCGCCAACCAGCACCAGGCGTTCGAGGACGGCACCGTCGACTGGGCCCTCGCCGAGCAGCTCGCGTTCGGATCGCTCGTGCTCGAGGGCACGCCGGTCCGGCTCGCGGGCCAGGACTCGCGGCGGGGCACGTTCAGCCAGCGCCACGCGGTGCTCGTCGACGTCGACACCGAGCAGGAGTACGCGCCGCTCGACCACCTCGAAGGGGCCAAGGCCCCGTTCATGATCTACGACTCGGTCCTCTCCGAGTTCGCCGCGCTCGGCTTCGACTACGGCTACTCGGTGGAGGCGGCCGACACGCTCGTCGCGTGGGAGGCGCAGTTCGGCGATTTCGTCAACGGGGCCCAGACGATCATCGACCAATTCATCGTGGCGGCCGAGGACAAGTGGGGCCAGCGCAGCGCCCTGGCGATGCTGCTCCCCCACGGCTTCGAGGGCCAGGGGCCCGACCACTCCAGCGCGCGGCTCGAGCGCTTCCTCACGCTCTCGGCCGACGACAACATCCGCGTCGTCTACCCGAGCACCGCGGCGCAGTACTTCCACGTGCTGCGGCGCCAGGTCCGCACGTCGAAGCGGCGACCGCTCGTGTGCCTCACCCCGAAGCGCTACCTCCGCATGCCGCAGTCCCGCAGCCACGTCGACGAGTTCCTCACCGGCTCGTTCCAACGCGTGCTCGACGATCGGGGCCCGATCGACGCGGCCGCGGTCCGGCGGGTGGTGTTCTGCGCGGGGAAGATCGGCCACGAGCTCATGGACCGGCGCGACCGCGAGGGCGCGCCGGTGGCCGTCGTCCGGATCGAGCAGCTGTACCCGGTCCCGACTCCGGAGCTCGAGCAGGTGCTCGCCCGCTACCCCGACGCCACCGAGCTGTGGTGGGCCCAGGAGGAGCCGGAGAACATGGGCGCCTGGAACTTCGTGCGCAGCCGGCTGCCCATCCGCGAGGGCGCGGTTCTGGCGCTCGCGGCGCGCACCGCGAGCGCCAGCCCCGCGAGCGGCAGCCAGACCGTGCACGACCAGGAGCAGGAAGCCCTCCTCGCCCAGGCCATCAGCGGCCCCACCCCCACCCTGTAGCCCCCGACCTCCGTGCGTTCACCCACTACCTATTTGGTAGTCGGTGAAGCACGGGACGTTCGGGCCGCGTGGGTCAGGTGGGGGCGGCGTAGGCGCGGGTGACGGCGTCGACGAGGTGGCGCACGAAGTGATCGTCCAGCGGGCCGCCGCTCACGAGCGAGCGGTAGAAGATCGGGCCCGCGAGCACGTCGACCATCACCTCGACGTCGGTGTCGGCCCGCAGCTCGCCCCGGGCGATGGCCCGCTGCGCGATCTCCATCGAGATGCCGCGCCGGCAGCCGATGTAATTGCGGAACGCCTCGCGCAGCTCGGGATTGCGGCTGATCTCGGCCACGAGCATCGGCATGATCCGGCCCGCGGGCGTGGTGGCGACGAGCGCGACGAGCTTCTGGGCCATGGCCTCGAGGTCGCCGCGCAACGAGCCGGTGTCGAGCGGGATCGGGATGTCGCCGATGCACTGCTGGGCGGCCGCGAGCACGAGATCGATCTTCGACGGGTAGCGGCGGTAGATGGTCGCCTTGCTCACGCCGGCGCGCGCCGCCACCCCGTCGACGGTGAGGCCGTCGAACCCGTCGGCCTCCAACGAGTCGACCGCGGCCTCGATGATCTTGGCGTCGGCGGTGCTGCTGCGCGGGCGCCCGGGCGCGCGCGGGATCACCTCCGCGTGCAGACGCGGGAACCCCGAGTCGTCGCAATCCGGGTCGTCGGTGGGAACCGCCGTCATCGCCGCCGCCTCAGACCGTCGGGCTCGGGTCGACGGCCGCGGAGGCCGATCCCGGTGCCGCGGGCTCCGGCGCCGCCTCGGGGTGCACGTGCTGCGGGCCGATCTCCGCGGCAAGCTCCGCCTCCTGCTCCTCGATCTCGGCGCGGGGCGCCCGGGCGGGCAGGTAGAGCGCGGCCACGACCGCACCGATGAAGGCGCTGAGCGACGCGACCAGCGCACCCCGGTGCAGCCCGCCGACGAACGCCTCCTTGGCGACGAGCGCGACCGGCTTCCCCGCGGCGCCGAGCCTGCCGGCGACGTCGATGGCGCCGCCGATCGAGCTCTTCGCCGCGGTGACGACCTTGGCCGGGGCCTTGCCCGACAGCGCGCTCTCGATGTGCGAGCCGTAGTAGCTCGACAGCGCCGATCCGATGATCGCGACGCCGAGCGCGCCACCGACCTGGCGGGTGGTGTCGTTGACGGCGGAGCCGACGCCGGCCTTGGCGAGCGGCAGGGAGCCCATGATCGACTCCGTGGCCGGGGCCAGGGTGAGGCCCATGCCGACGGCGATGATGGCCATCCGCCAGATCACCTCGAGGTAGCCGCTGTCCACCTGCAGCCCGATCTGCAGGAACATCCCGATCGTGACGAGGCTGAGGCCCGTGGTCACCACGACCTTGGTGCCCAACCGGTCGACGACCCGAGAGCTGAGCGGCGCGGTGACCATCAGGATCATCGCGAACGGAAGCAGCGCGAAGCCGGTCTTGATCGCGCTGTAGCCCAGCACCAGCTGGAAGTACTGCGTGAGCAGGAACGTGAACCCGAACAGGGCGAAGAACACGAGGGTGATCCCCGCGCTCGCGGCCGTGAAGCGGGGGTTCTTGAAGAACGTCACGTCGAGCATCGGGTGCGTGCTGCGCGTCTCCCAGATCGCGAATATCACGAGCAGGATCGCGGCCGCGACGAACATCGTGACGATCGTCGGGTCGCCCCAGCCGTTCTGGGGCGCCTCGATGATCGCGTAGACGAGGGAGAACAGGCCCGCGATCGAGAGCAGGGCACCCACCGGGTCGAGCTTCCCGGGGTGCGGGTCCTTCGAGTTCGGCATGAGGAAGATGCCGGCGCCGATGGCCACCGCCGCGATCGGCACGTTCACCAGGAAGATCGAGCCCCAGTAGAAGTGCGAGAGCAGGAACCCGCCGGCGAGGGGGCCGAGCGCGATGCCGATGGCCGAGACGCCGGCCCAGATCCCGATGGCGCGGCCGCGCTCGTTGGCCGGGAAGACGTTGGTGAGGATCGACAGCGTCGACGGCATGATCAGCGCGCCGCCGATGCCCATGACGGCGCGGGTGCCGATGAGCTGGTCGGCCGACGTCGCCAGCGCGGAGGCCACCGAGCCCAACGCGAAGATCGTCAGGCCGATCTGCAACGCCCCCCTGCGCCCGAAGCGGTCACCGAGGCTCCCGGCGGTGAGGAGCAGGCCGGCGAAGACCAGGGTGTACGAGTCGACCATCCACTGGAGCTGGCTCGTGTTGGCGTTGAGATCCCGCTGGAGCGTGGGGATCGCGACGTTGAGGATCGTGTTGTCGAGGGTGATCACCACCAGGCTCAGGCAGAGCACGAGGAGGATCCACCAGCGGCGGTCGTAGGCGCGGTCGGCGTTCGTCATGGGGCCCCTTGATTACGACACTGCTCAGTGTTGAAACCACGAAGGTACGCCCGCGAGTTACGAGACACAAGCGTGTTGATACCTCGGGGGGGCCGGCCCCTCAGCCGGGGCCGAGGACCTCGGAGAGGGTCCGGGCCGCCCGGACCAGCCGGCGGGTGACCGGGTCGACGTCGAGCTCCTCCAGCTCGCGGTCGCCGCACCAGCGCAGGTCCAGGCCTTCGGGGCTCACGGTCGGCCGGCGCGACCGGCCGGGCTCGCAACGGATCAGGAACCGGGTGTCGAGGTGGAGCGGCGGCTCGGCCCGCGGGTCGGTGCCGCCCGCCGCGTGGACGTTGAGGTCGACGGGCGTGCTCCAGATCGCCAACGCGCCGAGCCCGCTCTCCTCGTCGGCCTCCCGCCAGGCGACCGCCCGCAGGTTGGTGTCCCCGTCGGCGTGCCCGCCGGTCTGGATCCAGCGGCGGACCTTGGGGTGGAAGCAGAGCAGGGCGAGCCCGGTCGCGGGGTCGACGACCGCGGCGCTCGCGGTCAGGTGGCCGGGCATCGCGGTGCGCGACGCCACGTCGGCCTGGCCGGCCACGGCCGCGAGGATCCGGTCGCGCGAGTCGCGTTGCGACGCGTCGGGCGGCACGAAGTGGGCGATGATCGCGGCAGCGACCGTGGGATCGGTGCTCGGCTCCAACTCCGCGTCGCCGGCCCGGATCCACCGACCGGGCGGCACCGGCGCGGGAACGGGACTCAGCTCGCGGCGTCGATCGCGGCGAGCGCGGTCTGCACCGCGCCGGCGGAGGCCGCGACGAGCGGGAGCCGCACCGCGGGGCTGGTGATGCGGCCCTGCGCGTGCAGGACGCCCTTGAACACCGACGGGTTGGGCTCGGCGAAGCACGCGCGCACCACCGGCAGCAGCGCCTCCGCGTGGGTCCGGCCGTCGTCGACCTTGTGCGCGAGACCGCACTCGATCATCGCGATGAAGCGCGCGGTGAGCACGTGGGCCGACGCGCAGATCGCACCCTGGCCGCCCATGAGCACCACCGGGAGGAGGAACGGGTCTTCGCCACCGAGCACCGCGAAGTGGTCGGGCATGCCCGCGAGGATCGCGAGGGTGTCGACGTCGAGGCCGGCGGTGGCCTGCTTCATGCCGATGACGTTGGGCAGCGCCGCGATCTCGAGCACCGCCGGCGCGCCGAGCGCCTGGCCGCTGCGGACCGGGATGTTGTAGAGCACGATCGGCACCGGGCTGGCCGCGGCGACGGCGCGGAAGTGCTCGACCACCCCGGCTTCGCCCGGGCGCACGTAGTACGGGACCACGACGAGCGCGGCCGTGACACCGGGAACCGCGGCCAGTGACTGCACGCCGGCGATCGTCGAACGCGTGTTGTTGGTGCCGACGCCGACGATGAGCCGGGCGTCGCGGTCGGTGCAGATCCGCGAGCAGAGATCGATGACCGACTGCTTCTCCGCGCCGTCGAGCGCGGCGCTCTCACCGGTGGTGCCGAGCGGCACGAGGCCGGCGGCACCCGCGTCGAGGTACTCGTGCGCGATCCGCTCCAGCGAGGCGAGATCGACGCTCCCGTCGGCCAGGAACGGGGTGATCAGCGGGATGTGGACACCGCGCAGCGTGTGGTCGTCGGCCATCCCCGAAGGGTAGTGGAACCACGTACCCGGGCCGGGAGATTGCCGCGTCCGGACCGGCGCTGATGGCTTCATGCCGACGGCGTCTGGCTAGCCTCCCCGGGTGGACGACGGCTGGCGGATCGCCATCACGGTGCTGGTGGGAGTGCTCACGGGCGCCCTGTCCGCCATGTTCGGCGTCGGCGGCGCGGTGGTCTCCACCCCCGCGATCCGCGCGCAGGGCGCCACACCCCTCGAGTCGGTCGGGTCGACGCTGCCCTCGGTGCTGCCGTCGGCGATCGTCGGCACCCTGCGCTACCGGCGCGAGGGCCTGATCCACTGGCAGGTCGTCGCCGGAACCGCGGCCGTCGGTGCGATCGGAGCCGTCGGGGGCGCGTTCCTGTCCAACGTCATCCCCGGCAACGGGCACCCGCTCATGCTCGCGACCGCCGCGCTCATGGCGTTCACGGGCGTGCAGCTCTGGCGCTCCCGCGACGTGGGGGCCCCGGTGCCGGTCCCGGTGACGACCGCGGAGGAGGCCGGCCTCCCCGACGCGATCCCGCCCGGCGCGGCCGACCCGCCGCCCGAGCCGGCAGCCCCGGGGTTCGGCCGGGTCGCGTGGTGGCGGCTCGCGGTCATCGGCGCGTTCGCCGGCGGCATCAGCGGGCTGCTCGGTGTCGGGGGCGGGGTGTTCATGGTGCCGGCGTTCACCAAGTGGCTCCGGCTCCCGATCAAGGCCGCGATCGCCACGTCGTTGGCGTGCGTCGGCCTCCTCGCGATCCCCGGCACGCTGACGCATTGGTACCTGGGCGACATCGACTGGGCGTTCGCGCTCCCGCTGTGCGTCGGCGTCATCCCCGGCGCGCGCGTCGGGGCCGCCATCGCGCTCCGCACCCCCGACGCGGTGATGCGCCGCGCGGTCGCGGTGATGTTGATCGTGTTCGCCATCGTCTACGCCGGCGGCGAGCTCGCCAGCCTCTCGAGTTGACGGGACCTTCGTGAACTTCGCCATCGTGCTCGCCGTCTTCCCCATCGTGTTCATCGGCGAACTCCCCGACAAGACGATGTTCTCGTCACTCGTGCTGTCGTCGCGCGGGAAGCCGTTGGCGGTGTGGGCCGGTGCCGCGGCCGCATTCTTCATCCACGTCGTCATCGCGGTCACCATCGGCGTGGGGCTGTTCAAGATCCTCCCGCACACCGTCCTCGAGATCTTCGTCGCGTTCCTGTTCTTCGCCGGCGCCTTCTTCGCGTTCCGCGAGTCGGTGAAGGACGAGACCGACCTCATCGAGGAGGAGACCCAGAGCCACCGGCGCATCATCACCGCCGCGTTCATCGTCACGTTCATCGCCGAGTGGGGCGACCTCACCCAGATCCTCACCGCGAACCTCGCGGCCCACTACCACTCAGCGCTCAGCGTCGGGCTCGGCGCGGTGCTGGCCCTCTGGTCGGTGGCGGCCATCGCGGTCGTGAGCGGGCAGGGTCTGCTGCGGGTGCTCTCGGTCACGACCCTGCGCCGGGTGATGGGCGTCGTGCTCGTGATCCTCGGTTGCGTCTCGCTGTTCGAGGCCTTCCGCTAACCGCCCGTCGCCAAGCCCGCGAGCACGCGAGCCCGCGCGAACACCGAGTCGAGCATCGGGGGCGTGAGCCGGCCGGTGAAGGTGTTCTGCTGGCTCGGGTGGAACGACCCCACGATGACGCCGGCGTCGGTCGGCACCTGCAGCAGGTGCGTGAACGCGGGTCGCGGGCGCGGGAGCGCGACGCCGCGCCCGCGCAGCACGTGCCAGAGCGATTGGTAGGCGAACGCACCGAGCACCACGAACACCCCGACGTCGGCCAGCAGGTCGAGCTCACGCCCGAACCAGGGCAGACAGGCGGCCCGCTCGTCGGGCGTCGGCTTGTTGTCGGGCGGCGCGCACCGCACGGCCGCGGTGATGAACGCGTCGCGCAGCTCGAGCCCGTCGGCCGCGTCGACCGACGTCGGCTGGTTGGCGAACCCGGTGCGGTGGAGCGAGGCGAAGAGGAAGTCGCCCGACCGATCGCCGGTAAACATCCGGCCGGTGCGGTTGGCGCCGTTGGCCGCGGGCGCGAGCCCGACGATCAGCACCCGCGCACGCGGGTCGCCGAAGCCGGGGACCGGGCGGGCCCAGTACTCGTCGGCGCGGAAGCGGGCCGGCGGATCGGCCGCCACCGATTCCCGCCACGCGACGAGACGCGGGCAGGCCCGGCACTCCGTGATCGCGGCTTCCAGCTCGGGCAGGGTCTCCGTCTGCGGTTCGGACACCGCGGCATCGTAGGGGCCGACCGCGCCGGTAGGGTCGGGCCGTGCGCCTGCTCCTCATCGTGAACGCGACCGCGTCGTCGGTCACCGCGCGTCGACGCGTCGTGATCCAGGCCGCGCTCGGCTCGGGCCACCAGCTGGACGTGGCGGAGACCACCGAACGCGGGCACGCCACCCGCCTCGCCCGCGCCGCGGGGGCCGACGGCGTCGACTGCGTGGTGGTGCTCGCGGGCGACGGCACCCTCAACGAAGCGGCCAACGGCCTCGTGGGCACGCAGACCGCGCTCGCGCCGCTCCCGGGCGGGTCGACCAACGTGTTCGCCCGCACCATCGGCTACTCCACCGACGCGATCGAGGCCACCGGCCAGCTCCTCCAGGCGCTCGACGCCCGGGCGTTCCAGCGGATCGGCGTGGGGTCGGTCGACGACCGCCGCTTCCTGTTCCACGCCGGCTTCGGATTCGACGCGGCAACGGTCGAGCAGGTCGAGCGGCGGTCGGGGCTGAAGCGGTGGTTCGCGCACCCGCTGTTCCTCGTGTCCGCGTTCGACACCTGGTTCCGCCGCTTCGACCACCGGAACGACCAGTTCCAGGTGGAGCTCGACGACGGTGAGGTCGTCGAGCGGATCGGGCTCGCGATCGCCAGCAACACCAACCCCTACACCTACCTCGGCAACCTCCCGGTGAAGATCGACCCCGAGCTCGGACTCGAGTCGAAGCTCACGTTGACGATGTGGCAGGACCTGAAGCTGGTGATGCTCATCCGCACCGGCGTGTCGAGCCTCGGCTCGCGGCGCACGCTGCGCCGGCACCGCAAGGTCAAGCAGCTCCAGGACGTCGAGCACTTCCGGATCTCCGGCACGCGGGAGATCCACTACCAGGTCGACGGCGACCACCTCGGTACCGGCACCCGCTTCGACATCCGCTTCGAGCCCGACGCCCTCACCCTCGTCATCCCCACCGCCTAGGACCCCCCAGCCCCACCGCAAGGGCGAATGCGGTCGCACCGGGCTAGCGGTGCAGCGCGGCGAGGGCGACGTCGGGGAGATCGGTGATCACGGCGTCGGCATCGGCGTCGTGCAGCCGGCGCACCGCGTCGGCGTCGTTGACCGTCCACACGTTGACCCGGACGTCGCGCGCGTGCGCGCGCGCCACGACCGCCCCGACGTCACGGCCGAGGGCCTGCATCTGCGGGTGCACCGCGACGTGACCGCGGTCGACGGCGACGTCGATCGCGTACATCGGATCGAAGCCGAAGAACGTGAGGTAGCCCGTGGGGACCGACGGGTCGAGCGCGTGCACGCGGTCGATGGTGTCGAGGTTGAACGACGACACGATCACGTCGTCGCCCGCCGCCCCGATGTCGCGCGCGGCCCGGGTCCGCAGGAGCTCCACGACGAGCGCGGCGCTGCCGTGGTCGGGGTCGAAGTCGGTGTCGACCGGCAGGTTCTTCAGCTCGATGTTGACCAGCATCCCCGCGCAGACGTCGAGCACGGCATCCAGGGTGGGGATGTCGGGCCGGGCCGCGACCACCCCCGCGAGTGGGAAGTCCTGGATCGTGCCCAGGCCGGCCGCGACGGCATCGTGGTGGACGACGAGCACCCCGTCGGCCGACGGGTGCACGTCGAGCTCCACCCCGTCGGCGCCCAGCTCGCGGGCGATCGCGAACGCGGCCACGGTGTTCTCCGGCGCGCGGCGGTTCGCGCCGCGGTGCGCCAGCACCTTCACGAAGAGTGCTCCCCGCCACGCAACGCGGTCGCCGGAGCGGCCGGGCCACAAACCCGCAGGTCAGAGCCCTTGCCACACTCACGATGGGTGACTAGGTTGGTCCAGCGCTCGGCGGATCTGCGGGCGATCCGCAACCGCTTGTGATCGTACGCACGAGGACCCCTCCCCGTGCCCGACGAGTCGAGCAGTACCCAACCGGAGGACTTCGTGGCGTTGACCTGGATCCGTACGCATGACTGGGACGCGGACGCCTGGCGGAACCGCTCGCTGTGCCGCGACTCCAACGCGGACCTGTTCTTCCCCATCGGCAGCACCGGCCACGCGCTCGACCAGATCGACGCCGCCAAGGACGTGTGCGCCGTCTGCCCCGTGAAGTCGGAGTGCCTCGAGTTCGCGCTCGCGACGAACCAGGAGGCCGGCATCTGGGGCGGCACCACCGAGGAGGAGCGGCGCAAGGTCCGCAAGGACTGGCTGAGCAAGCAGCGCCGCGCCGGCTGAGGCCGCGCCACCTGCACCAACCGCTCCACGCGCTCCACCTGCGCCGCCGGGCGCACTAGCTCACCTCGACCCGCGGCGCGGCCACGGGGACGCGGATGCGCACCCGCGTGCCCTCCTCGCGCAGCAGCTCGATCGACCCGCCGAGCTCGCCCCGCACCAGCGCCAGCACGATCTGCAGTCCGAGGCCGGACGGATTGTCGAGGTCGAAGCCCTCGGGCGGCCCCACGCCGTCGTCGACCACGTCGACCTGCACCTCGTCGCCGACCCGGGCCAGATGGATCGTGACGTTGCCGCCGAGGCGGGTGCCCTGGTCGGGGAACGCGTGGTCGACGGCGTTCTGCATCAGCTCGTTGAGGATCACCGCGAGCGGCGTGGCGACCTCGCCCGGCAGGTCGCCGGCATCGCCCTCGACCTTGAACCGGAGGCTGCCCTCCTCGGTGGAGACCGACTCCTCCACGACCCGCACCAGGGGCTTGATGATGTCGCTGAACGCGACGAAGTCGGTGGCCTCGCGCGAGAGGGTCTCGTGCACGATCGCGATCGACCGGATGCGCCGCTCCGACTCCTGGATCGCCTGACGGGCCTCCTTCGACTCGAGGCGGCGGCCCTGCAGCCGCAGCAGGGCCGCGATCGTCTGCAGGTTGTTCTTCACCCGGTGGTGGATCTCGCGGATCGTCGCGTCCTTCGACATCAGCAGGCGATCGCGGCGACGGAGGTCGGTGACGTCGCGGATGAGCATCAGCGCGCCGAGCGGCCGGTTGCCCTCGAACAGCGGGAGCACCCGGAGCAGGATCGAGGTCTCCCCGCGTTCGATCTCCTCGGTGATCGGCGCGTGCGCCCGCGCCGCCATCTCGACCGCGGAGTCCTCGAAGCCGACATCGGCCAGGCGCAGGCCCGAGGTGTAGGCGTGGATGCCCATGCGGTGCATCGAGGTCACCGCGTTGGGGCTGGCGAAGCGGATGTGCGCGCCGACGTCGAGCACGATCGCGCCGTCACCGACGCGCGGTGCGTCCTCGGGCTCCACCTCCTCGCGCGCGAACGGGAAGCTGCCCTCGGCGATCATCAGCGCGAAGCGGTCGAAGACGTCGAGGAAGACGCGCTCGAGCTCGCCGGGCCGGCGACCCGAGGTGATGGGCGCCTCGCGGGTGAGGAGCGCGATGAGCCTCCCCCCACAGCGGATCGGCACGCACTGGAGCCGGACCCGTTCGCTCGCGCCGAGCAGCGGGGCGTCGCCCTCGACGATCTCGCCGAGGCGCCAGGCCCGCGTGACGAGCGGGCGCTCCACCTCGTCGACGAGCGTCTCGACCATGTCCTGCGGGTACAGGGTCTGGCCGGTCATCGGCCGCACCTGGTCGAGGACCATGAACCGGTGACCCTCCTCGCCCTCAATCGGCACGAGGAGCAGGAGGTCGGCGAACGAGAGATCGGCGAGGACGTTCCACGACGCGACCAGTCGCTGCAGGTGCGCGAGCTGATCGCCCGTCACTCCGGTATGGGTCTGGGCCAGCTCGACCAGCGTCGTCACGCCCGGATCGTAGCGAGGCCCGCAGGAGCCCCGGACCGCAGGGGCGTGCATGGGACCCGACCATTGGGTCCTATGCACGCCCTTGGTCGGGGGCGGTAGGGCGGCGCAGGAGTGCGTTGCCGAGCTCGACGAGCCCCGCGATGTCGTGGATGTCGGCGTCGAAGCTCGGGACGTCGACCACGATGTCTGGCGCGTTGCGGATCTCGGTGCGCAGCTCGCCCTCGCGCTTCGCCACCACCGCGAAGTTGCGGAACGACTCGCCGATCGTGCGCAGCACCCGTGCGTCGCGGGCCTCGTCCTCCAGTCCGGCGACGCCCGATCGCGCGAGCGGCGCGGCGACGTCGGTGGCCGCGTCGCACATCGCCGTGGCCGCGCGGGCGCCGTCGTCGTCGAGGAGGTAGCGGGGCAGCGTCTTGTTGAGCACCAACGCGCCGAGATCGAACTTCCGGTCGACGAGCTGCTCGCAGAAGAACTCCGCCTCCCGCAGCGGGGCCATCTCCAGCGTGGTGACCACCGCGAACGAGGTCCGGCGGTCGTGGAGGAGCCGCTCGACGGCGTGGGCGCGGGTGACGAAGCCGTCGTACATCGACTGGAAGTTGAGGAAGAACTCGGCGATGTCCTGGAGGAACTGGCTGCCCAGGATGCGATCGGCCATCTGGTAGAAGGGCCGGCTCGCGACGTTGAGGACGCGCGCGCCGCGGCGACCACCAACCCGGTACGGGAGCGTGAGCCACCGCAGCAGGCGACCACCGAAGAACTCGGCCATACGCGCAGGCGCGTCGAGGAAGTCGAGCGCGTTGCGGGTGGGTGGGGTGTCGATGATGATGAGGTCGTACGCCCCCGACTCGTGTAGCTCGTAGAGCCGTTCCATCGCGATGTAGTCGTGGCTCTGCACGAAGCGCGCGGTCAGGTTGGCGTAGAGCCGGTTCTCGAGGATCCGGTAGGCGGTCTCCTCGTCGGGCGCGTGCCGGAGCACGAGCTCGTCCCAGCTCTGCTTGGTGTCGAGCATCGCGGCCCACAGCTCGCCCCGGGGCTCGAGGCCCACGGCCTTCAGCACCTCGTCGGGGACCCGCTTCTCGAGGTTTCCGATGCCTTCGAGGCCGAGCGAGTCGGCGAGGCGCTTGGCCGGGTCGATGGTGAGCACGAGCACCTTGCCGCCGAGGTGCACCGCGGCGGCGACGGCCGACGCCGCCGCGACGCTCGTCTTCCCCACGCCACCGGAGCCGCAGAAGATCACGATCTCCTTGGTCGCGAGCAGCGACTCGAACGTCGGCGCGTCGGTGTCGACGTCGCCGCGCCGCTTCGGGCTCACAGCCCGAGCTCCTCGCCGAGCGCGGTGGCCATCATGCGGGTGACCCGCACGCCGTGGCCCCGCACGAACAGGTACGGGAGGTAGAGCATCGGCAGGTCGACCTCGGCCCGCAGCCGCGTGAGGTGCGTGGCGCGGGTGCGGCGGAGGTTGACCGCGAGCCGGGCCGCGTCGAGCACCGCGGTCGACCCGGCCCCGACACCGGCTTCGAGGATGCGGGCCGGCTCGGGCTCCCGGAGCGCGTTGTAGGTGGCCTCGTCGGCCCGGGTGAACAGCTCGGGCAGCACCCGGTTGACGATCACGGCGCCGAGGGGCACGTGCAGCTCGGTCCGGGCCTGGTCGACGAGCTGGATCGTCTCGCTGACCGGCATCTCCTCCGGCGTCGCGACGATGTTGAGCGCGGTGATCTCAGGGTCGGCGAGCAGGTCGGCCATCCACTCGGTCTGCTCCCGCACCATCCCCACCTGCACGAGCTCCCGGATCGACCGGGGCGCGTCCAGCTGGCTGATGATGTGGCCGGTGGCCGCGGCGTCGACCACGACGAGGTCCCAGTCGGCCCGGCCCGCGATCGACTCGCGGACCTCCCAGCACACCTTGCCCACGGTGAGCAGCTCGCGGACCCCCGGCGCCGCGGAGGCCACGAAGTCGAGCATCCGGGCGATCGGGCCGATGCGGCCGATCACCGGGACGCGCAGGTTGAGCTTCAGGTACTCCTGCAACGACGCCTCGGTGTGCATCGTCATCGCGGACACGCCCGGCGCCACCACCTCGGGCTTGAACCCGACCGGCGGCCGTTCGAAGAGGTCGGTGAGGTTGCCTTTGGCGTCGACCTCGACCAGCAGGACCCGCTTGCCGTGGTCGGCCGCGAGCATCGCCAGCGCGGCCGCGATCGTGCTCTTGCCCACCCCGCCCTTTCCCGTGACGAACAGGAGTCGCCGATCGAGCAGCCCGGGCGAGGGGGAGGCGGGCATCGCTACCGGCTGAAGCCGACCCGCTTGGTCTCGTCGTCCTTCGACACCTCGATGTAGGCGACCTTGTCGGCCGGCACGCCGACCCGGCGGCCCTTGTTGTCGGTGAGCCAGACGACCGGGTCACCGGCCTTGAGCGCCTTGTCGAACACGGTCACGATCTCGTCGGCGTCTCCGGCCAGCTCCACCAGGAGCTCCTTGGACGTGTAGACGACCCCGATCTTGACTTCCATCGAACCAACGACCCTTCGTGGGAGCGAACCTGCGCGGCGCACGGCGGTGCCCGCGTCGAAGCCGCATCGTAGCCAGCAGCCCGGGAAGCCGAGGATCCGGACCCGGCCCGGCCGGCGATCCGACCGGGGTCAGATGATCTTGAGCTCGGGCCGGAAGATCTTCTTGGGCACGAGGTCGGTGATGAGCTTCTCGGCGATGCCCCGGATCGCGACCGAGGCCTCGTCGTCGGGGTGCGACACCACGATCGGGTGGCCGTCGTCGCCGCCGGCCCGCAGCTCCGACACCAGCGGGATCTGGCCGAGGAGCGGCACGCCGAGCTGCTGGGCGAGCTCCTCGCCCCCGCCGGAGCCGAAGATCTCGTAGGCCTTGCCGTCGTCGCCCCGGAACCAGCTCATGTTCTCGACGACGCCGACGACCGAGAGGTTGACCTTCTTCGCCATGTAGGCCGCGCGCTGCGCGACCTTCTGCGCGGCCGCCTGCGGGGTGGTGACGATGATCACCTCGGCGCGGGGCAGGAACTGCGCCATCGAGAGCGCGATGTCGCCGGTGCCGGGGGGCATGTCGATGACGAGCCACTTCGGGTCGCCCCAGTGCACGTCGGTGAGGAACTGCTCGAGCGCCTTGTGCAGCATCGGACCCCGCCACACCACCGGTTGGTCCTCGCGGGCGAAGAAGCCCATCGAGATGAGGCGGACCCCGTTGGCCTCGGGGGGCACGATGACCTCGTCGATGACCGTGGGCGGCCGGTCGATGCCGAGCATCCGCGGCATCGAGAAGCCCCAGACGTCGGCGTCGATCGCGGCGACGTCCTCGCCCCGCTGCGCCAGCGCGACCGCGAGGTTGGTGGTGACGCTCGACTTGCCGACGCCGCCCTTGCCCGACGAGATCGCGAGCACGCGGGTGCGGGAGTCGGTGAACGGGTTGGTGCGGGCCGCGTGGCCGCCGGCGCCGGTCTCGGTGGCGCCGCCCCGCAGGCTCTCGGCCAGCTGGGCCCGCTCGTCGTCGGTCATCACGGTGAGCTCCACGTCGACCGCGGCGACGCCGTCGAGCCCACTCACGGCTTCGGTGACCCGCTTGACGATCTCGGTGCGGAGGGGGCAGCCCTCGGTGGTGAGAGCGACCAGGACCTCGACGTGCCCGCCGTTGACCAGCACCCCCTTGACCATCCCGAGGTCCACGATCGACCGGTGGATCTCGGGATCCTCCACGGGTCGGAGAGCCTCGATGACGGCGGCCTCGGTGGGCATCGGAGGGTGGTCCTTTCGGGGACGGGGATTTCCACTACGTGCGTAGGTACAATACCGCCATGGCTGAGGACGGTCCCGAACCGGCGAGTGCCACCACCGAGCTGTCGCCCGACGAGTTCAGCGCGGCGATCTCGGCCGTCACCAACGCGTTCGGCGACCCGACCCGCCGGGAGATCTACCTGTTCGTGCGATCCACCCCGGGCGGCGTGCGCGCGGGCGAGGTGGCCGAGCACTTCGAGCTCCACCCCAACGTCGCCCGCCACCACCTCGAGAAGCTCTCGGCCGGCGGCTACCTCCACATCGACCAGGCGCCCACCGTGGGCCGCAGCGCGGGCCGGCCGTCGAAGCGCTACCTCGCCGCCCCGCTCGACCACTCGCTCAACTTCCCGCCCCGGCGCGACGACCTGATGGCCACTCTCCTCGCCCGGGCCCTGGAGTTGCTGCCGCCCGAGCAGGCCGGGCGAATGGCCGACGAGGTGGGCTACGAGTACGGCAAGATGCTCGCGTCCCGTATGTCGCCGGCCGGCGCGGTCGACGCGCAGCGCTCGGTGAAGGCGGCCCTGGCCACGGTGGCCGACGCGCTCACCGCGCACGGGTTCGCCGCCCACTCCGAGGCGCGCGGCAACGGGCTCGCGATCATCGCCGAGCACTGCCCGTTCGGCGAGGCGGCGCAGCAGTTCCCGCACGTCGTCTGCGCGGTCGACCGCGGGATGATCCGCGGCATGCTCTCGGCGCTCTACGGCGAGACCGACCCGCACTTCGAGGAGAGCCGGCCCGAGGGCGACGCCCACTGCGTCGTCACCGTCTGACCGTCCGGCTCCCGTCGTCGTGCCCCGTACCTACCTCGATCACGCGTCGGGCTCGCCGCTGCGACCGGCCGCGTTCGACGCGATGGTCCCCTACCTCCGGGACCATCCGGGCGATCCGGGCCGGGTGCACACCGAGGGCCGCACGACCCGCGTCGCGGTCGAGGACGCGCGCGCGCAGGTCGCCGGGTTGTTCGGGTCGCGACCCCGCGAGGTGGTGTTCACCGCTTCGGGTACCGAGGCGATCAACACCGCGGTCTGGGGCGCGACCTCGGGCCGCGCGGTCGACGCCCACGTGGTCACGACCGCGGTCGAGCACTCGGCGGTGCGGGATGCGCTCGAGCGGGCCCCGGTCGCGGTCACCACGGTCGGCGTCGACGGGCTCGGCCGGTTCGACGCGGGTGCGGTGATCGACGCGATCCGCCCCGACACCGTCCTCGTGAGCGTGCAGGGGGCGAACCACGAGGTGGGCACCACGCAGCCGGCGCTCGAGATCATCGCCGCGTGCCGCGAGCGCAGCGTGCTGGTGCACGTCGACGCGTGCATGGCGGCCGGTCACCTGCCGGTCGACTTCGGCGGCTCGGGCCCGGATCTCCTGTCGGTCACCGGCTACAAGCTCGGCGGGCCGCGCGGCACCGCGGCGCTGCTCGTACGGCGCGGCCTGCGCCTCGCGCCGTTCGTCGTCGGCGGCGCGCAGGAGCGGGCCCGACGTGGGGGCGCGGAGGACGTCGCCGGGATCGTCGGCTTCGGCGCCGCGTGCGCAGAGCTGGCCGCCGACGGCCGTCTCGCGCTCGAGGCCGACGTCGCACGCATCCAGACCGACCGGCTGGTCGCGGGCGCGACCGCCGCCGTTGCCGGCGTGCGGGTCTACGGCGACCCGGTTGGACGGGTGCCGAACCTGGTCTGCCTCGGGGTCGACGGCGTGGAGGCCGAACCGGTGCTGCTCGGGCTCGACCAGCACGGGGTGGCGGTGCACTCGGGCTCGTCGTGCTCGAGCGAGCTGCTCGAACCGTCGCCGGTGCTCGCGGCCATGGGCGTCGACGCGGAGCATTCGCTGCGCATCAGCGTGGGGTGGAGCACGACCGACGCCGACATCGACGCGTTCCTCTCCGCCTTCCCCGACGTCGTCACCAAGCTGCGGGCCCTGCGTTCGTAGACGCGGGGAGCCGAGGCCGGGTCCACCACCCGGTCAACAGCGGCGGGCGGTCCCGCGGAACCGATGAACCGGCGGTTGTGGGCCCCGATTGACTCGCAATACCTGTCCAAGCAGATATCCGTTTGGACAGGTATTGCGCCTTCCGACAACGGTTGCAGTCCGGCGCGGGGCCGACGAGACCGCGACAGTGCACGAGATCGTCGGACGGGCCGGCACGGCAACCGGCCCGCCATCGGCTCCAGATCCCTAGCCCTTGCCCTGCTGGCGGAGGACGTTGAGGGCGGAACCGGCGCGGAACCAGGCGATGTGCTCGTCGCTCATGGTGTGTGTGGTCTGCACGTCGTGCGAGGTGCCGTCGGCGTGGTGGATGCGCACGGTGACCGGCCGGCCCGGGGCGAGCTCCGCGATGCCCAGGATGTCGATCCGGTCGTCGACGAGCACGCGCTCGTAGTCCTTCGGGTCGGCGAACGTGAGCGCGAGCACGCCCTGCTTCTTCAGGTTGGCCTCGTGGATGCGGGCGAACGAGCGGACGATGATCGCCTTGCCGCCCATGAAGCGGGGCTCCATGGCCGCGTGCTCGCGCGACGAGCCCTCGCCGTAGTTCTCGTCGCCGATCGCGACCCAGTCGATCCCGGCTCGCTTGTAGGCCTTGGCGAGCTCGGGCAGCGGGACGACCGAGCCGTCGCGGACGTCGACGCCGGAACCCGACTCGTCGAGCGCGAACGCGTTGGTGGCGCCGATGAAGAGGTTGCCGGAGATGTTCTCGAGGTGGCCGCGGTACTTGAGCCATGGGCCTGCGGGCGAGATGTGGTCGGTCGTGCACTTGCCCGACGCCTTCAGCAGCACCGCGAGGCCCGTGTAGTCGTTGCCGTCCCACGCCGGGAACGGCTCGAGGAGCTGGAGCCGCTCGCTGTCGGGCTTCACCACGATCGAGACGGTCGACGGGTCGGTGGCCGGGGGCTGGAAGCCGTTCTCGCCCGGGTCGTAGCCCTTGCTCGGGAGCTCGTCGGCCACCGGCGCCTCGAGGAGCACCTCGGTGCCGTCGGGGGCGATGATCGGCTGGCGCACGAAGTCGACGTCGAGGCGGCCGGTGAGGGCCATCGCGGTGACGGTCTCGGGCGACGCGATGAAGCTCAGCGTCTCCGCGTTGCCGTCGTTGCGGCGCGGGAAGTTGCGGTTGAACGAGTTGACGATGCTGTTGCGGGTGCCGGGCACGAGGTCGTCGCGCTGCCACTGGCCGATGCACGGGCCGCACGCGTTGGCGAGCACGGTGGCGCCGATCGCCTCGAGGTCGTCGAGGAGCCCGTCGCGCTCGATCGTGGCCCGCACCTGCTCGGACCCGGGGGTGATGAGCAGCGGGGTCTTCACCCGGAGGCCCGCGGCCTTGGCCTGGCGGGCGACGTGCGCGGCGCGCCCGATGTCCTCGTAGCTCGAGTTGGTGCAGGAGCCGACGAGCGCGGCGCTGATCTCGACCGGGTAGCCCTCCCGCTCGACCGCGGCCGCGACCTCGGAGATGGGGCGGTCGAGGTCGGGGGTGCCAGGGCCCACGAGGTGCGGCTCGAGCTCGCTCAGGTCCACGTCGATCACGCGGTCGTAGTAGCGCTCGGGGTCGGCGTCGACCTCGGGGTCGTTGCGGAGGTGCTCGGCGTACTGGTCGGCCAGGTCGACGAGCTCCTCGCGCCCGGTGGCCTTGAGGTAGGCGGCGCTGCGGGCGTCGTACGGGAAGATCGAGCAGGTGGCGCCGATCTCGGCGCCCATGTTGCAGATCGTGGCCTTGCCCGTGGCCGAGATCGACTCGACGCCGGGGCCGAAGTACTCGACGATCGCGCCGGTGCCGCCCTTGACCGTGAGGATGCCGGCGACCTTGAGGATGACGTCCTTGGCCGAGGCCCAGCCCGACAGGTGCCCGGTGAGCCGGACCCCGATGTGCTTGGGGACCCGGGTGTTGAACGGCCAGCCGGCCATGACGTCGACCGCGTCGGCGCCACCGACGCCGATCGCGACCATCGAGAGGCCGCCGGCGTTGGGCGTGTGCGAGTCGGTGCCGAGCATCATCCCGCCCGGGAACGCGTAGTGCTCGAGGACCACCTGGTGGATGATGCCGGAGCCCGGCTTCCAGAAGCCGATGCCGTACTTGGCCGAGACGCTGGCGAGGAAGTCGTAGACCTCGCGGTTGACGTCGATCGCGTTCTCGAGGTCGACCTCGGCCCCGACCCGGGCCTGGATCAGGTGGTCGCAGTGCACGGTCGACGGGATCGCGACCTGGGGCAGGTCGGCCGTCGTGAACTGGAGCAGCGCCATCTGGGCGGTGGCGTCCTGCATCGCCACCCGGTCGGGCCGGTAGTCGGCGTAGTCGACCGCCCGTCCGAGCCCGATGGTGGCGGGGTCGTCGGCGTGGGCGAACAGGACCTTCTCGCCGAAGGTGAGGGCCCGGCCGAGGCGCTCGCGGGCGATGCGCACGGCCTCCGGGTAGCGGCTGTAGGCCTGCTCGACGAGCGAGACGGGGGTGTTGGGCTCGACGACGTCAGGCATGGCGAACTCCGGAGTTGGTGGAACGGGGGCGGGAGGACCTGACGAGAATACGCCCGCCGCCGGAGGGGCTCCGGATCGCAGGTGGGAGGCCCGCGGCCAGGCGGGACTCAGGCCGCGGCGAGCCGGGCGCGCGCCGCGCGCACGGACGGCGGTTCCGGCAGCACGACGTTGAGCACCCGGCCCAGCGTGAAGATCGACGCCCGCAGGGCCGGGGTCGCGGGCGGGAACCACCAGAGCCCGTAGAGGCGCTTGGCCACCCGGGGGAAGATCGCCACCGCGGCCGTGACCGGGACGCCCCACAGCGGCCGCACCGCGAGCGGCATCGGCGGCACGACGATCGTGCGCGCGCCCGCGCGCGCGGCGGGCGTCATCTGGAGATCGGGCACGCCCCGCAGGTAGTCGCGGAGATCGCCCATCGTGCGGGGGACGGCGTCGGCCTCGAGGCCCACGAGCTCGGCCGCCCGCACCATCTCGTCGACGTAGCGGTCGGCGTCGGCGGCGGTCAGGCTTCCGGCGTAGCGGCGGTAGGCCGAGACGAACGAGTGCACCTCGACCGCGTGGATCCACAGCAGCAGGTCGGGATCGTCGGCCCGGTACGCACGACCGGTCACGGGATCGGTGCCCTCGATCCGCGTGTGGATCCGCCGCACGAGCTCGCCCGCGGCCTCGGCCGACCGCGTGTCGCCGTAGGTGGTCGTCATCACGAACTCGGTGGTGCGCCGCAGCCGGCCCCACGGGTCGGTGCGGTAGTCGCTGTGCTGGTCGACCGCGGCCATCGCCCGGGGCTCGAGGGCCTGCACGAGCAACGCGCGCAGGCCACCCACGAGCATCGTGGGGTCGGCGTGCAGGCGCCACGCCACGCTGTCGGGGCCGAACAGACCTACGTCCTTCGAGGTGCCGTCCATCGCCCCAGGGTAGGGACCCGACCCGCGATCGCGGGAATCCCGCCGACGGCCTACTTCGAGACGGGCTCGTCGACCTTGACCGAGTGCATCACGTCGCCGACCTGGGTGGCCTGTGCGACCTCGATGCCGGAGGTGACGTAGCCGAAGAGGTTGTAGCTCTTGGCGAGCTTGCGGGTGCAGTCGTCGATGCAGATGAAGAACTGCGAGCCGTTGGTGTTGCGGCCCGCGTTGGCCATCGCCACCGCGCCCAGCGTGTACTCGGCGGTGACGGGCTCGTCGGCGAACTTGTACCCGGGGCCGCCGGCGCCGGTGCCGTCGGGGTCGCCACCCTGGATGACGAACTCCGGCACCACGCGGTGGAAGGTGAGTCCGTCGTAGAAGCCCTGCTTCGCCAGGCCGACGAAGTTGTTGACCGTCTGGGGCGCGAGCTTCGCGTCGAGGTCCATCTCGATCACGCCGCGGTTGGTCGTGATCGTGACGTGATAGGTCGCGTCGGGAACGATGTCGAACGCCGGCTGGTCCACGGGGGTCTCCTCATCGGGCGGGATCGGGGGGGGCGGGGCGGTGCGGGGCAGGCCGGTCAGCCGGCGGTGGCCGGCTTCGCGGTCGTCGAGGGCGCGACCGTAGTCGCGGTCGGGCTCGCCGCGGTCAGCGCCGCGCCGAGGGCGCGCTGGGCGTCGGGGGCCAGGGCCCCGCCCGGCGCCAGCTTGAGGTACTCCTGGAACTCGAGCACGGCCTGGCCGGGCTCGTCCTTGGCCCCGAGCAGGATCATGCCCCGGAAGAAGTGGGCGTCGGCGTAGCCGACGTCGAGCTGCTCCGCCTCCTGGATCCGCGTGAGCGCCTGGTCGGGCAGCTTCGCGAGGTACAGGATCCAGCCGAGGTACGTCCGTGACTCCGCGTCCGACGGGTCGAGCTTGGCCGCGGCGTCGTACGCCTTCACGGCGAGGCCGTACTCGTGGTTGGCGAACAGGTTGCGGGCCAATGCGAGCTGAGCCTGCGCGTCCTGCGGCTTCGCGGCCGCGGCCTTCGAGAGCTTCGCCTGCTCGTTGGCTGCGGCGGAGGTCTGATTGATGCTGCCCGTGACCTCCTGGCCCGGGAGGCGCACCCCGAGCGCGGCCGCGAGGGCCACCGCGGCCACCGCGGCGAACCCGATCACGCCACCGATGGCGAGGACCCGCTTGCCCGTCGACATCGGGGGCGCCGCGGGCCGGGTGTCGACGCCGTCGCGCAGGGCCCGTACCACCGCGGCGGCGCGGGCCGTGTAGTCGTCGTGCAGCGTGGCGAAGGTCTCGTCGTCGACGTTGCCCACCGCGTGCTCGGCGTCGAGGTCGTCGAGCGACTGGAGCAGGAAGTCGCGCTCGGCTTCGAGGGCCGCGGTCTCCGCCTTCGACCGGCCCGCGGCCCGGGGAGTCGGCTTCGGGGAACGCGCCGCCGCGCCACCGGCGCCCTTGCCGCCCGACGGCTTCGCCTGCCGCGGCGGGCGGTTGGTGGTGCTGCTCACGGCTTCGCCTCCTTGCGGATCTCGTCGACGAGGGCCTCGTCGGCCGCGGTCGCCGCGAGGCGCGGCTGGGCCCGCCAGCGGCGGAGCGCGACGAAGAGCCCGCCGGCCGCGGCGATGAACAGCAGCACGGGCAGACCCCACACGACCAGGCCGAGGCCGTCGTCACCACGCGGCTTGAGCAGGATGAACTCGCCGTAGCGCTCGACGTAGGCGCGCCGGATGGTGGTGTCGGACTCCCCCGCCGCGATCCGCTTGCGGATGTCGACCCGCATCGCCTGCGCGGTGGTCGACTGGCTGTCGGCGACCGAGAGGCTCTGGCACTCGACGCAGCGGAACTCCGACTCGAGCGACGCCGCGCGGGCCGTGGCGGTGCGGGAGTCGTCGCCGCGGGTGGCGACGAAGATCCCGCCGGCCACGAGCACCGCGAGCAGGACCCAGGGCAGGACGCGCTTCATCCCTGGCAGCTTCCGCGCGCGCACGCCAGCATCTTCTCGAGGTTGGCGGTGCTGACCGCACTGAGCTGGCTCGCGACCACGGTGCCGTCGGCCGCGATCGCGTAGGTCTCGGGCTGGCCGGTGGTGCCGAAGTCGATCGCGGCGCGCGACTGCGGGTCGAACGCGATCGTCCATGGCGACTGGTGCGCCTTCTGCCAGCTCGCGACCGCGCCCTTCGTGTCGTCGCGGACGACCGAGAGCATCACGAGGTCGGGGTCGTTCTCGTGGGTGCGGCCGAAGTCGGCGATCGCGCCCGCCTCCGACTGGCACGGGATGCACCACGTGTTCCAGAAGTTGACCATCACGACCTTGCCCGCGAGGTCGGAGGAGGTGACCGTTCCCCCACCGAGCTTCTCGAGCGAGACCGTGGGCGCGGGCTTCCCGAGGACGACCCCACCCTTGTAGGTGGGCTCGTTGTTGACCTGCGACGCGAGGATGACACCGAAGATCGCGACCGCGAGACCGATCGTGAGGGCCACCCACCGGGCGCGGTGGCGGACCTTCACACCGGCACCTCTTCGCCCGCGACCGCCACGTCGGCCGGACCCACCACCGCGTCCTCACCGCCGTCGGGGTCGGGCGGCGCGCCGGCCGCCGGCCGCTCCACGGGGTCGCGGCCGAGCACCCGCCGGCTCCGTGGCGTGAGCGCGATGACCGTGCCGAGGCCCATCAGGACCGCGCCGCTCCACAACCACAGCATCATCGGGTTGACCGCCACCGCGATCGTGACCGTCTTCGAGGCCTGGGGCGAGGACACGACCGTGAGGTACACGTCCTGGAACAGGCCCGTGTGCACCGACGGCGTGCCCACGCCCTCCGAGCTGTTGGGGAACGAGCTGATCGACGGCTTGAACACGCCGTAGTCGGTGCTCCCCCGCTGCAGGCGGACGCGTGCGTCGATGACGGTCTTCTGGTCGGTGGTGATCTGGTCGCGACCGAGGTACGTGACCTTGTAGCCCGCGACCACGGCCGACTGGTTGCGCGACAACCGGAGCTCGTGCCGTTCGCCGTAGCTCTGCGAGGCCGCGAGCCCGACCGCGAGGAGCACCACGCCCGCGTGCACGATCAGGCCGCCGTAGAGGCGCGGGTTGCCGCGGATGATGCGGAACCACGCGACCGGGAACGCCTCGCCCGTGACCTTGCGCCGGGCGCGGGCGCCGACCCAGAACTGCCGGAAGATGCCACCGAACGCGAACCCCGCGAGCCCGAACGCGGCGACCGGGAACAGGCCCCGGGCGCCGATGAGCAGCGCGAGCACGATGCACAGACCGCCGAACCACGCAGGCACGAGCAGGCGCGACCGGACGACCTCGCCGCTGGTGGCCCGCCACGGCAGCGCGGGCGCGACCGCCATGAGGAACAGCAGCGCGAGCCCGATCGGCGTGGTCATGCGGTCGAAGTACGGGCCACCCACCGACAGCTGCTTGCCCTGGAACGCCTCGGCCACGAGCGGGAAGCAGGTGCCGAGGAGCACCACGAACGCGAAGCCCGCGAAGAGCAGGTTGTTGGCGAGGAATGCCGCCTCACGGGAGACCGGCGAGTCGATGCGCCCGGGCGCGCGGAGTTGGTCGCCGCGCCAGGCGATGAGGCCGACGCCGACCACGCAGCAGACGCCGAGGAACGCGAGCAGCCACGGGCCGATGTCGGACGTGCTGAACGCGTGCACCGAGTTGACGATCCCGGACCGGGTGAGGAACGTGCCGAGGATCGTGAGGCAGAACGTGGCCACCACCAGCGACAGGTTCCACACGCGGAGCATCCCGCGCCGTTCCTGCACGATCACGGAGTGGATGAACGCGGTGGCCGTGAGCCACGGGAGCAGTGACGCGTTCTCGACCGGGTCCCACGCCCAGTAGCCGCCCCAGCCGAGCACCTCGTAGCTCCACCACGCGCCGAGAGCGATGCCGGCGGTGAGGAAGCCCCACGCGATGAGCGTGCTGCGGCGGGTCTCGGTGAGCCAGCCCTCGCCGAAGCGGCCGGTGACCAGGCCCGCGATCGCGAACATGAACGGCACGGTCATGCCGACGTAGCCGAGGTAGAGCATCGGCGGGTGGAACGCCATGATCGGGTTGTTCTGCAGCAGCGGGTTGGGGCCCTGGCCGTCGATCGGGATGGTGCCGGACACCGCCTTGAACGGGTTGGCCGGCCCGAGCATCAGCGCGAAGAAGAAGAGCGCGACCACGAGCCCGGTGATCTCGGCCCAGGCCACCAACGGGTCGGTGGCCCGCTTGCGGAACTTGTAGGCGACGAACGAGAGGTAGCCGCCGAGGATCAGCGCCCAGAGGAGGATCGACCCCTCGAGCGCGGCCCACAGCCCCGTGATCGTGAACAGCATCGGCGTGGCGCGCGCGTTGTTGTCGGCAACGTACCGGAGGCTGAAGTCGTGGGTGAGCAGGGCCCATTCCATCGCGCCGACCGCGATGACCGCCGCTCCGAGCACGCCGAAGAGGAACCAACGGCCCCGGCGCAGCAGCCGGTCGTCGTGCTTCACGACCCCGGCGAGGAGCACGACGATGCCGAGCGCGGCGACGCTCGTGCCCAGGGCGATCCCGATGACGCCGAGCACACCCTTCACGCGCCTGCTCCCATCAGGTGCCGACCTTCTTGGGGGCCTTGTCGGTGTTGACCTTGGGCGGGGTGTAGTCGTTGCCGTGGCGGATGAGGATGCGGTCGCTCAGGAACACGTGCTGCTTGTCGAGACTGCCCTCCACCACGACGGGTACCGACAGGCCCTTGTCGATGCCGGTGCGGAACAGGGGCGGCTCGTCACCCGAGTGGTGCACCTCGACCGTCTTCTTGCCGTCGGTGACCTCGAACACGATCTTGGTGCCCTGCTCGTGCACCGTCGACGGGAT
>JADGOM010000178.1 GCA_017882925.1 Acidimicrobiia bacterium | reverse complement strand
CGCGACCGGACAGGAGATTCACCGCATTCCGCTGGGTCCGTATCCGCGCGGCATCGCGATCACTCCCGACTCCCACACCGCGTACGTCGCGGTGATGGGCACGAGCAACGTTGCCATCATCGACCTGGCCACGTTCGCGGTGTCGTGGATGTACGGGGTCGGCAGCGGTCCCCGTCATCTGGTGATGAGCCCCGATGCTCATTACCTATACGCAACGCTCAACGGTGCGGGACTCATCGCGAAGATCGACCTCACCACCCGAACCGTGGTGGGCCGCGTGAGCACCGGCACGCAGCCACGCTCAATGGCGATCTCGCCCGACGGCACCGCGCTCTACGTCGTCAACTACGGCTCCGACACGATGAGCAAGCTGCGCGCGAGCGATCTCTCGCTGCTCCAAACCATCGGCACGCCGCATCACCCGATCGGGATCACCTACGACCGCTCGACCCACGACGTGTGGGTGTCGTGCTATGAGGGCAACATCCTTGTGTTCGCCGATCGCTGACGCAGCCCCAAGGGCTTCCTGTTCACGAGTTCAGGGGGATGGCATCAGCGCCCAGAAGGCGTGTCGCCGAGGCGCCGCGCCACGGGGTATCCCACAATGCCCGGTCGGTCGCGCCGTTATGTGCGCAGATGGGCGCGACTTCCTTGTGGCCGCCCGTAGGGTTGATCACACAGTTACGATCCCGTCCCGACGTCGAGCGCGTGGTAGATGTGGGCTTGCGCGTCGCTGAGCGGGGTGGTCGGCTCCCCGGGCGCCGAGATTCAGCGTGGGTTGTTCGGGTACCCCGAGGATCGTCCGACTCGGACCGCTCGATCACGGCGTCGACCTGCACGAACGTGCACCTATGTGCGCGGGCGGCAACTCGGGTCGAAAACTCATAATCCGTCGGTCGGTGGTTTGATACCACCCGCCCCCACGAGATGAGCTACAGGACCAGCGGCCTCGTCGGGGTCATGACGAGCGCGGGGTCGTGCTTCCAGTCGACGCCGGGCACGTCGACGTAGAGCTCGATCTCGTTGCCGTCGGGATCGAGGATGTAGAGGCTGTGGGTCACGGTGTGGTCGCTCGCGCCCACGATCGTGACGCCGTGGTCCTCGAGCGTGGCCAGCACCTCGCGCAGCTCGTCGTCGCTGTCGCCGACCTTCAGGCCCACGTGGTAGAGCCCGAGATGGCGCCCGTGCTGCACCGGTGCGGCCTGGTCGCCCACTTCGATCAGCAGGAGCTCGTGGTGCGTGCGGCCCGAGGTGAACGCCGCGACCGGCACGCCGGGAACCGCGGGCATGGCCCGCTCCCAGCCGAGCACGTCGCCGTAGAAGGCCGCCGACCGCTCGACGTCCTGCACGTAGAGCACCACGTGGCCGAGCTCCTTGATCTGCATTCCGGTCCTCGCGCTTCCTGTCTGGGTGGGGTCGCACGCTGAACGCCCGGCCCGGCCGATCGATTCCGGCCCTGCGGTCTACGCGCCGCTCCAGCAGCCGAGGATCACCGCGGCCACGGACACCGCGGCCTCCGAGGGGCTCACCGGCGGCTTCCCGAACGCATCGGGCAGCTGCGAGACGTCGACCGACATCACCTTCCACCCCAACCGGACCACCACCGAGCCGCTGGGCGTGAAGTACGAGCCCTGGCCCATCGCGAGCCGCTCGCTGCGGTGGCCCGAGGTCGCCCGCAGCTGGTCGAAGTACGCGGTGGTCTGCGCGGCGCTGTCGAGCTCCTTGACCGAGATCGACACCACGCCGGTGGGGAACGCGTACTGGCAGGAGTAGACGTGATCGGCCCAGGTCGGGGTGCTCAGGTGGGCGCGGCCGATGCCGAAGCCGTGGGCGAGGTCGGTGTTCACCTCGCGCGAGCAGACCATGCGGGCCGACTCCGACGGGTTCACGCCGGCCGGCCGCGGCTTCGCCGATGTGGTGGTCGTGGCCGACGGCGACGAGGACGCGGCCGAGCCCGCGCACGCGGAGAGCACCACCGCCGCGCCGATTGCCAGGACTCCGAGCCAACGCTTCACGCCGCGACGCTACCGGCGGCGCCCCGGCCGGAGCGCGCGCGGCCGGACTCCCGCCGTCAGCCGGCCGCCTCGCGCTGGAACAGCACGGAGACCCGGGTGTGCGCCTCGGCGGAGCTGGTCGCGGCGGCGACCCAGGTGGAGATGGACGCGGCGGCCCAACCCTCCTTGTTCCACATCGTCAGGAGGTCGTTGACGTCGGCCAGCTTGCAGGAGCTGACCCGTTGCTCGAGTGCCATGCCCCGAAGCTACCGCTGCGGCGGCGCATTACCACCCGCGGCGGCGGCGGTTGTGCTCGACTGCAACGGGCCGATCACCTCACGGGAAGCGAGAACGATGACCGAGTCGACGACACCGGGATGGCACCCCGACCCGAGCGGGCGCCACGAGCACCGCTTCTGGGACGGCAAGACCTGGACCGACGACGTGGCCGACGGTGGCATCGAGTCGAAGGACGCGGTCGCGTTCTCGCCGCCGGCGGATCCGGCGAACGCGCCGACCGAGGCGGTGCCGCACGTCGCCGGTCCCCCGACCGCGGTCGGCGCCACGGTGCCGCCGGCCGCGTACGCACCCGTGCCGCCGGCCAAGAAGGGCTTCCCGGCCTGGGCCATCGTCACCATCGTCGCGTTGGTCGTGGCCCTGATCATCGTGGTGATCGTCATCATCGCCAACAACAACGACAGCTCGAGCCCGTCGAACACCACCACGACCACCGGGAAGCCCCGCACCACGACGACGCGCCCGGTCACGACGACGCGTCCCGCGACGACGACCACCGCGCCGCCCACCACCACGACGGTGCCGCCCACGACGACGACCGCGCCGCCCACGACCACCACCGCGGCGACGACCACCACGTAGCGGCCGACCGCGGGCCGGGCGCGCGGCGGCGCGCCCGGCTCAGACGCCGGCGGCGACGAGGACCATGTCGGTGGCGAAGCCGAGGAACAGGCCGAGCAGGATGCCCCAGGTCGCGAGCTCCTTGAACCCGAGCTTGCGGCTCACCGCGAGCAGCTCGATCACGACGTAGAGGATCGAGCCGGCCGCGAGCCCGAGGGACGCGGTGAAGAGCCACTCGTTGACCCAGGCCTGGCCGATGATCGTGCCGAGGAACGTGGGACCGCCGCCGATGAGCCCCATCAGGCCGAGGAACGCCCACGACGGCCGATCACCCTCGGCGGCGAGCGGTGCGACGATGCCGAATCCCTCGGTGGCGTTGTGGAGGCCGAAGCCCACGATCAGCAGGACCGCGAGGCTGATCTCGCCCGCCGCGGCCGACTGGCCGATGGCGAGGCCCTCGGAGAAGTTGTGGAAGCCGATGCCGAGCGCGATGAAGAACGCCAGCCGCTTCGGCTCGCTCAACCGCGCGACCGGTCCTAGCCCGACCGTGGGGCGGGTGAGCGTGGCGGCGCCGGGGCCGTCAGGATGCGGCGCGGTTCGCTTGCGGAGCCACTGGTCGTAGTGCACGAGCGTGACCATCCCGATGCACACGCACGCGGTGAGCAGCACGCTGTATCCGGCGAAGCGCCACCAGGAGGCGTGGTGGTTGACCGACGCGAGGAGGGAGGCCTCGACCGGGTCGATGCCCGCGGAGAGCACGTCCCACAGCAGGAACAGCAGGATGCCGATGGCCGCGGCGTTGAGGAACGCGCGGAACGCGGGCATCGGGTTGCGCACCCGACCGATGGGCAGACCGAGGTAGATGGTGAAGCCCGCGATGGCCCCGAGCCCGACGATCTCCCACCCGCTCAACGTGTCGTCTCCCTGTCCGAGTGAGGGTAGCCTCACCTGACCTTGGGGTCCGGGTCAAGCCCCGGGGGTCGTGGGAACCGCCAACCATCGGCCCGGGAAGCTTCAGCTGGCGAAGTTCATTGCTCGTTGACTTCACCGGTTTCGGAGTTCACGATCACGCCGAAGGCGACGCTCGCAGCCGCGTCGGTCGCCTGAGGATCCGGGGGGAACCGCGATGGCGTCGTCGCTGCACCAGCCGCAAGCACCGCCGGCTCCCGCGGCCGCGAAGCCGAGCTCCGGGCTGTTGTCGCAGGCGGTGCGCACGCCGGAGCCGTCGCGCGGGGTCGTGGACCGCACCGCGACCCGGATCCTGCAGACCGCGCTCGACCTGCTCGGCCTGCCCGTCTAGTCCGCGCCGCGTCCGGGGCGAAGCGACCGGATCAGGGGTGCGCCAGGACGTAGACGACCCGTCCCTCCGGATCCCGGAGCATGAACCGGCGGCGGACTGTCACGCCGTCAGCGTGACGAAGCGGTCCCGCGGGACCGGCGTTCGGGTACTCGACTCGGGGCTAGGCGCCGAGCGTGGCGCGGAGCTCGTCGACGATGGTGAATCGTGGCTCGGGTGTCGCGGGTGTCTCGGCGCTCGACCGGGCCGCGGTCGCGAGGCCGTTGACGAGGTAGGCGACGAGGCGCGACGCGTCGTCGATCGAGAGCGGGAACGTCTCGGTGCAGGTGTCGCCGCGCCAGACGCTGAGGTTCACGAGGCCCTGGTCGAGGTGCCACGCGGCCCGGAGCGCGGTGCCGTCCTCGTCGATGAACAGCTCCTTGCCGATCGGCGGCAGCCGGTGCACCTCGCCCATGCGCCGAGTGTGCGCCGCCGGGCCGTAGGAGTCCAGCGAGCGGGCTAGTGGCAGCCGGTTCCACTGTTGGCGGTGTGGCCCGAGGTCGAGAAGGTCACGGTGTTGGGGTGGCCGGGATTCGCCGCGGTCGCGACCGCGAGACACGCGGTGCGGCCCGGGCTGTCGACCTCGTAGAGGACGTCGATGCCCGAGGCGTTGATGTTGGCGGCGTTCACCCACTGGGCGTGGGGCGCCGACGGGAACTGCACCCGGTCGAGGCGGCCGTTGACGAGCGCGCGCTCGTAGCCGGCGCTGAACCGCTGGAGGTCGAGCTGCTCGTACTGCGGCCGCAGGACCTTCTCGGCGTGTTGCAGGTGGTCGGCGGTCGTCGCCTTGGAGTACACGCCGAACGCGACCAGGCCGAGGAGCAGGACGACCACGATCGCCACCAGGATGGTCAGGCGGTTTCCGCGGGCCCGGATCTCCCGCATGCCGTCAGGAGGGTCGTTCACGCGGGCGACTATTGCAGCAATTCCGATCGCGGGTGGTTGGATCTCGGCGTGAGTCGGCGGCTGTGGCGGATCGAGGCGTTGGTGGCGGGAGCGGCGTGCGCGCTGCTGCTCGTGCGGTCGGTCGTCGACGCCTACAGCGGCCGCGGATTCCTCAGCGATCTGGCCTATGGACTCATCGCCGGAGGCGCCGCCGCGCTCTGCTGGCGCAACGGCAATACCCGCGTATGACCTCGCACCGGCGTGGAGGCTGGAGCACCGCCACGCTCCGGTGCGCGAGATGTTCGTGGCGAACCGGGTGCTCTCCGCGGTGGTCGCGGTCGGTCTGATCGTCGTGGTGTTCGTGCCCTCCGCACGCCGGCTCGCCGACCGCCGCTGAGCCCGCACCGGGTGAAAGACGGACTTTGGACCCTGGCCCGCCGGGGCGATCGCGACGAACGTCCGTGGCATGGACGAATACCTGCAGGAGCTGGGCTCCGATGCCTGCCTGTCGCTCCTCCGCAGCGCGGAGGTCGGTCGCATCG
>JADGOM010000177.1 GCA_017882925.1 Acidimicrobiia bacterium | reverse complement strand
TGGAGTCCCAACGCGCCATCCGCCGGCTCCGCACCGATCCCGTCGACGACGCGACCGTGCTCCGCTGCCTCGAGCTCGCCACCCGCGCGCCGACGCCGTCCAACTCGCAGAGCTGGGAGTTCGTCGTAGTCCGCGACCCCGACGTGAAGCACCAGCTCGCCCGGCTCAACCGGCAGGCCTGGTCGGTCTACCGCCGGCTCGGCGACCTCACCGGCGCCACGGGCAGGAACCGGAAGATCGTCGACGCGGTCCAGTGGCAGTCGGACCACTTCGAGGAGGTGCCGGTCGTCGTGGTCGCCTGTCTGAAGGGCGCCCGCCCCTGGCTTCCACCCATCGCCGCCGGCAGCTACTACGGCGGGGCCTACCCCGCGGTGCAGAACCTCCTGCTCGCGGCCCGGGCGCTCGGCCTCGGCGCCGCCCTCACCACCCTGCCGCTCTGGTCGACGCTCCTCGCCCGGCGCACGCTCGGCCTGCCCTGGAACGTCAACCCGGTCGCGGTCGTCCCGCTGGGCTGGCCGCAGGGCAAGTACGGACCCACGACCCGCAAGCCGGTCCGGGAAGTGACCCATCTCGACCGCTTCGGGAACCTCGCGTACTTGGCGGAATAGGTCGAAGTCGCCCTGCGGTTGGCTACACGGCCTCCACCCCGTGCGGCATCATGGAGAGCCCACGACCGGGGAATCCGGCGTGGAGTGCACGACCACATTGGGGCCCCGCCCCGTTCAGCGAGGTGACGACGTTGGCCAGAAAGGGACGAGCCCGCCGCTTCCGGGAGGCGCGCGAGCTCAAGCAGGGATTCGACGACGGCCTCTTCAACGAGGGCTCGGGATCGCTCGCGGACGTCGACGAGAACGCACCGTCGCGGGGCGGCTGGCCCCTCGACGACGAGGTCGTGCACGACCCCAGCTGGGACGAGGAAGACCCCCTCAAGAAGGACTGACGCCCGAGATCAGGTGTGGCGGGGGTCGGGCGCCTCGACGTCGATGCCGAACCGCGCGATCGCCTCCGCGACGAGCTCGTCCTTCACGTCACCGGCGTCGGCCAGCGCGCTCAGCGTCGCGACCACGACGTGGCCCGCGTCGACCTCGAAGTGCCGGCGCAGCGCCTCCCGGGTGTCGCTGAAGCCGTAGCCGTCGGTCCCGAGCGGCACGAATCGGCGGGGCACGAAGCGGGCGATCTGGTCGGAGACCGACTTCATGAAGTCGGTGACCGCCACGATGGGCCCGTCGGACGCCCCGAGCAGCCCGGTGACGTACGGGATCCGCGGCTCCTGCCCCGGGTGCAGGCGGTTCCAACGTTCGACCTCGAGCGCCTCGTCGCGCAGCGACTTGTAGCTCGTGGCGCTCCAGACGTCGGCGCCGACGTCGTAGTCGTCGGCCAGGATCCGCTGGGCCTCGAGCGCGGCGAGCATCGCGGTGCCGCTCCCGAGGATCTGCGCGCGGTGCGGGTGCTCGCCGTCGGCCGGCCGGTACCGGTAGAGCCCCTTGACGATCCCCTCCTCGACGCCCTCCGGCATCGGCGGCATCGGGTAGTTCTCGTTGTAGAGGGTGAGGTAGTAGAAGCAGTCGTCGGGCTCGGGCCCGTACATCCGCTCGATGCCCTCGCGGATGACGACGCCCATCTCGAACGCGAACGCGGGGTCGTAGGCGCGGCAGTTGGGCACGGTGGACGCGAGCACGTGGCTGTGGCCGTCGGCGTGCTGGAGACCCTCGCCGGTGAGCGTCGTGCGGCCGGCGGTCGCGCCGAGCAGGAAGCCCCGCCCACGGGCGTCGCCGAAGGCCCAGATGAGGTCGCCCACCCGCTGGAACCCGAACATCGAGTAGAAGATGAAGAACGGGATCATGGGCTCGCCCCACGTGGCGTACGACGTGCCCGCGGCGGTGAAGCTCGCCATCGCGCCGGCCTCGTTGATCCCCTCCTCGAGGATCTGCCCCTTCACCGACTCCTGGTACGAGAGGAGCAGCCCGGCGTCGACGGGCTCGTAGTGCTGGCCGAACGGGGCGTAGATCTTCACCTCGCTGAAGAGCGCGTCGAGGCCGAAGGTACGGCCCTCGTCGGGGATGATCGGCACGACGCGCCGCCCGATCTCCGGGTCGCGCAGCAGGTTGCGCAACAGCCGGGCGAACGCCGTGGTCGTGGACGCGTGCACCTTGGCGCCGGTGCCCGCGAGCACGTCCTTGTACGTGTCGGGGCCGGGGAGCGTGAGCGGCTTGGCCCGCACGACGCGCTCGGGTAACGGCCCGGCGAGCTGGCGGCGGCGGTCGACCATGTACTCGTAGACGTCGGAGTCCTCGCCCGGGTGGAAGTACCCCGCCTCCCCCTTCTCGAGATCCGCGTCGGGGATGTCGAGGTGCAGGGTGTCGCGGAACGCCTTGAGCTCGACCGCCGTCATCTTCTTGATCTGGTGCGTGGCGTTCTTCGACTGGATCGTGTTGCCGAGCGTCCAGCCCTTGATCGTCTTGGCCAGGATCACCGTGGGCGAGCCGACGTGCTCGGTGGCCCGCTTGTACGCCGCGTAGAGCTTGCGGTAGTCGTGGCCGCCGCGGGGCAGGCGCTCGAGCTCCTCGTCGCTCAGGTGCTCGACCATCTTGCGCAGCCGCGGGTCGGGACCGAAGAAGTGCTCCCGGATGTAGGAGCCCTTCTCGATCGCGTACTTCTGGAACTCGCCGTCGAGCGTGCTGTTCATCTTGTTGACGAGCACGCCGTCGACGTCGCGGGCGAGGAGCGTGTCCCACTCGCGACCCCAGCTCACCTTGATGACGTTCCAGCCCGCGCCGCGGTAGATGGCCTCGAGCTCCTGGATCACCTTGCCGTTGCCGCGCACGGGGCCGTCGAGCCGCTGCAGGTTGCAGTTGACCACGAAGATCAGGTTGTCGAGCTGCTCGCGCGCCGCGATCGACAGGCCCGAGCTGCTCTCGGGC
>JADGOM010000020.1 GCA_017882925.1 Acidimicrobiia bacterium | reverse complement strand
TCGTCGGCCACGGCGGTCGGCTCGGGCTCGGACGTCTCGGCGGCGGCCTCGGGCTCAGGCGCCTCGACCTCGGCGTCGCGGTGCTCGTCGCCGGGCAGGTCTTCGTCGGTCACCGGTTACCTCCAGGGGGAAATGCAGCGTCATCTGCCAACGTCGGGCGCAACGAATGAGTTCCGCTCGACCCGGCCCTGATCCAATCGCCTCCAGCTGAGCATCCAATCGGGTCAACCTGTGTATCGGTCGAGATCATCCTGGGGATCCTGGGGGGTTCTCGGGAAGATGTGCAGGGTTCAGGGGGATTTCGAGGAGTTCACCCCCACAATCCCGAGTCTTGGGAACCAGGCGTGGTTCCCTATCGTTACAAGCGAGACGATCAACCGTCCGAACGAGTGAGCGCCCATGGAATCGATTCCCTCCGAGGAACGGCAGCAGGACTGGATGCTCGACGCCCGCTGCCGCAACCTCCCCCCCGGCGAGTTCTTCCCCTCCGATGGAGTGGGGGTCGAGGTCGCCCGACGTATCTGCGCCGAGTGCCCGGTCAAGGGGGCGTGCCTCGAGTACGCCCTCGAGTACCGGATCGACCACGGCGTCTGGGGCGGTGCGTCCGAACGGGAGCGCCGCCGGATCCTCCGGCGCCGCCGCACCGGCAGCGCGACGCCCGTCCCGCACTGATCCCGTCACCGTCGTCGCGGCACCTGGTTCGCCGGGTGCCGCGCGGCGCGTCGACACCTGGGTCCGCGGCGTGCCCTCACCAGCTGAACGGCGCCAGCACCACGCCGACCGCGTGGTCCCAACCACTCCCGTTGTCGCTCGGGAACGCGCCGACGAACCCGGCGAGGTCGGCCTGCGGCGCGTCGGTCACGCACGTGTAGACCACGCCGCGCGCGTCCCACACGAGCGCGCGTCCTCCGGGGATGACGTACTGGCGCGCGGTGCGCCCCGCCACCCTGGTGTCGACGCCGCCGCGCGGGAGCCCGCTCCAGTCGAGCCGGCCCTTCTGCTGGAACACCGACACGTCGAAGAGGCCGTCGGAGTAGAACAGCTGCACCGTGCCGCTCGGCAGCACGTAGCGACCCACCAGCGCGTAGCCGCGCCCCGCGCGTGCGGGTGCGTGGAACGGCTTCGGCACCGAGCTCGTCGCGCGGGCCGCGTACGCACCCGACGGCGCGGCGGTCGTGTTGGGCGCCGCCGCCGCGACCGGGTCGGAGATCTCCACGAACGAGACGCCGCGCACGAGCCGTCCGGTCGGGTCGAACTGCTGGCTCCGCAGGAGCAGTCCGGTCTCGGTGTCGATGTAGTAGCGCGCCGACGCGTGCTTGGCGCCGCCGACGCGGGCTTCGACAACGGTGGTCGACCGACCCGCGACGTGCGGACCGGACGCCACGGTGAGGTGGTACTTGCGGCTCGCCGCGGGCACGGCCCGGTCCTCGGCCTCGCTCCACATCACGAGCGCGTGGTCGTTCCCGTGGACGACCTCGCTCGGCCCCGGCCCGACCGTGGCGGCCATGCCCCGGACGCTGAGCTGCCCGTCCTCGTTGCGGACAGGGACCGTCTGGCGGTGCAGCTTGCCGTCGGACCCGGACCACTGGACGACCATCACGCCCTCGAAGTCGTGGCCGGTCACCGCGCCGCGCACGCCGTCGAGCAGCTGCGCGCCGCGGCCCGGATCGGTGCTCGCGCCCACACCCGGGATCGCGCACGCGACCGCGAGCATGCCCGCGACCGCGAGGCAGCACAGACCGGCACGGAGTCTCATCGGCTCACCGGAACAGCGCCATCGGTGCGGCCACCGCGAGGGTGGCGAGTTGGGTCGTGGGATCGGAGTCGTCGGACGCGCGGGCGGTGTGGTTGTCGACGAGGCGGCCGACCGTGGGGGTGACCTGGTTCGGCTGGGGCGAGGCAACGAGCACGACGAGCAGGATGACGGCGGCCGCGCCACCGGCGAGCCAGCGCTCCACCCGGAAGCGGCGCCGGCGGCGCGCCTGCGCGAGATCGTCGGCGGCGGGGCCCGCGTCGGGCGCGGCGGTCAGCGCCGCGGGCCGCGGTTCCGCGTCGGGGCCGGCGTGGTCGGTGACCGGGTCGGCCGCGGCGACGTTGGCCATGATCTCGTCGAGCACGCCGTCCGGCAGGTCGACCATCGGGAGCAGCCGGACCGCGTCGCGGGCCTCCACGACCTCGATCATCACGTCGCCGAGCGCCGGCGATTCGGCGATCGCGGCCTCGACCGCGGCGCGCTCCGGAGCGTCGAGCTCACCGTCGACGTAGCCCGAGACGAGGTCTTCCGCGAAGGGATCGGTCATCCTGCGGCTCCCGCGGTGAGGGTCTTGCGGAGCATCCGCCGGCCGCGGTGCAGGCGCGAGCGGACGGTTCCGATGGGCACGCCGAGCGCGCCCGCGATGTCTTCGTACGACAGGTCGGCGACGTCGCTGAGCACGACGGCGACCCGGAACTCCTCGGGCAGGCCGGCCAGGGCGTGCTGCACCTCGTCCGAGAAGCCGGTGACGATCTCGTCGGCCGCGGGGGTGGGCGGGAGCACCCGGTCGGGATCGTCGGGGAACGCGTCGGTCTGCCGGCGCTTGCGGCGCCGGACCTCGTCGAGGAACACGTTCGTCACGATGCGTGCCAACCATCCCTCCAACGACCCGGGCCGGTAGTTCTCGAGGCCCCGTCGGACGCGCAGCAACGCCTCTTGCGTGAGGTCCTGCGCATCCGCCTCATTTCCGGCGAGACGGAGAGCCACGGTGTAGATGAAGCGCCCGTGATCGCGGGCGACCTCTTCCCATGTGGGCACCCCGTCCGTCATGGGAACGACGGCAGCCCGCCCGCGAGTTCCCGATCCGTGGCGTCAGCGGCGATCGGGCGCAGCGGAGGGCCTATTTGCCCGGGGGCGCTTCGGGAGTGTCGTCCTTCGCGCCCTCGTCGAGGCCCTGCTTGAACTCCTTCTGCGCCTGGCCGAACGAACGCGCCAGCTTCGGGATCTGCGTCCCTCCGAAGAGCAACAGGACCACCACGAGCACGATGATGAGCTCGGGAGCACCGAGTCCGAACATTTGACGGCCTTTCGAGAGCGGCAGGGGCAGCCTAACGGGGTCCGGTGCGGCGGGGTCGCACACGGGTCGGCGAGGCCGAGGTTCCCGGTCCTGCGGGTGGTTCGTCGATGGAGTGTTGCATCGGCCGGTGTTCCCGTTGCCCGGGTCGTTCTGTGACCCCGAGGTTCCGTGACAGCGGGCTTCCGTGACAGCGGGCTTCAGTGACAGAGGGCTTCAGTGACAGCGGGCTTCGGCGGCGAGGGCGACGTCCTGGAGCCCGGTCACGGCGAACGGCACCGCGCCGACCCCCAGGATCAGGGTCTCGACGCCGAGATCGGACCAGCCGGCCGCCTGCTCCCGGACCTCCTCGACCGTGCCGACCAGACGGCCGACTCGCCATTCCTCGAGGGTGACCCCCCGCATCGTGCCCGGCGGGCTGACCTCGCAGAGGTGTTCGAACCGGCGGGTCAGGTCGGATGCATCCTCGCCCACCAGGGCGTAGAGGCCGAGCGAGCGCCACACCGACGCCGGATCCCGGCCGACCCGGTCGCAGGCCCGCGCCAGGACGTCGAGCCGCTCCCGGTAGGCGTCCGGGGTCCAGATCCAGCAGGTGTTCCAGCCGTCGGCGAGCTCCGCGACCAGCCCGAGCAGCCGGTCGCCCTTGCCCCCCACGAACAGGGGCGGGCGGGGCCGCTGGATCGACGGTGGCTCGTTGTAGGCGTTGCGGGCCGAGTGGTACCGGCCCTCGTAGGTGGCCGGGCCGCCGCCGAGGAGCTCGCCGCACACGACGAGGGCCTCCCGGAGGCGGTCGATGCGGACGCCCGGACCGGGCATCTCCATCCCGATCGCCTCGTAGTCGGGCTCGTACCAGCCGGCCCCGAGGCCGACGTCGAGACGGCCGTCGCACACGCGGTCGAGGGTCGCCAGCGCCTTGGCGAGGACGGTCGCCGGGCGCAGGGCCTCGCAGAGCACGAGGGTGCCGAGGCGGGGCCGGATGACCTCACGGGCGATCGCGGCCAGGGTCACCAGCGGGTCGTAGGAGCCGGAACGGGCTGCGGGGCCGCCGTACTTCGCCAGGTCGAGGAACAGGTGGTCCGACATCCACAGCGAGTCGTAGCCGCAGGCATCGGCGTGCTTCGCGTAGGCGAGCAAGGTGTCGTAGGGCAGCGGAGAGGCCCCCGGGACCGAGTAGTCGTAGTGGGGCAGGGCGAATCCGATGCGCACCGGATGAGCTTACGGCCCGGCGGCCCGACCCCGGCCGGGTGGTCCGTAGGCTGGCGCGGTGTACGAGTGCGTCGTCAACGTGTCCGAAGGCCGGGACCCTGCGATCCTCGCGGGCTTGGCCGCGGCCACCGGCGACGCCCTGCTCGACGTGCACCGCGATCCCGACCACCACCGGTCGGTGTTCACGATCGCCGACCCCGACCTCCGGGTGGTCACCCACGCGACCCGCTCGCTCGCGCGCGCCGCGGTGGCCGCCATCGACCTGACGCGGCACGCCGGGGTGCATCCGCGCTTCGGCGTGCTCGACGTCGTGCCGTTCGTGACCCTCGACCCGGCGCCCGACGCGGTGGCGGCGACGATCGACGCGGCGCGCGCGTTCGCGGCGTGGGCGGCGTCGGAGCTGGCCGTCCCGGTGTTCCTCTACGACCTCGCCGACCCTCTCGGGCGCGACCTGCCGTCGACCCGGCGCGACGCGTTCGTGCGCCGGGACCCCGACCTGGCGGCCGGGGACGGAGCGGACGCGGCGCGGCTGGGCGCCGCCGCGGTGGGAGCGCGCGCGCCGATGGTCGCGGTCAACGTCGAGCTCACGACCGGTGATCTCGATCTGGCCCGCGCGGTCGCACGCGAGGTCCGCGCCCGCGACGGCGGGCTCCCCGGGGTGCGGTCGCTCGCGTTCCTTCTGCCCGGCGTCGGACGGGCGCAGGTCTCGATGAACCTGGTCGACCTCGGTGCGACCGGCCTCGAGGTGGCGTGTGAGACGGTGCGCGCCCGGCTCGAGGCGGCGGGCGCCGAGGTCCGGCGCGTGGAGCTGGTCGGTCTGCTCCCCCGGGCCGAGCTCGACCGGTGCCACGCGGAGTTCCGCGCCCGCACGGGGATCGGGCCCGACGACACCGTCGAGGGCCGTTGGCGCACGCGCGTGCCCCGCCGACCGGGTGGGCCGACGGGCTAGGCGGGTCGGGCGATCAGGCCGACGCGGCGTTGCGGCGGGCGAGCGCCCGCTGGCGCCGGAGGCGACGACGCTCGCGTTCCGAGAGACCGCCCCAGATGCCGAACTTCTCGCCGTTGCCCAGCGCGTACTCGAGGCACTCGAGCCGCACCTCGCAGCCGGCGCACACGCCCTTCGCCTCCCGGGTCGAGGCGCCCCGCTCGGGGAAGAAGAGGTCGGGGTCCACACCGAGGCAGTTGGCGTTCTCCTGCCAGCGCTGGACCGGCGCGTCGTCAGTTTCCAGGTGTGCGAGCGTGTCCCGCATCGGCAGTCTCCCCTCGTTGCGTGACGCCGATGGAATTACAACGCTGTCACTATGGTCGGCAGACCCTGAAAACGCAAGAAGAACGCGCTCCGTGAAGGCGTTCGCCATCGTGGGTGACATCGCCGCGGGAGCGCGGACCACGCCCGGGCGCCGTCTCGCGCACCGCCGACCGGCGGCGCGGGGGTCAGATGCCCACCGGCTCCCGGTGCGCGAGCCGGTCGCGGATGCGCCGGAGCAGGTCGTCGGCGTCCCACGGCTTGGTCACGTAGTCGGCGGCGCCCAGGTCCCGGGCGCGGGCGACGTCGGCGGCGCTGCTCTTCGCGCTGCAGACGATGACGAGCGGCCGCCGCGACCGCCCCGCGAGCTCGGCGAGGACGAACCACCCGTCGAGCACCGGCATCATGATGTCGAGCACCACGAGGTCGGGGTGCTCCTCGTCGATGCGGCGCAGCGCGGTCTCGCCGTCGGCCGCGAGCGACGCGTCGAAGCCCTCGGACTCGAGGATCATGCGCAGCGTCAGCAGCACGTCCGGCTCGTCGTCGACGATCAGGACCTTTGGCTTGCCGGCCACGGCGCCTCCTGCTCGTCGGCGTGGCGCGTGCGCAACGAGACGCGGAACGCGGCCCCGCCACCGGGTGCGTCCTCGACCCAGACCGATCCACCGCACGCCTCGACGAGACCGCGCACGATCGGCAGACCGAGGCCGATGCCGGGCCGGTTGTCGCGCGTGTGCTCGGCCCGGTAGAAGCGCTCGAAGATCTTCTCGCGCTCGGCCGGCGGCACGCCGGGGCCGTGATCCACGACCGACAGCATCACGCGGTCACCGTCGGGCTCCACGATCAGGCGGATGGGACCGGCGCCGTACTTGTGCGCGTTCTCCACGAGGTTGGTGACGATCCGGCGCATCGCCTCGGGATCGGCGCGCACCTCGCACGTCTCGGGGGCCTCGACCTTCACCGGCCGGCCCGCGACCTGCGAGTCGAGCGCGACGAGCCGCACGAGCGACGCGAGCTCGATGCGGCGCAGCAACGGAGCGCTCCCGTGCCGCTCCAGCTGCGCGGCGGCGAACATCTCCTCGACCATCGTCGCGAGGCGGTCGGTCTGGCGCTCCACCACGTCGAACAGCTCGGACCGCTGCGAGTCGGCGACGGGCCGGCGCGCGGCGGCGATCGCGCCCCGGATCGACGTGAGCGGGGTGCGCAGCTCGTGGCTCACGGTGGCGACGAACTGGCTCTTCATCCGGTCGAGGTCGAGCAGCTCGGCGACGTGCGCCCGTTCGGCGCCGTAGAGACGAGCGTTGGCGATGGCCGCCGCGGCCGGCTCCGCGAACAGCGACAGCACGTGGAGGTCGTACTCGTCGAAGGCGCGATCGGGTCCGGCCTCCACGTCGAGGACGCCGAGGAGCTCGCCCCGGTTGACCAGTGGGACGCACATCGCGCCCGGCGCCGGGCCGTCGGCGGCGGGTCCGTCCCGGCCGGGCCGCGCCGGTCCGGCCCCGGCCATCGCGGGCTCGCGCGTGCGCGCGACCTGCGCGGCGAGCGACGTGTCGCCGCGGAGCCGCTGGCCCTTCACGAGCTGGGTCCCCTGCGCGGCGACCACGGCGAGGGTGCCGTCGGACTCGAGCAGCATCACCGATCCCTCGCCGCCCTCGAGCATCTCGAGCGCGCTCGACAGGATGACCTCGAGGACCTGGTCGAGGTCGAGCACCGAGTTGACCGCCTTGCCTGCGGCCGTCAGCGCGGAGTGCATCTGCAGCCGGTTGGTCAGCGCGGCGTTGAGGACCCGCTCGTCGACCAGGAGGCGGCTGAGCCGGCGGAGGTGCACCTCCTTCTCCATCGCGTAGACGGTGAAGCCCAGCGCGAGCCCGATGATCGCGACGCGCAGGTTCTTCGCGCTGACCCAGTCGGCCGAGCTCTTCGAGAAGCTCGCGATCACGAGCGCGACCGCGATCATCGACAGGACGACGACCGCGACGCCCCAGAGCTGGATCCGTCGGCGGGCCACCGCCTCGGTCGACGGCATCTCGACCCGGCCGAGACCCGCGCTCCGCGCTTCCTTCCGGATGCGGTCGTGGATCCCCGAGCCGTCGGCGCCGGGCGCCTCGGTCGCGGGGGCGGTGGCGGCCGTGGCGGCCTTGGCCGCGGCACGGAAACGGGCGCGGCCGCGCGTACGTCCCGCGCGTCGGGTGGCCCGGGGTTCGGGATCGGGCACCGGTTCGGCGACCGTGACCGCTTCAGGAGCGGGAGCGGGAACCGGAGCCGGCGTGGCCACGACCGGGGCCTCGGGCGGCGGGACGGGCGTCATCTCCGGGCTCGGCGCCGCCGGCAGCGCCGTCGCGGCGCGGGCGGCCAGGGCCGAGCGCGCGGCCGCGCCGGGCGGAGGCCCGGGGGTGGGGGCCGGAGGCGGGGGCGGCGCGGGCCGGGTGGCTCCCGCGCCGAGCGCGGCCGCGAGCG
>JADGOM010000176.1 GCA_017882925.1 Acidimicrobiia bacterium | reverse complement strand
GGGAGAACGGCTGGTACCTCACGTACCACTACTGGCCGACGGCGTTCAACAAGCACACGTTCGAGGCGAACCTCTACTTCGAGCCGCCGAAGACCGCACGGGAGCGGGTGGCGTTGGAGCTCGCCGCAGTCACGTTCAAGGAGTTCGCGCTGCAGGACGGCAACACGCTCGAAGCCACGCAGTCGATGCTCGAATCGCGCGTGGTCAAGACCTTCCCGCTCAACGACCAGGAGGTCCTCTGCCGGCATCTGCACGTGGTCGCGCGCGAGTGGGTCAACGAGTACGTGCTCGAACAACTCGAAGCAGTGGAGGGTTGAACCGATGACCGACGCACTCCTACCCGCGGAGTTCGCGGACCTGGAGCCGTTCGCCGCGAAGTGGTGTCTCGCCACCGAGCGCGAGCGCTTCGCGGCGCGGATGTCCACCTCGATGGACGAGATGCAGACGTTCTACGACGCGTTCTTCCCGCGCGGCGAGGCCGCGATCGTGTATTGCGACCAGTTCCCGCTCGACGACATGCCCGAGGACGCGGAGCGCCTGCTGCAGCTGCTGTACTCGCTCGTCATGGTCTCGTTCCCGGTGGAGGTGTGGCGCCAGCCGCACGTCCCCGACAGCGGGGCGGCCTACCTCGACCTGCTGATCGAGCCCCTGCCGTGAGCGAGGCTGTCGCAAACACAGACGTGATCGTCCTGCGGGCAGCACGATGGATCGACGTCGAGGCCGGGGAGGTGCGCTCACCCGCCGTGGTGGTCGTCGCGGGCGACCGCATCACCGCGATGAATCCGTCCACCGTGCCGGAAGGAGCGACCGAGATCGACCTGGGCGACGTGTCGCTCCTGCCGGGGCTCATGGACATGGAGGTCAACCTGCTCCTGGGTGGCCCGTCGGGCGGCAACCCCCGGTCCGACGTCCAGGACGACCCGCCGTTCAAGGTCCTGCGGGCGACGCTGAACGCCAAGACCACGCTCATGGCCGGCTTCACGACCGTGCGCAACCTCGGGCTGTTCGTGAAGACCGGCGGCTACATGCTCGACGTCGACCTCGCCAAGGCGATCGATCTCGGGTGGATCGTCGGGCCCCGCGTCATCCCCGCCGGGCACGCCATCAGCCCGACGGGCGGTCACCTCGACCCGACGATGTTCCAGAGGATCGGGCCCGGCATCATGCCCCTCAGCGTGGAGGAGGGCATCGCCGACGGGGTGTCCGAGGTGCGCAAGGCGGTCCGGTACCAGCTCAAGCACGGTGCCCGGCTGATCAAGGTCTCCGCATCCGGGGGCGTGATGTCGCACTCCGGCATCGCCGGCGCCCAGCAGTATTCCGACGAGGAGCTCGCGGCGATCGCCGACGAGGCGCACCGTCGCGGGATCAAGGTCGCGGCGCACGCGCACGGTGACGCCGGGATCCAGGGCTGCATCCGGGCCGGGATCGACTGCATCGAGCACGGCTCGCTCGCGTCGGACGAGACGATCCAGGCGATGGTGGACCACGGCACGTTCCTGGTGCCGACCAGCTATCTCTCGGAAGGGCTCGACGTCTCGCGCGCCGCGCCCGAGCTGCAGGCGAAGGCGGCCGTGATCTTCCCGCAGGCGCGGGCGATGCTCGGCAAGGCGATCAAGGCCGGCGTGAAGATCGCGTGCGGCACCGACGCGCCGGCGATTCCCCACGGGGAGAACGCCAAGGAGCTCTGGGCGATGGTCGACCGGGGCATGACCCCCATGCAGGCGCTGCGCGCGGCGACCGTCATGGGCGCGGAGCTCGTCGGGGTCGACGATCGTGGGCGGCTGGCCGAGGGGTTGCTCGCCGACATCATCGCGGTGCCCGGCAATCCCGCGGAGGACATCACGCTGACCCAGGACGTGAGGTTCGTCATGAAGGGCGGGATCGTCTACAAGCAGCTCTGACCCTGACGATCGTGATCACGGCGAACTCGAACCGGGCTCCGGGTCGGCGTGTGCTTCGAGGACGACCAGGGGTTGGGCCAGCGCGACCAGCTCGGCGACGTCGACGAGCACCTCGCTCACGAGCGCGTCACACGGTGCGACGAGCGTGTGCTCCATCTTCATCGCCTCGACGACGATGATCGCCTCGCCTTCACTGACGCGCTGGCCGGGCGCGACCCGCAGCGCGACGACCGCGCCGGGCATCGGGCTCGTGATGGTGAGCTCGCCGTCGGGGCGGGCGCCGAGACCGGGCGCCGTCGGGCCGGGCTCGGTCAGCATCCAGGTGTCGCCGCCGGCGCCGATCCAGGTCGTGGCGCCGGCGCGCGCCGCATCGAAGGTGACGGTGTCGCCGTCGATCTCGAGCCGGACGCGATGGCCGATACGCGCGCCGCTGACCCGGGCGACCTCACCGCCGTCGACCGTCGCCTCCCAGCCGTCGCCGGAAGCCCCGGCCGCCCGCAGGCGGGCCTCGACGGGCGTCCCGTCGGGGCCGAGCGCCCGCCACGACGACCACGCCGGTGGGCCGAGCCGCCAACCCCGGGGCTCGAGCCAGGGATCGGCGACGGTGCCGGCGCTCAGCCGCGGGAGGAGCGCCGCCGCGATCGCGACGTCCCGCGGCATCGCCGGAGCCGGGAGCCGCGCCGCGATGCGTTCGACGAGACCGGTGTCGAGCTCGCCGGCGACGACGTCGGCGTCGGCCAGGACGGTGCGGAGGAAGCCGATGTTGGTGGTGACGCCGAGGACGCCCGTGCGGGCGAGCGCGGCGTCGAGCGCTCGCCGGGCTCCGTCACGGTCGGGGGCCCACGCGATGATCTTCGACAGCATCGGGTCGTAGCTGCTGCCGATCTCGATTCCGGTGCGCAGCGACGAGTCGACCCGGACGTCGGGGAGATCGTCGGGCTCGTGGAGCAGCCGCACCACGCCGCCGGTCGGGAGGAACCCCCGGGCCGCGTCCTCGGCGTAGACCCGGGCCTCGAACGCGTGACCCCGCGGGTGGAGGTCGGCCTGGGTGAAGGCGAGCCGTTCGCCGGCTGCGATGCGCAGCTGCTGCTCGACGAGGTCGAGGCCCCACACCATCTCGGTGACCGGGTGCTCGACCTGCAGGCGCGTGTTCATCTCGAGGAAGAACGCGTCGTCGCGGTCGTCGCCCGAGACGATGAACTCGACCGTCCCGGCGTTCGTGTACCCGCACGCCTCGGCCGCGGCGACGGCCTGCGCCCCGATCGTGTGGCGGTCGGCGTCGGAAAGGAACGGCGAGGGCGCCTCCTCGATCACCTTCTGGTGCCGGCGCTGGAGGCTGCACTCCCGCTCGCCGAGGTGCACGACGTTGCCGTGCGCATCCGCGAGGATCTGCACCTCGATGTGGCGTGGGCGGTGGACGAAGCGCTCGATGAGCAGCGTGTCGTCGCCGAACGCGCCGCGGGCTTCCCGCTTGGCCGCGCCGATCTCGTGCAGGAGGTCGTCGGAGGACCGGACGACCCGCATGCCCTTGCCGCCGCCGCCGGCCGACGGCTTGATCAACAGCGGGAACCCGACCTCGACCGCCCGTTCGGCGAGCTCGGCGTCGTCGAGCCCGACCCCCGAGACCCCGGGCACGACGCGGACGCCGTGCGCCGCGACCATCTCCTTGGAGCGGATCTTGTCGCCCATGGCTTCGATCGCGCTGACCGGCGGGCCGACGAACACGATGCCGGCCGCCGCGCAGGCTTCCGGCAGGCGCGGGTTCTCGGAGAGGAAGCCGTAGCCGGGATGCAACGCCTGCGCACCGGTCTCCCGCGCGGCCTCGAGGATCCGGTCGACGTCGAGGTAGCTCTCCGACGCGGGCGCCGGACCGATGCGACACGCGACGTCGGCCTCGGCGACGTGGCGAGCGTCCCGGTCCGCGTCGCTGTAGACGGCGATCGAGCGGATGCCGAGCGAGCGCAGCGTGCGGATGATGCGCACGGCGATCTCGCCCCGGTTCGCGATGAGCACGGAGTCGAACATCAGGCGGCCGTCACATGCGGAAGACGCCGTAGTTGACGGGGTCGAGCGGAGCCTGGCCGACGACACCCAGGGCCAGGCCCAGCACCATCCGGGTCTGCCCCGGCTCGATGATCCCGTCGTCCCACAGCCGCGCGGTCGAGAAGTAGGGATGACCCTGCCGCTCGTACTGCTCCCGGATCGGCCGCCGGAGCTCGGCGTCGTCCTCGGCCGACCACGTGCCGCCGGCCGCCTCGACCTGGTCGCGGCGGACGGTGGCCAGCACGGCGGCGGCCTGCTCGCCCCCCATCACCGAGATGCGCGCGTTGGGCCACATCCACAGGAACCGGGGCGAGAACGCGCGGCCGCACATGCTGTAGTTGCCGGCCCCGTAGGAGCCGCCGATCACCACGGTGAGCTTCGGCACCCGCGCGGTTGCGACCGCGTTGACCATCTTGGCGCCGTGCTTCGCGATGCCGCCGGCCTCGTAGTCGCGGCCGACCATGAAGCCGGTGATGTTCTGCAGGAAGAGGAGCGGGATGCGGCGCCGGTCGCACAGCTCGATGAAGTGGGCTCCCTTGAGCGCCGACTCCGAGAACAGGACGCCGTTGTTCGCGACGATCCCGACGGGATGACCGAAGATGTGCGCGAAGCCGGTCACGAGCGTCGTCCCGTACAACCGCTTGAACTCGAGGAAGCGGCTGCCGTCGACGAGGCGGGCGATGACCTCGCGGACGTCGTACGGCGTCCGGTCGTCCGCAGGTATGACCCCGAGCAGCTGGTCGGGGTCGACCGCGGGCTCCTCGGCCGCCCGGCGGTCCCAGGGGAGGGGCTCGGCGTCGGGGAGCGTGCCGATGATCGAGCGGACGATCTCGAGCGCGTGCCGATCGTCGTCGGCGAGGTGGTCAGTGACGCCGGAGACGCTCGAGTGCATCTCCCCGCCCCCGAGGTCTTCGGCGCTCACGATCTCGCCCGTGGCCGCCTTCACGAGCGGAGGCCCTCCGAGGAAGATCGTGCCCTGCTCGCGCACGATGACGCACTCGTCGCTCATGGCCGGGACGTAGGCGCCACCGGCGGTGCAGGAGCCGAGCACGGCCGCGATCTGCGCGATGCCGCGCGCCGACATCTGGGCCTGGTTGTAGAAGATCCGGCCGAAGTGGTCGCGGTCGGGGAAGACCTCGTGCTGCTCGGGCAGGAACGCGCCGCCCGAGTCGACGAGGTACACGCACGGCAGGTGGTTCTGCAGCGCCACCTCCTGCGCCCGGAGGTGCTTCTTCACGGTGATGGGGTGGTACGTCCCGCCCTTCACGGTTGCGTCGTTCGCGACGACGAGGCACTGCCGGCCGTCGACGGATCCGATGCCGGTGATGATCCCGGCCGACGGGACGTCACCCCCGTACATCCCGTGGGCCGCGAGCGGCGAGAGCTCGAGGAACGGCGACCCGGGATCGAGCAGGGCGTCGACGCGATCGCGCGGCAGCAGCTTGCCGCGCGCGGTATGGCGCTCGCGCGAGGCCCGGGATCCGCCGACGCGCGCCCGGGTCAGCTCGGTGCGGAGGTCGGCGACGACTTCGTCGAATGCCGCGACGTTCTTCTGGTAGCCGGCATCGGTTCGGTCGATGTGACTCGTCAGCTGGGGGAACTCCATGGACCTGGTGGCTCCCGACTCCGGAACGGCAACTTAACCTAGCCTAAGGCAACGTGGGTCCGGGCCCACTGCCGCGTAAGCGTACGCCGACCCTGTGTTCACGGGGTCGACGCCCGTTCTGCGCTCCGGGGTGATCGGTCGTGTCGGTACAGTCGGGCCGTGCCGAATCCGAGTCGACCGTCTGCAGCGTCAGGACCGAAGCGGCCGCCTTCGTCGCGGCGCGCGGAGCTGCTGGACACCGCGGCCGAGCTCTTCGCGGCGCGCGGCTTCACCGCGGTGACCATGGACGACATCGGCGCCGCGGCCGGCATCTCCGGGCCCGCGCTCTATCACCACTTCGACAGCAAGGAAGGCCTGCTCGGGGAGATGCTCACCGGGATCAGTGCCCGGCTGCTCGCATCCGGCGAGGAGATCGTCGCGACCGCCGTCCGCAAGGATCGCCTCGGTGCGTTGGTGACGATGCACGCCGAGTTCGCCGTCGACCGGCGGGCGCTGATCACCGTGCAGTTCCGCGACCTCGTCCACACGAGCGACGCGCACCGCCGCAAGATCCAGGATCTGCAACGCGCCTACGTCGACCTCTGGGCCGCGGCCCTGCTCCAGCGCCGGCCGTCGATGGGTCCCCGGGTCGCGCGCTCGGTCGTCCACGCCGCGTTCGGGCTCATCAACTCGACGCCGTTCAGCGGCCGGCTGCGCCGCGACGCGATGGTCGAGCTGCTCGAGCGGATGGCGCACGGCGCGCTCACGTCGATCATCGAGTCGCCGGTGAGCGAGCGGTGAGGGGTCGCCGGCGAGCCGGCGGTGGACTCGGGCGCCGTCTTCGGCGGGGTCGTCCGCGGTGCCCCCGGCGAGATTCGAACTCACGCACACGGCTTCGGAGGCCGATGCTCTATCCCCTGAGCTACGAGGGCGGGGGGTAGGAGACTACTGGAAGCGACTCGGCCGCGGTCGGGATCGCGGCGGGGCGGGACCGGCATCCCGGTGGCTCGTGTGCCACCCGCGGGTTTATCGAGAGTCTCGTCAGTTGACGATCTTGTCAGATGGTAGAGTCATCGGGTGAAGCCGCAACGTTCCCCCGCCGAAGTCAGCCTCCCGATCTCCGAGCTCAAGGCCGAGCTGTTCCGGGCGCTCGCCAACCCGGCCCGGATCCGGATCCTCGAGGTCCTCGTCGACGGCGAGCGCTCGGTCGGCGACCTGCAGCCGC
>JADGOM010000019.1 GCA_017882925.1 Acidimicrobiia bacterium | reverse complement strand
CGTTCCAGCCCGCGCCGCGGTAGATGGCTTCGAGCTCCTGGATGACCTTGCCGTTGCCGCGCACGGGGCCGTCGAGCCGCTGCAGGTTGCAGTTTACGACGAAGATCAGGTTGTCGAGCTGCTCGCGCGCCGCGATCGACAGGCCCGAGCTGCTCTCGGGCTCGTCCATCTCGCCGTCGCCGACGAAGCACCACACCCGCGCTTCGCTCGTGTCCTTGATCTCGCGGTTGTGGAGGTAGCGGGAGAAGCGGGCCTGGTGCACCGCGTTGAGCGGACCGAGGCCCATGGAGACGGTCGGGTACTCCCAGAAGTCGGGCATGCGGCGCGGGTGCGGGTAGCTCGGCAGGCCGTTGCCGTCGACCTCGCGGCGGAAGCGGTCGAGGTGCGCCTCGGTGAGCCGGCCCTCGAGGAACGCGCGGGCGTAGATGCCGGGGGCCGCGTGGCCCTGCATGTAGACCTGGTCGCCGGGGCCGCCGTCGGCCTTGCCGCGGAAGAAGTGGTTGAAGCCCACCTCGTAGAGCGCGGCCGCGCTCGCGTACGTGGAGAGGTGGCCGCCGAGCCCGTCGAACCGGTGGTTGGCGCGGTCGACCATGGCCACCGCGTTCCACCGGATGTAGGCGCGTAGGCGGCGCTCGAGCTGCTCGTCGCCCGGGAACCAGGGCTCGTGCTCGGGCGGGATCGTGTTGATGTAGTCGGTGCTGGTCATCGACGGGACGCCGACGCCCTTCTCGCGGGCGCGCTCCATGAGCCGGGCCAGGAGGTAGTGGGCCCGGGCCGAACCGCGGGCGTCGACGACGGCGTCGAGGGAGTCGAGCCACTCGTCGGTCTCGCCGGGATCGGTGTCGGGGAGCTGATGGACGAATCCGTCGATGAACACGGGCGACTCCGGTGTCTCGGGGGCCGTCGGCACGATGGGCGGAAGCCGGCAGCAACACGCCAAGGTTAGAACCGCAGGTGGTGACCCGCTGGTAGGGGCACCCGACGCCGCGTCACCACCACGTGAACACTGCGGAACGCCCACCGGATCCAGGGGGTGGCGACCGTGCGCGGACGCGGGTCGGCCGGGGCGCGGGCCCCGGCCGACGTCGTCACTCCGTGTGGGCGATAGAGGATTTGAACCTCTGACTTCTTCCGTGTCAGGGAAGCGCTCTACCCCTGAGCTAATCGCCCCCGGTGAGCGGCTGATGTTAGCCGGGTGCCACGAGCGGGCCGACCCGCCGGCTCACTCCTCGGCGATGGCCTCCAGGATGTCGAGCCGGCCGGCGCGCCACGCCGGGATCAACGCCGCGCCCATCCCCACCAGCGCGGCGCCGACCAGCGCGCCCGCGAGCAGCTCGAAGGGCACGGTGAACGTGCTGATGCCCTGCCGGCTGAGCGCCTTGATGAACGCCCAGCCCCAGAACAGCCCCATGCCGATCCCGACCAGGCACCCGATCACCGCGATGATCACCGACTCGCTCCGCACCATGCGCCGCACCTGGCGCCGACTCATGCCGACGGCCCGGAGCAGGCCGAGCTCACGCGTGCGCTCGTAGACCGAGAGCAGCAGCGTGTTGACGATCCCTAGGGTCGCGATCACGAGCGACAGCAGCAACAGCGCGATGAACACGTTGAGGATCGTCTGGATCTGGCGCAGCTGGTCCTGTTGGAACGCGGACCGGGTCTGCACCTTCACGTTGGGGTACGGCGTCTTCAGCGCCGACCTGAGCGCCGACTCCGCCGCCCCCACTTTGCCGTTCCTCGCGCCGACGAAGAGGAACGTGTCCTGCTGGTTGGGCCCGAAGCCGGTGGTGAACCGGCGGTTGGAGATGATGAAGTTCACCGGCACTCCCCCGGTGAACTGGCGGTTCTTGTAGATCCCGACGACGGGCAGCGACACCTTCCCGCCCTGGGCCATCTCCAGCTGCAGTTGGTCGCCGACCTTCAGGCGGTAGCCCCGGGCGTCGTTCGCGTCGACGAGGATCCCGCCGGTCTTCATGCCTTCCGCGCTCCCCGCGGTGAAGTCGAGGTTGATGAGCTTGGTGATGGAGTCGGGGTCGGTGCCGGTGACCTGGTCCTGGAACTTGTCCCGGATCCGGATCGAGCCGAAGCGCAGGTTGGCCGCGCCGTCGACCTCGGGCAGGGCCTTCGCCGTCGGCTGCACCTCGGTCGAGAACCCGGAGAAGGACTTGGCGGTCAGCACGAAGTCGGCCCGGAGCCCGGTCTCGAGGGAGTGGCTCACCGACGACTTGGCCGACGCGGCGAAGATCGACACGAGGCACACGAGGCTGAGCCCGATGACGAGCGCGAACGACGTGGCGTTGGTGCGCCGGGGGTTTCGCATCGCGTTGTTGCGGGCGAGCGTGCCGGTCACCCCGAAGATCGACGGCAGCGGCCGCCCCACGATCCGGGAGAGCTGCCGGGCGACGAGCGGGCCCAGGACCGAGATCCCGACGAAGAAGGTGATCGCGCCGAGCCCGACGACCTTCACGCCGTCTTCGGGCTGGTCGAGGTTGAGCCCGCCGGGAAACGGCCCACGCGCGGTGAGGCCGTAGACGATGAGCCCGATCCCGAGGGCGGCGAGGGCCGCGCCCAGGATCGTCCGGCGGACCATCGGCCCGACGACCTTGGGCTCCGTGCCGTTGATCGCCGCGATCGGCGGGATCCGCGCGGCCCGCAGCGCGGGCCACACCGCCGACGCGACCGTGACCACGAGCCCGACGACGATCGCGGCGACGAGCGTGCGGCCGATGATCACCAGTCCCCCGCCGGGCACCTGGAAGCCGACGGTCGGCAGGAAGGCGAGCAGGGCCTTGGCCAGCCCGATCCCGAGCACGAACCCGCTCACCGCCGCGATCAGCCCCACGATCACCGCCTCCCCGATCACCGACCAGAGGACCTGGCGGCCGCTGGCCCCGAGGGCCCGCAGCAGTCCGAGCTCGCGCGTGCGTTGCTGGATGAGGATCGTGAACGTGTTGGCGATGATGAACGCGCCCACGAACAACCCGATACCCGCGAAGCCGAGCAGCGCGTCGTTGAGGAACGACAGCCCCTGCCGAACCGGTGCGCCCCGGGTCGTCGCGAGCTCGCTCGCCGTCAGCACCTCGTAGCGGGAGCCGAGCTCGGCCGTCAGTGCGCGGACGACCGATGCCGGCGGGGTACCCGCCTTCGCCTGCACGTAGAACGCGTCGTACGTGGAGCCCGCGCCGAAGAGGACCTGCGCGGTGGGCGTGTCGAACGCGGCGAGGCTGATGCCGGCGAAGGTCTGCGCGCTGCCGACGCCGAAGATCGCAGCGATCCGGTACGGCTTGGCGGCCGCGTTCTGCGCGAGCACGCGCACGTGGTCGCCCACCTGGAAGCCGTGGGCCTTGGCCGTGCCGACATCCATCGCGACCTCGTCCGGGCCCACCGGGGGCTTGCCCTGCACCACCGTGAGGGGCCCGACGTTGTCGGGCGGTCCGTTCCACGAGAGGCCGAGCGTGGGCGAGAACCCGTTCTGGATCGGCGCGCCCTGCGCGTCGACGAACTGCGCGTTGCCGTTGACCACGCCCGAGGCCCGACCCACCCCCGGGGTGGCGGTGATCCGTTGCAGCACCGCGGCGGGCATCCGGGGCGGCTCGGCGTCCCGGCCGGCGGGCGGCTTGCGCGACACCGCGACGTCGACCCCGCTCGCGAACTGCGCGAACACCGTGTCGAACGAGCCCTTCAACGTGTCGGTGAGCACGTAGGTGCCCGTGACGAAGCACACGCCGAGCACGATCGCGAGCGCGGTGAGCGCGAGGCGCACCTTCCGGGCCAGGACGCCCTTGATCGTTGCCTTCCACATCGGGCGTCGGGCCTCGGGATCACATCGGCGGAACTCGGGGGGGCTCCATCTTGGCCGACCCCGCTCCGGAGCCGGCACCGGGGCTTGGTCTCCGGGCCGTCGGTACGATGCCGGGCGACCGGGAGGGTCGCATGGGATTGCTCGACGGAAAGCTCGCCGTGGTCACCGGGGGTGGGTCCGGCATCGGCCGCGCCACCGCCCGCCGGATGACGGAGGAGGGTGCCCGGGTGGCGGTGCTCGACCTCGACGGCGATTCCGCCCAAGTCGTGGCGGACGAGATCGACGGCCTCGCCTACGAGGTCGACGTGCGCGACGCCGAGGCCGTGAAGTCGGCCGTGGGCGACGCGGCCGCGAAGCTCGGCGGCCTCCACGCGATGTTCAACAACGCCGGCATCAGCACGATCGGCCGCATCCACGAGCTGAAGCTGGACGACTGGCACCGCGTCGTCGACGTCAACCTGCACGGTGTGTTCCACGGGATCCGGGCCGCGGTGCCGATCATGCTCGCGGGCGGCGGAGGCTCGATCGTGAGCACCAGCTCGATCTCGGGGACCAACCCCGCAGCCGGCGAGTCCGCCTACAGCGCGGCCAAGTACGCGGTGATCGCCCTCACGAAGAACGCCGCCATCGAGTACGGGCCGACGATCCGGGTCAACGCCGTGGCTCCCGGCTACATCCACACCGCCATGACCAACCCGATCGTGGAGCACTTCGGCGCGCACTCCGACCACATCGTCGGGATCACGCCCGCCGGGCGCATCGGCGAGCCCGAGGACGTGGCCGACGTCGTGGTGTTCCTCAGCTCCGACCTCGCTCGGTTCGTCACCGGCCAGACGCTCATCGTCGACGGCGGACTGGCCCTGCGCGGGAGTGTCGTCGACGGCGTCCTCGACACCCTCACGGGAGAACGGGCCTAGCTCCCGAGCCGACCCGTGGCGGAAACCGCGCCGATCTGCGATTCTGCTGCTGCGCGGGCGGCGGATCCGCGACGACAGGGGGAACGACGACCATGCCAGCAGAGCTGATCCTGGAGTTCGAGGGCGTCACCCTCGACCAGTACTACGCCGTGAACAAGGCGCTCGGTCTCGACGCGGACACCGGCTCGGGGGACTGGCCCGACGGCCTCGTCACCCACGCCGCCGGGCTCAACGACGACGGGCACCTCGTCGTCCTCGAGGTGTGGGACACGCCGGCGCACCAGGCCAGGTTCATGGAGGACCGCCTCGGGGCCGCGATCGCGGAGGGCGGCATCACCGGGCCTCCCAGCGTCACCTGGATCGAGCTGGTGTCGCACCAGCTCCCCGGGGTCTGAGCCCGCGGTCTGCATCGCGATACCGCGTACGGGGTCGGATACGGCCCCGTACGCGGCCCGGCTCCGACGGCGTCCGGGTGGAGCGGCGGGCCGTCGGACGGCCGCGAGATCGCGTCGAACCTGGCCTCATACCGGTTGAGGTTGTCGCTTGATCGCGCGATCGACCGCGTCGGTCAGCCGGTCGCGTCACCTCCCCGATGTTGTCCAACACGCGGTGGGACGTTCGGCCCTTACCGGGAACCATGGGCGCGGCCCAAGGTGAGGCGACCATTCGGGTCTCCTCCGAACTCCGGCAACGGACCCCGAAGGCCCGAAGGGGATTGATGGCAATGCACGGATCTCGGATTCGTTGTTCACCCACTCCGCGGCCCGTACCGGAGCCCACGAGGCCAGGGTGAAGGTTGCCCGAGCCGCCGCACTGGTGGGCGTCCTCGCCATGTTGACGGCGTGTTCGTCGACGAAGACGGCGACGACCGCCCGCACCCAGGCCACCCGCGTCGCGACCACGTCAGCTGCCTCGACCACATCCCCGGCCCCTCAGACCACGACTGCTCAGGGGGGCGAGACCGGCACGACGATCCGACTCCCTGTCCCCGACAGCGCGGCGATCGACGCCATCACCAAAGACCTCACGAAGCCGAGGGCGGCCGAACTCACCGCCAGGTGCAACGCGTACGTAACGTCCTTCCAGGCCAACGGGGTCACGCCGGGCAACGAAGCCGCGGTGATGAGACTGCTCAACGACCTGGTCGACGTGGTTCGGCCAATCGACCCTGCTGTTGCCGACGCGCTCGCCAGCCACGCCGGGGCGGCTGCCGCGTGGTGCAGGGCCAAGGGCTTGACCAACGGCTGACAAGGGCAACCTCGGCCCTTCCAGTCCGAGTTCAACCTGGCCAAGCTGTCCTACTGGCGACCGGTGAGGATACGGAGCTTCACCGGGGTGACTTCGTCACCCCAGGGGCGGCGTGCCTCTCATCAGCTCGCGGACCACGGCGACGGCGGCCTGCACCCGGTCGAGCTGACCGGCCACGTCGTCGGCCAGGCCGGCGACGCCGCAGTTGCGGAGCATGTCGGGGAGGTGGTGCTCGACGCAGGCGAGCGAGAAGTCGACGGGGTCGCCAACAGCCAGCTCGTCGATACGCACCACGACGTTCGCGCCGACCGCTTGCTCGATGTAGTGGTAGTGCGGCTCGTTCTCGAAGCAGTCGAAGCGCAGGTGCTCGAGACCGTCGGCCGTGCCGCACACGTGGAGCGAGGCTCCGAAGTCGTCGAAGTGGACGGTGGGTCTGACCGCGCCGAGATAGGTCTCGTCGATGATCTCGTTCGTCAGTCGGCGGGACTCCACGACGAGCTGGACCGGCCCCGCGTCGACAGGTACGCAGTGCTCGGCGACCATCGGGATGGGGAGCCGCTCATAGCGATTGCCGCGGCGGTACGGAGACTCCTGACGATCGATCGCCATGGTTCAGCTCCTCGACCCGGGCGGAGAGCCGCGCTGGGCGTCGTCACGCATCGGAGGCACGGGGTTCGAACTCGATGTGCAGGTTGGCGACACCGCGCAGGATGTATGTGGGCACGTAGTCGTAGTGGCGGGCGCCCGCAGGGCCGTGCTCCTTCTCGGAGATCCGGATGTCGTCCATCCGGTCGAGCAACCGCTCGACGGTGATGCGGCCCTCGGCGCGCGCGAGCGGCGCGCCCGGGCAGGTGTGCGGGCCGTGGCCGAACGCGATGTGGTGGCGCGCGTTGGCACGCTCGACCTCGAAGTCGGCGGGATGCTCGAAGCGTCTGGGGTCGCGGTTCGCGGCTCCATTGACGACCATGACGGTGGTGCCGGCGGGGATCGTGACGCCGCCGAGCTCGGAGGTCACACGCGCGAGCCGGAAGTCGCCCTTCACCGGGCTCTCGATGCGCAGGCACTCCTCGATGAAGTTGGGAATGTGCTCACGGTGCTCGCGCAGCAGCCGCTGGAGCTCCGGGTCTTCGGCGATGCGCTGCACCGCGGTGCCGAAGAGCCGCACACTCGTCTCCTGGCCGGCGGCGAAGAGATTCGCGGCGATGCGCGCGACGTCGATGGCCTCGGGGATCGAGCCGTCCGGGAACGTGGCCGTCGCCATGCCGGTCATCACGTCGTTGCTCGGGGCTCGTCGGCGGTCGTCGATGTAGGCGGTGAACTGCTCGTAGAGGAACTCGAGCGGATTGAGCGCGAGCCCCCTGTCGCCCGTGCCGCCCACGGTCCCAGTCTCATGGCTCGGCCCGGCCCCGAGTCGGGCGCGGAACAGCTCGTGGTCGCGCTCCGGTACGCCGAGCAGGTCGGCGACGACGAGCATGGCGAACGGCTGGCCGTAGCCCTTGATGAACTCGTTGCCGCCCGCATCGATGAAGTCGTCGATCTGCCGGTCTGCGAGGCGCCACATGAACTCCTCGTTCTCGCGCAGGCGCTTCGGGGTGATCAGGCGCATGAGCAGCGCCCGGTGCGCGGTGTGGATCGGCGGATCGAAGGTGAGCATCTGGTCGCTCATCGGCAGCTCGTGGCGGTGCTGCTCGATGAGCTGACTCACGTCGTCACCCTCGAGCGGCACGGGGAAGCCGGGGAACGGGCCGGTGGGCGAGTTGCAGGAGGAGAACGTCGCGGTGTCGTTGTAGACCGCGATCGCCTCGTCGTACCCGGTCACCATCATCACGCCGTGGTGCTGCTCGCGCTGTACCGGGCACTGCGCCCGCAGCCACTCGAAGTAGGGATACGGGTCGGGAACGAGCTCGTCGCCACGGAAGAAGTCGATCGCGTCGTGATCGGTCACTGCAGCGCTCCTTGATGTCGAGCTCGACGATTCGAGTTGCGGCTGCTCGCGAGTCGAGCCGCGACTCGCCGGTTCGCCGCGACGTATCGATAGCAGGCGTTGTACCGAGCGGTCCACTACCATCCGGCCGTGGACTTCTGCCCGCACGACCGTCATGGCGAAGAGACATCGCTGTCCGCCGCCCGCGCCCGGGCTCCGAGGACGCGCGTCCTCGCACCGGTCGGGCGGTCGACGTGAACGGCGGCCGGAGCTCGTGACCGACGACGCGCCTCCGCCGCGGCTCGCGCCACTTGCGCGAACGGACTGGGACGAGGAAGTCGTCGACGCTCTGCGCCGCGCGTTCCCGACCGATGTCGTCGATCGGTTCCTGTCCACCGCTCCGGACGCACCTCCCGTACCCACTGCGATCGCGACGATGCTCCACCATCCCGCGCTCGCCGGTCCTTGGCTCGCCTACAACAACGTGCTCCTGTGGTCGCCCACGCTCGACGAGCGCCTGCGGGAGCTCATGGTGCTGCGGGTCGCGTGGCGCACGCGCTCCAAGTACGAGTGGGTGCAGCACGTCAAGCTGAGCGAGCGCTACGGCGTGACGCCCGCCGACGTCGAAGCGGTCTCCACCGGTACGGCCGGCGACGCCTGGACTCCCCTGGAGCGAGACCTGGTCGCGGCCACCGACCAGCTGCTCGACGGCTATCGCATCGACGACGACACGTGGACGCGGCTGGCCGGGCACCTCGACGAGCGGCAACTCGTCGAGGTGGTGTTCATCGTCGGCACGTACACGTGCCTGGCCATGGCGTTCAAGAGCTTTGGCCTGCAGCTCGAGCGGGGCATCGACACGAGCGCGATGCCACTGCCGCCCGACTGACCGACGCTACGGAAACACGACCGGCAGGCGCTCCCAACCGCGGACCGTCGACGTGCGCGCCTGGACGGCGTTGTCCCAATCGACCTCCCACGACGGAAAGCGCTGCAGCACCTCGTCGAGCGCGACGCGTCCCTCCAGCCGTGCGAGGGCGGCGCCGAGGCAGAAGTGACTGCCGTATCCGAACGCGAGGTGGTGATCGATCCGGCGATGGATGTCGAACCGGCCGCCCTCGGGGAACTTCCGTTCGTCCCGGTTCCCTGAGGCGGTCAACAGGAGGATCGCGCTCCCCGCGGGAACGACCACTCCGTAGTGCTCCACGTCGCGGGTGACGGAACGCGCCTGCACGGGTGACGGCGACTCGAAGCGCAACACCTCTTCGATCGCGTTGGGCACGAGGCTGCGATCCTCGACGAGCTCCCGCCGCTGATCCGGGTGGTCGGCGAGCAGCTTGCCGGTCCAGCCGATCAGCCGCGTCGTGGTCTCGTTCCCGGCCCCCGCGAGCAGGTTGACGAAGCCGAGCACCTCCTCGCGGCTGAGCCGCCGACGCGTCCCGGTTGCATCGTCGAACTCGGCCTGGAGCAGCTCCGTCATCAGGTCGTCGGATGGATGTTCGGCCCGCCAGTCGATGTAGGCCGCGAACTCGTCGTCGGAGGCATCCGCGGCGAACTGCGCTTCGACGTCGGGCATCGCACTCTCGGTGAGCCGCAGCCGCTCGTCGCCGCGGTCGCGAATCGCCTCCTGGTCCTCCTCGGGAATGCCGAGCAGCATGCCGATCGTGCGCATCGGCATCTGCGCGCCGAGGTCGCGGACGAAGTCGAAGCCGCCGGTGTCGGTCACGGCATCGAGGCTGCGCGCGCAGAACTCGCGGATCTTCGGTTCGATCGCGTTCACCCTGCGAGGCGTGAAGACGCGTGAGAGCAGCCCACGGTGAACGTCGTGCGTCGGCGGATCCTCGAAGATGATCGACCCGGGCGGCATCTCCATGTCGCTCTTGATCAACTCGAGGATCGTGCCCTTCGCGGAGCTGTAGGTGCTCCAGTCGGCCGAAGCACGCTCGACGTCCGCGAAGCGGCTCAGCGCGAAGAAGTCGTATCGCGCGTTGTGATAGAGCGGCTTCTCGTCGCGCAGCCGCTGCCAGATCGGGTACGGATCCGAGTCGATCTCGAAGTCGTACGGGTCGTAGTAGACGTCAGCCTCGGTTGTAGCCATGTCGATCCTCTCGTCGCCGGCCCGAACCCGGCCGAGCGCCGGCTTCGGAGCACGCGGTCATCACGCCGTGGTGCTGCTCGCGCGGTACCGGGTACTGCGCCGATCATCCACGTGCATCGATACCAGGCCTTGTACCGGTCGGTCCACTAAGGTCCGGACGTGGACTTCTCGCTCACCGAGTCGGAAGGCGATCTGGTCGGCCTGTGCCGCGAGTTCGCGCAGAAGGAGATCGCCACGCGTGCTCCGGCCGCGTGGGAGGAGGCGCGGTGCCCGACCGACCTGCTCCGCGAGATGGGTGCGTTGGGCCTCCTCGGGATGCTGATCCCGGAGGAGTGGGGAGGAATCGGCATGTCCACGGTCGGCTTCGTCGCCGCGATGGAGCAGATCGGACTGGCCGACCAGTCGGTGGCCGCCGCGTGGCAGGCCCACGTGACCATCGGCTCGTTGCCGCTCTACCTCTTCGGCGACGACGCGCAGCGCGAGCGTTGGCTGCGGCCGCTGGCCGAGGGACGCGTCCTCGGCGCGTTCGGATTGACCGAGCCCGACGCGGGTTCGGACGCGCGCGGCATCACCACGCGGGCGGTACGGCGTGACGGTGGCTGGCTGATCAACGGTCGGAAGGCATTCATCTCCAACGCCGGCACGGACATGTCGTTCGGGGTGACGCTGCTGGCCCGAACGGGGCCGGGCGAGGAGGAGCGGCCGACCTACGCGACCTTCGTCGTCGAGAAGGGCACCCCCGGCTTCACCGCCGGCCCGAAGCTGCGAGGGATCGGCTGGAAGGGACTCGACACCCGCGAGCTCTTCTTCGACGATGTCTGGGTCTCCGACGACCACCTCGTCGGCGATCCGGCGATGGGGCTCGGCCAGTTCCTGCGCACGCTCGAGGTCGGGCGGATCTCGATTGCCGCCTTGTCGCTCAGCCTGACCCAGGCGGTGCTCGACCTGGCGTTGGCGTACGCGAAGCAGCGCGTGCAGTTCGGCCGGCCCATCTCGGAGTTCCAGGCGATCCAGTTCAAGCTCGCCGACATCGCGACCGAGCTCGAAGCGGCGCGCTGGCTCACCTATCGCGCCGCCTCCCTGCGGGACACCGGGCAGCCGTTCCTCAAGGAAGCGTCGATGGCGAAGCTGAAGGCGAGTCGAGTCGCGACCTGGGCGGCATCGGAGGCCGTCCAGATCCACGGCGGCATCGGCTACATGCTGGACTCACCGGTGGCCCGCTTCTACTGCGACGCGAAGGTGCTCGAGATCGGCGAAGGCACCAACGAGATCCAGCACGTCGTGATCGCGCGCGCGCTCGGGTGCTGAACGTCAGACGCGCGCGAGGCGCCGGATCGCATCGGCGATGTCGTCGCGGTCG
>JADGOM010000175.1 GCA_017882925.1 Acidimicrobiia bacterium | reverse complement strand
GCACCTGCAGCACCCGCTGGCCGGTGGCCTCGATGAGCCCCGCGGTCGACGCGAGGGAGCCGGGCAGCGGGCGCAGGTCCGACTTCTTCAGCGTCGACGAGTGCTCGCGCGCCTCACCCTCCTGGACCGTGCGGGCCGCGATGGCCACGTCGAACCCGGCCTCGGCGAGCGAGACCGCGATGGCCTTGCCGATGCCCCGGCTCGCGCCGGTCACGAACGCCACGTGCGAGCCCATGGTGAATCCCCCCGTTGTGCGCGGCTCCGGAGCCGACACCCTACGCTCGGCGCGCATGAAGCGGCTGAAGCTCGGATTCCAGATCGGCTACTGGGGCGCGCAACCGCCCGTCGGCGTGGAGGCCCTGATCGCCGAGGCCGAGCGCCTCGGCTACGACTCGGTGTGGACCGCGGAGGCCTACGGCTCCGACGCGCTCACGCCGCTCGCCTGGTGGGGCTCGCAGACCGAGCGGCTCAAGCTCGGCACGTCGATCTGCCAGATCTCGGCCCGCACGCCGACCGCGATGGCGATGGCCGCGATCACGATGGACCACCTCTCCGGTGGGCGCTTCGTGCTGGGCCTCGGGGCGTCGGGGCCGCAGGTGGTGGAGGGCTGGTACGGGCAGGCCTACCCGCGCCCGCTGGAGCGCACGCGTGAGTACGTCGACATCATCCGCAGGATCCTCGCCCGCGAGGAGCCGCTGACGTACGACGGCAAGCAGTACACGCTGCCGTACCCGGGCGGCACCGGGCTGGGGAAGCCGGTGCGGTCGATCACGCATCCCCTGCGCGCCGACCTCCCGATCTACCTCGCGTCGGAGGGGCCGAAGAACGTGAGCCTCACGGCCGAGATCGCCGACGGCTGGCTCGCCATCTACTACGCGCCCACCGTCGACGGCTTCTACCGCGCCGCGCTCGACGAGGGCTTCGCTCGACCCGGCGCGCGCTGCACCGCCGACACCTTCGAGGTCGCGGCCACCGTGCCCGTGATCTTCCACGACGACGTCGACGAGGCCGCCGACTTCCTGCGCCCGATGCTTGCGCTCTACATCGGCGGCATGGGCGCGAAGGACGTCAACTTCCACGCCAACGTCTTCGGCCGGATGGGCTACGAGGCCGAGGTGCACGCGATCCAGGAGCTCTACCTCGACGGGAAGAAGGCCGAGGCCGCGGCGGCGGTGCCCCGCTCGCTCATCGAGCAGATCGCGCTCATCGGGCCCAAGGAGAAGATCCGCGACGACCTCGCGGCGTGGCAGGAGTCGCTCGTCACGACGATCCTCCTCTACGGCGACGCCCCCACCCTCCAGCAGATGGCCGAGCTCGTCCTCTGACCCCCGCGCAGATCCTCAGGCGCCGTAGGAGTACCGCAGAGGCACTCCTGCGCCGCCCTTGGGGGTTGACCTCAGATGACGACGTGCTCCTCGTCGGTGAGGAGGAACTGGGTGGCGTCGAGGTCGAGCAGGTACTGCTCGTCGGGGCCGACGTTCGCCTGGTAGGCGGGGTCGGCCACCATGGCGAAGAAGTCGCGCACCGAGTCGAACCACTGGATCGCGCAGCCGTCGAAGTCGGGGCCGCCGGGCCGGGCGTAGTCCTTCACGAGCCGGTGGTTCTGCTCGTAGCGGCGGACCCACCGACCTCCGTGCTCGACGACCAGCGCGGCGTGATGATGGGTCCAGTGCTCGTGGAACTCCTCGACCGTGAGGTTCGGGTTGCGCCGCACGAAGCACACGAGCTTGACCATGGTCGACACTCTGGCACGCCCGCCGAGCGCCGGACCGCCCGCCGCGAGCGCTAGAGCTGCTGGTGCTGCCGGTGCCGCACCTGCTGCCGGATCTGGACGACGCCCACGCCGTAGAGGACGGTGGCGCCGACCATGACCGCCCGGGTGAGCGCGGAGCCGGTGGTCACGATGACGTAGACGGCGACCGCGAGCAGAGCGATCCCGAAGATGGTGAGCCGGCGGAGGTCGTACATCGCGGGTCCCGATCTGCCCGGGTGGGGCGCGTCGTCGGTGGTGCGGTCACTGCGACCGTACCCAGCCGACCGGGGAATCCATGCATACCGGGGCGGACGTGTGGCGGAATTCACATCGGCCTGACGAACCGTCAGAGGTCGGGAGTACGGTGCGGGGCCGCCCGCGGCTCCGCAGCGGGTGGAGCAGGTCGGGTGCGGGCACGGACTCGTGGCGGTCGAGGGGCAGGGGGCCGGACGTGTTGCTGGAAGGCAAGGTTGCGCTCATCTCCGGGGTGGGCCCCGGGCTCGGCCGGGCCACGGCGCTGGCCTTCGCCCGCGAGGGCGCAGCGGTCGGGCTCGCGGCCCGCAGCGAAGACTTCCTCGCCGACACGGTGGCCGAGATCGAGGCGGCCGGCGGGCGGGCCGTCGCCGTCCCCACCAACATCGCCGACGAGGACGCGTGCCGCCGGGCGGTCGAGCGCACGGTCGCCGCGTTCGGCTCCCTCGACGTGCTGGTGAACAGCGCGTTCCGGGGGGATCCGTCCCAGCCCTTCGAGACCGTCGACCTCGCGAAGTGGCGCAAGGTCTACGACGTCAACGTGTGGGGCACGCTGCAGCTCACGCAGGCGGCCATCGCGCCGATGAAGGCGGCCGGCGGCGGCGCGATCGTGTTCGTCAACTCCATGAGCGCCCGCAAGATCCGGCTCAACGAGGGTGCGTACGCGTCGTCGAAGGGCGCGCTCAACACCGCGACGCAGTCGCTCGCACTCGAGCTCGGTCCCTACCGGATCCGGGTCAACAGCGTCGTGCCCGGTTGGATGTGGGGCCCCAACGTGCAGATGTACGTGCAGTGGGAGATGCAGGCGCGGAAGTGCACCGAGGAGGAGGTGATCGCCGCGCTCGAAGCCCGCATCCCGCTCGGCTTCATCCCGCCGCAGGAGGACGTGGCCGACGCCATCGTCTTCATGGGGTCCGACCTGGCCCGCAGCATCACCGGACAGGCCCTCGATGTCAACGGCGGGGAGTGGTTCCATTGAGCGGGCTCGACGGAAAGGTCGCACTGGTCACGGGGGGCGGGTCGGGCATCGGGCGCGCGGTCGCCCTGGCGATGGTCGACGCGGGCGCGGCGGCCGTCGTGGTCGGTGACATCGACGCCGAGGGCGCGCGGGAGACCGTGGCGCTGGTGGAGGCGAAGGGCGCGCCGGCCCGTGCGGTCACGGTCGACGTCACCGATGCCGACGCGGTGGAGCGCGCGGTCGCGACCACCATCGTCACGTTCGGCGGGCTCGACGTCGCGAGCAACAACGCCGGGGTCAACGGCGCCGGCGGGCGCACCGGCGACTACGACGTCGACGACTGGCGGCGCACGCTCGACATCAACCTCACCGGCACGTTCCTCTGCCTGCGGGCCGAGCTGCGGGCGATGAGCCCGGCCAGCGGCGGCCGGGGCGGCGCGATCGTCAACATGTCGTCGGGCGCGGGGCTGATGGGCTTCCCGGGTCTGCCCGCCTACGTCGCGAGCAAGCACGGGATCCTCGGGCTGACGAAGGCGGCGGCGCTCGAATACGTACGGGAGGGCATCCGGATCAACGCGGTGTGTCCCGGGAGCACCCGCACGCCGTTGCTCGAGGGGTTCATGGCCCAGGACCCGGGCATCGAGAAGATGATCACCCGGGGCAGCCCGATCGGGCGGCTCGCGACCCCCGAGGAGATCGCCGCCGCGGTCGTGTGGCTCTGCTCCGACGACGCGTCGTTCGTGGTGGGCCACGCGCTGGTGGCCGACGCCGGGGCGACGATCCAGTAGACGCGGCCCCCGCGAAGTTCACTATCGTCCGGCGCCATGGCCATCTACGCCCTCGGCGACCTCGTCCCCGACATCCACCCCACCGCCTACGTGCACCCCGACGCCACCGTCATCGGCCAGGTGACGATCGGACCCGAGTCGTCGGTGTGGCCGCAGGTCGTGCTGCGCGGCGACTACGGGAAGATCGTGATCGGCGCCCAGACGTCGATCCAGGACGGGTCGGTGATCCACGCCACCCCGATCCTGCCCACCACGATCGGCGACGGCTGCGTGATCGGCCACCTCGTGCACATGGAGTGCTGCACCATCGAGGACAACTCGCTCGTGGGCTCGGGCTCGATCGTGCTGCACCGGGCGATCGTGCGGTCGGGCGCGATCGTGGGCGCCAACGCCGTCGTGCCCAACGGCATGGAAGTGCCCTCGCGCGCGATGGCGCTCGGCGTGCCGGCCACGCTGCGACTCGACGTGGTCACGCCCGACATGATCGAGCCGGGCAAGGACAGCTACGTCACCAACGGCAAGCGCTACCGCGAGGAGCTCCGCCGCATCGACTGACTCCCGGCCTTCGTGCGCATCTGAACGACGTCAGAGGTAGGTGAGATACGCACAACGCCGCGCGGGCGGCGGGTCAGATCGTGAGCAGGACGAGCGAGGCGATGCCGGCGAGCACGAGGGCCACGACGACGAACAGCGCGACCCACTTGATCCACATCGGCTGCTGCGGCCCGCGGTTGCCGCGCTCGTTCTTGTGGCCGCCGACGCCGAAGTTGGCGAGGACCGACGCCTCTTCGCGCTGCGACTCGTGCTTGAGCTCGGTCTTCGTGCCCACCTTCGGGAGGTGACGCGAGCCCTTCTTCCGACCGCCTTTTCCCATGCGCAGCACGCTAGCAACCGACTGCGCGCCCGCGCTCCATCCGGCCGCTCAGCCGTCGGTCGGGGCCGGGGAGCCTCCGGACGTGTTGTCGTCGCCCACGAGTGGGGCTCGGTAGAGGTCGGGCTCGAGGTAGATGACCGTCGCGATGGGCACCGCGGCGCGGATCGCCACCTCCACCCGGTCGATCTCGCGCGCGAGGTGCTCGTAGGAGCGGCTCTCGAAGTCGAGCTTCGCGGCCACGAGCAGCTCGTCCGGCCCGAGGTGGAGCGTGCGGAGGTGGATGATGCGCCGGACCTCCGGACAGCCCTCGATCGCGGCCCGGATCGCGGCGGCGTTGGGCCGGCTCGCCGACTCGCCGATCAGCAGGCTCTTCATCTCGACCGCGAGCACGAACGCGATGAACCCGAGGAGCACGCCGATGGCCACGCTGCCGAGCGCGTCCCACCGGGCGTCGTCGGTGACCTGCGCCGCGGTGACGCCGATGACGGCGAACAGGAGCCCGCACAGCGCGCCGCTGTCCTCGAGGAGCAGCACCGAGAGCTCGGGGCTCTTGGTCTTGCGGATGAACGACGGCCACGACAGCTGGCGCTTTCGGGGACGGGCCTCCTTCATCGCGGTGCGCAGCGAGAAGCCCTCGAGCAGGATCGAGATCGCGAGCACGACGTAGGCCCAGAACGGGTTCCCCACCGAGCCCGGGTGGAGGTAGCGGTCGACGCCCTCGACGATCGCGAACAGGGAGCCGAGCGAGAACAGGACCAGCGCGACGACGAAGGCGTAGAAGTAGCGCTCGGAGCCGTGGCCGAACTCGTGCTGTTCGTCGGGGGCGCGCTGCGCGCGCTTGCCGCCCACCACGAGGAGCAGCTGGTTGCCGGTGTCGGCGAGCGAGTGGATCGCCTCCGCGAGCATCGATGCCGCGCCGGTGAATGCGAACGCGACGAACTTCGCGATCGCGATGCCGAGGTTGGCGGCGAAGGCCGCCGCGATCGCGCCGCGGCTGTCTTCGGCCACTAGGCGGGTGGCAGGTTGCGGAAGTCGGGCGCTCGCTTCTCCATGAACGCGGTGACCGCCTCGACGTTGGCCGGGGCGCCGACCAGACGGGCGAAGGCCTGGTCCTCCCGGGACCGCGCCGCGTCGACCGCGTCGAGGCGCGGCGCGATCAGCAGCCGCTTGGTCTCGACCAGCGAGGTGATGGGCATCGCCGCGATCTCACGTGCCATCGCGAGCGTCTCGTCCATCAGCTCGGCCGCCGGAACGGCCTTCCAGGCGATCCCCGAGTCGACGGCTTCCTGGGCGGAGATCCACGCCGACGTGAAGAGCGCGTGCGCGGCGCGCTGGCGTCCCATGATCTCGGGCAGCAGCCAACTGCTCGCAGCTTCCGGCGCGACGCCGAGCGTGGTGAACGGCACCCGCAG
>JADGOM010000174.1 GCA_017882925.1 Acidimicrobiia bacterium | reverse complement strand
GTCGACGTGGATACGCCTGACGCCGAGATCGAGTTCGACAACGCGGGCACGTACGACGTGGCCAACGCGTTCGCCGACCTCACGGACCCGGGCCTGGCGAGGAACCCGTTCGTCGACGAGGGCGAGACCGAGATCCCCCTGGGCGCCTTCAGTCAGCCGTCGGTCTCCGAGCTCGAGAGCATGGTCGCCGAGCCCGGGGCCGAGCCCGGGGCCGAGTCGTACCCGCTCCTGCCGGGCGAGGACCAGCCCGTCGACGGGGAGCCGACGATCGAGCTGTTCTCCGCCTTCACGGGCGACGAGGCCGAGGTCGAGCTGTGGGACCGCAAGATCGAGAAGGAGGACCGCCGGACGGCCCGGGCGGCGCGCCGTGAGGCGAAGCGTGTCGCCAAGGCGCGCAAGCAGGCCTCGGGCTCGACCCGGGCCGGCAACACGGCCCCGGGGGGTTCGGTCGAGCAGGCCATCGACGCCTTCGTCGCCCCCGCCCGCCGTTCGCTGGGCCGGGCCGCGCGCGACGTCATCGTCGGCAAGCGGTGCAGCAACCACCCGAGCGACCTCGCCGCCGGTGAGTGCCCCCGCTGCCGCCGCTTCTACTGCGAGGTCTGCCTGATCGCCGTGACCGGCACCCGGGCCGACGGCGAGTACTGCGTCGAGTGCGCCCCCGTCGTCGCGGGCATCCGGGACCTTCCCGGGCCGAGGCGCTGAGCAACCTCTACGGTGGCCGGTCACACGGCCTCTGCGGCCCGGAGCGGCTCGGCGGCCCCCGGGCGTGCGGCAGGCTCGATCCGTCCTCGAGGAGGCCCTCTGATGCCCACTCCGGAGCAGGTCCGGGACGCGGTCGACGCGTACGTGCGGGCCTATGCGACCGACGACCGCGACGCCTTCCTCGCCCTCTGGTCGGATGGGGCATGGATCGTCGACCCGGTCGGCACGCCGGCGCACGAGGGACCGGAGGGCCGGGCCGGCTTCTGGGACTCGGTCCACGCGCTCTCGCCCGAGATCCGGCTCTCGGCGACCGACGTGGTGGTCTGCGGCGACGAGGCCGCGGTGACCCTGGAGATCCGGGCCGCGGGGACGGTCATCGACGCGATCGACATCTTCTCGGTCGACGACTCGGGCCGGATCAGCTCGATGAAGGCGTATTGGGACATGGCCCGGATGCGCCTCGACGGCTGACGGCCTGTCGCCGTGGAGCGGCGCGGGAGCCGGTCTTCCCGGCCCGCGGTGGGGTCGGCGGACGGGTCCGGAACCCCTCCGGCGGGGTGTCCCGGCCGGTCACCCGAGGTGCTTTCCGGGGGCCTGACTTTTCCCGGGGTAGTGACTTCGGCCACAATGTCTCACTCATGGAGACCGAGTCCCGAGATTCCGTGTCCCTCAAGCCCGCCGAGCTCGATGAGTTCGGCCAACTCCTGGCATCCGTCGGACTGCCGTTGGGGGATCCGCACCTGGATCTCCACATCGAGAAGTTCCCGCTCGTCGTGCTCGCCACCGACGACGAGCTCCACGGATTCCTGTTCGGCTCCCTGGAGCGCATCGGGGGCACCCCGTGCATCCTCTGGGGCCTCGGCGGCGTCCGGCGCGGCAAGCAGGCGTCGGCGGTGCTCAAGTCGATGGTGGGCGAGCTCTACCGCCGGGCGGCGATCTCGTTCCCGGACGAGGACGTGCTCGTCGGCGGCCGGCTGGCGCACCCGTCGGCCTACGCCATGATGAGCCAGCTCGTCGACGTCGTGCCGCGGCCGAAGTATCAGCCCACCGGCGAGGAGCGCGCCTGGGGGCGTCGCCTCGCCAAGCGGTTCGCCTGCGACGCCGAGTACGACGACCGGGCCTTCCGCACCACGGCCACGAAGCAGCCGGCGGCGATCATCCACACCGGCGCGGTGAAGACGGGCGGCAAGGCGGCCCAGGAGCTCGTGGGCGACGTCGACCCGGTCGTCGGGGAAGCCGTGATCGTGTTCGGGTGGGCGATGGCGGAGAACCTGCAGAACGGGCTCGGCCACACCGACGTGTAGGCCCACGGGTTCGGGTACTCGGGCCATCGTCAACGGCGGGCCGCGAGTGCGGCGTCGATCTCGGCCCGGAGGTCGGCGGGCGTGGTCACGGGCCGGCGGCAGGCGAACCGCTCGCACACGTAGGCGGCGGGAGCGCCGTCGACCTCGCTCCGTCCCTCCAGCAGCGGAGTCGGGCCGGGACCCCCTGCCGCAGCCGTGACGCTCACGCTCGCGGGGATGATCCTCCGGGTCACCTCGCGTCGCAGGGCGCGGGTGCGCTCGTCGCCGGCCCCGCCGACGATCGCGATCTCGATCGGTGCGTAGACCGCCCGTTCCACGCCGTCGAGCAGGTACGCGAAGCCCACCCCGTGCTCCCCGGCCACGGGGGCCAGGGGCGTGAGCGACGCGAGGGCGGCCGCCTCGTAGCGCGTGTCGCCCGTGAGCGCGGCGAGGCGCAGGAGGCCGGTGACGGCGAGGGAGTTGCCGGCGGGCACCGCGTTGTCCTCGAGGTCCTTCGGCCGGACGACCAGGGCCTCGGCGTCGGACCCCGTGGTGAAGAAGCCCGGCGCGCCGGGGTCGGCGAAGAGGCGGAGCAGCTCGTCGGCGACGAGTCGGGCGTCGGTGAGCCGGGCCGGCTCGTCGAGCTCGGCGAACGTGACGAGCAGCTCGAGCAGCGCGCCGTAGTCCTCGCTGTAGGCGAGGTGGCGGGCGCGTCCGGTGTCGGGGTCTTCGGGCGTCTCGGCCTGCCACGCCCGCAGGAGGCGTCCGTCACGGCGCCGGAGCGACACGAGGAGGAACCGCAGGTTGGCGCGGGCCGCCTCGAGCCAGTCGGTGCGGTCGAACGCGACCGCAGCCTCCAGGAGGACGCGGCAGAACAGCGCGTTCCAGCCGAGGAGCACCTTGTCGTCGAGGCCAGGCCGCACGCGTTGCTCCCGCGCCGCGAAGAGCTTCGGGAGCGCGCGGATCACGGCCGCGGGCCGGGACGCGGTGCGGTCGACCGCGAAGAGGATGTTGGCGCCCTCGAAGTTGCCGCCGTCGGTGACGCCGAAGAACGCGATCACCGCGTCGGCGTCGTCGCCGCAGACCGCGTCGATCTCGGCCCGGCTCCAGACGTAGAAGCGGCCCTCCACGCCTTCGGAGTCGGCGTCCTCGGCGGAGTAGAAGCCGCCGTCGGGATGGTGGAGATCGTGCAGGACGTAGGCGATCACCTCCTCGACGACCGTGCGGTAGCGGGGCTCGTCGAGCAGGAGGTGCGCGTGCAGGTAGGCGCGCGTCAGCAGGGCCTGGTCGTAGAGCATCTTCTCGAAGTGCGGGACGAGCCAGATCGCGTCGGTGCTGTAGCGCGCGAAGCCGCCGCCCACGTGGTCGTAGATCCCGCCCGCGGCCATTGCGTCGAGCGAGGTGGTGATCATCTCCAGCGTGTCGACAGCCGGATCGAGCGCGGCGGCGCGGACCAGGAAGTCGATCGTCATCGCCTGCGGGAACTTGGGCGCCGGCCCGAAGCCGCCGAGGCGGGGATCGAACCGCGCCTTCATCCCGAGCCGGGCGGTCTCGAGGAGTGCGGGCGTGAGGCCGTCGTCACCGTCGGGAGGGCCGCCCACCGACGCCGCGAGACCGGCGACCTGCCGCATGTGCCCGACGAGGTTGTCGGCCTGTTGGATCGCGTCGTCGCGTCGCTCCCGCCAGACCTGATCCATGGCGTCGAGCACGCGGCGGAAGCCGGGCATCCCGTGCGCGTCGGCCTTCGGGAAGTAGGTCCCCGCGTAGAAGGGCGCGCCGTCAGGGGTGAGGAACACCGTCATGGGCCAGCCCCCGCGGCCCGTCATCGCCTGGGTGGCGTCCATGTAGATCGCGTCGACGTCGGGCCGCTCCTCGCGGTCGACCTTCACGTTGACGAAGCGGTCGTTCATGACCGCGGCGATCGCGGGGTCCTCGAAGCTCTCGTGCGCCATCACATGGCACCAGTGGCACGCGCTGTAGCCGATCGACAGCAGGATCGGCCGGTCGCCCGCCTTCGCCGCCGCGAACGCCTCGTCGCCCCACGGGTACCAGTCGACGGGGTTGTCGGCATGCTGGCGGAGGTACGGGCTCGGCTCGTGGGCGAGACGGTTCGGCATCCCGTCATCCTGGCAGCCGCGGCGCGCGGGCGGGCCGACGACGACGCCCGGGTGCGCGAGGTGGCGCGGTCAGCCGTCGAAAGGCAGGCCGAGCCGGTCGATCGCGTGGGCGCGGGCCCAGCGGTAGTCGGGCTTGCCCGAGGCGCTGCGGAGGACCTCGTCGACGCGGACGTAGGCCCGCGGGGTCTTGTAGCCCGCGACCATGAGCCGGAGGTGATCCCCGAGCGCGTCGACGTCGAGGCCGGCGTCGGGCCGGAGCGCGACCAGCGCCACCACCCGTTCCCCCCAGCGTTCGTCGGGCACGCCGACGACCACGGCGTCGAACACCGCGTCGTGTGACTTCAGCGCGGCCTCGACTTCGTCGGGGTACACCTTCTCTCCGCCGGTGTTGATCGACGCGGAGCCGCGGCCCAGCAGGGTGATGGAGCCGTCGGCCTCGAGCCGGGCGTGGTCGCCGGGGACCGACCAGCGGACGCCGTCGATCACGGGGAACGTGGCCGCGCTCTTGTCGGGGTCCTTGTAGTAGCCGAGCGGGACGCGCCCGCGGCGGGCCAGCTTGCCGACCACTCCGACCGGCGTGGGTCGCAGGTCGTCGTCGAGCACCGTGGTGTCGGGCGTCGCGGCGAACCGCAGCCCGGACACCGCATCCCCGCCGGCCACGCTCACCAGCGTGCCCTGCCCACCCGTCTCCGACGCGCCCACGCCGTCGATCAGGAGGAGCGTCGGCATGGCCGCGAGCAACTGCGCCTTCACGACGGGCGACAGCACCGCGCCGCCCGAGATCACGACCCGGCAGCACGAGACGTCGGTGCCGGGCGCGAGACGCGGGAGCGCCTCGACGAGGGGGCGCGCGAACGCGTCGCCCACGATGAGCAGCAGGTTGGCCCGCTCCCGCGCGACGAGCTCCCAGATCCGCACCGGGTCGAAGTGGTGGTCGGGTGACAGCACGATGCTGCCGCCGCCGAGCAGCGTCCCCCACGTGAGCCAGTGCGCGGTGCCGTGCATGAGCGGTGCGGCCGGGAGGACGCGGAGCCGGCTCTTGGCCGCCTTCTGCACGACCTCGGCCTCGCTCGCGACCTCCACGCCGTCGGTGCCGCTGCCGCCGCACGCCGCGAAGAACACGTCCTCCTGCCGCCAGACGACGCCCTTGGGCCGACCGGTGGTCCCCCCCGTGTAGATGATGTAGCGGTCGTCGCCCGAACGCGTGGGGAAGTCGCGGGCCGGGCTCGCCGCCGCGAGGGCGGCGTCGTATTCGACCACCGCGCGGTCGAGCGGCTCGCCGTCGGGGCGCCGTGGGCCGACGCGTACGTACTCGTGCAGCGCGGGGAGCTCGTCGGCGATCGCCGCGAGGCGGGGCTCGAACTCCGAATCGAACACGATGGCGCGCGAGTCGCTGTCGTCGAGCAGGTAGCGGAGCTCGTCGGCGACGTAGCGGTAGTTGACGTTGACCGGGACGGCGCGGAGCTTGAACGCGGCGAACATGCCCTCGATGTACTCGGTCGAGTTGTAGATCATCAGCGCGACGTGATCGCCCGGACCGATGCCGTGACCGGCGAGGTGGTGGGCCAGGCGGTTGGCCCGCGCGTCGAGCTCGGCGAAGGTGAGGTGCCGGTCGCCACAGGACATCGCGGGGCGTTCGGGGCCGGCGTCGGCCACCTGCTCGAGGAGGTCGGCCAGGTTGAACGCCATACCCCTCCCTCCACGGCCCGGTCCGGGCGCGCACCGTACCGGCGGCGGAGCGGACGGGGCGAGCCTGCCCGGCCGGGAATCGGGCCGGGGCGGGGGAGGACGGCGGGTACCATCGCCTACCGGCGTCGTCGTCTCCAGGACGAGTGGCCGCCGCCCACCTCGCATCCGCAATCGGCGGCCGGCGCGGCCGCGACCATCCGCCCGAGGAGACGATGAGCACCGACGCCCCGCCCGGCCGGCTCCGCTTCACGACCGCGGGCGGCGTCGACGTGCGGCGCACGACCACCGAGCTCGACGTGCCCGGTGCCATCGAGCCGATCGTCGACGCGCTCGACGCCCACCAGGGCGTGCTGCTGGCCTCGAGCTACGAGTACCCGGGCCGATACAGCCGTTGGGACATCGGGTTCGTCGACCCGCCGCTCGAGATCGTGGCCCGCGGGCGCCACGTGCGGATCACGGCGCGCAACGAGCGGGGCGAGGTGCTGCTCGCGGGTCTGGTGGCCGCGCTCGAGGGGCTCGACGCCCTCGAATCGCTGGAGCACGACGGGCGTGAGATCCGCGGCGTGATCGCGCGGTCGGACGCCGTCTTCACCGAGGAGGAGCGCAGCCGGCGCCCGTCAACGTTCTCGGTGCTGCGGGCGGTCCGCGACCACTTCTTCGCCGAGGAGGACTCCCACCTCGGGCTCTACGGCGCCTTCGGCTACGACCTCGCGTTCCAGTTCCAGCCGGTCGACCTCGTGCTGCCCCGCCCCGACGACCACCGCGACCTCGTGCTCTTCCTGCCCGACCGCCTCACCGTCGTCGACCACAGCCGGCGCCAGGCGCTGTGCTTCGAGTACGAGTTCGCCGCGGGCGGGCGCTCGACCGAGGGGCTCGAGCGCACCGGCCCGTCGGTCGCCTACGAGGGCCGCGACGAGATCTCGCGCACCCGCGACCACGAGCCCGGCGGGTACGCGGCCCTGGTCGACGAGGCCAAGAAGTCGTTCGCCCGCGGCGACCTGTTCGAGGTCGTGCCCGGACAGACCTTCTACGAGCCCTGCCCGGTCGCACCGTCGGAGCTGTTTCGCCGACTGCGCGAGCGCAACCCGTCGCCCTACGGATCGTTGATCAACCTCGGCGAGGGCGAGTACCTCGTGGGCGCCTCGCCCGAGATGTACGTACGGGTCGACGGCCGGCGGGTCGAGAGCTGCCCCATCTCGGGCACGATCGAGCGGGGTGTCGACGTGATGGGCGACGCCGACGCGATCCTCGAGCTGCTCAACTCGACCAAGGACGCGTCGGAGCTCACGATGTGCACCGACGTCGACCGCAACGACAAGTCACGCGTGTGCGAGCCCGGCAGCGTGCGGGTGATCGGGCGGCGCCAGATCGAGATGTACTCGCGGCTGATCCACACCGTCGACCACGTCGAGGGGATGCTGCGACCCGAGTTCGACGCGCTCGACGCGTTCCTCACCCACACGTGGGCGGTCACGGTGACCGGGGCCCCGAAGCTCTGGGCCATGCGGTTCATCGAGACCCACGAGCGTTCGTGCCGCGCCTGGTACGGCGGCGCGCTCGGGGTCATCGGCTTCGACGGCAACCTCAACACCGGCCTGACGCTGCGCACGATCCGGGTGAAGCACGGCGTGGCCGAGGTGCGGGCCGGGGCCACGCTGCTCATGGACTCCGATCCCGCGCTCGAGGAGTCGGAGACCGAGCTCAAGGCGAGCGCGCTCATCGACGCGATCCGCCGGCCGCGGGAGCACCCGCTCGCGGTGGCGCCGGGGGAGCCGGTGGCGCGGCCGGAGCCCGTCGCCCGCGTGCTGCTCGTCGACCACGAGGACTCGTTCGTCCACACGCTCGCCAACTACCTCGCCCAGGCGGGTGCCGAGGTGCAGACGGTGCGGGCCGGGCTCCCCGAGGCCGACCTGCGCAAGCTGCTCGACGACTTCGCGCCGCAGCTCGTGCTCCTGTCACCCGGCCCGGGTCGGCCGCGCGACTTCGGGATGTCGGCCACCATCGACGTCGCGATCGACGCCGGGGTCGCGGTGTTCGGCGTGTGCCTCGGGCTGCAGGGCATCGTCGAGCGCTTCGGCGGCACGCTCGGCCAGCTGCGCGACCCGATGCACGGCAAGCCGTCGGAGGTCACGGTGCTCGACGGTGGGGGCCGGGTCTTCGCGGGCCTGCCGCCGACGTTCACCGCCGGCCGCTACCACTCGCTCTTCGCCGACGAGG
>JADGOM010000173.1 GCA_017882925.1 Acidimicrobiia bacterium | reverse complement strand
GGCGGCCGGCGACACGTTCCTCAACGGCATCGTCGACTATTCGCTCGCCGCCGCGCTCAACCTCACGCCCGAGCAGCCCCTCATGGAGATCCTGCCCCGGCCCACCGAGCGCCTCGGGTTCAACAACCCCGACAACCTGTACTACCTCACCCGCGTGTCCGACCAGGACTCCTACCGGATCACGGGGAAGCGCGGGACGTCGACCGGGTTTCTCGTGCAGGCGTTCTCACACGGGCTTCCCGGATACGGGACGACAGCCGGAGCGACCACCGGGTCCTTCTCGGCTGCCGACCTGCATCCCGCGGCCGACGGGTCGTTCTCCATCACGTTGAGCGCGCAACGCCCCGCGACCGGCGACTGGATGCAGTTGGCACCCGGAACCGACAACCTCCTCGTCCGGTTCTCGTTCCTGGACTGGCAACACGAGAAGCGCGGGGCGATCAAGATCACGCGGATCGGCGGGGGCACGTCGAACCGGGTCGCGATGACGCCGGCCCTCGCCGCGACGATGCTCGACGACGCCGCGCAGGGCATCACGCTCCAGGCCCAGTTCTACCGGGACCAGGGCGTCGCGCTGTCCTCGCTGGGCGCGAACAAGTTGATCGGGCCCCGTCAGGCCCAGGGTCAACAGGGCACCAACGTGCAGCAGTGGAACCTGACCGGCAACTACGACCTGGCCCCGGATCAGGCGCTCCTCGTCACCATCAAGGACGCACCCCAGGCCAAGTACTCGGGCTTCATGGCTGCGACGCCGTTTCTCGACACGCTGGAGTTCGTCCACCACCAGGTCAGCCTGAACCACGATCAGGTGCGCGTCGACAGCGACGGCAACATCCGCTACGTCGTGAGCGCGAAGGACCCCGGCGTTCCCAACTGGATCGACACCGGCGGCCAACTCCACGGCACGGTCTTCGGCCGGTGGCAGGAGGTCCCCGGCGTCCTCGGCCCCGAATACGCGCCGACCCTGACCGTGCTCCCGCTCGCCGCGATCCGGGCCGCGATGCCGGCCGGCACGCCCACGGTCACGCGCGCCCAGCGAGCGGCCCAGGTCGCTCAACGGCAACGGCTGCTCCAGACGCGATTCCGGGGCGCCGACCCGGCCCGGCCCGAGGTCCTCCGCCGACTGGCCGCGATCCAGAAGCTCCTCGGCCACAAGGTCGCGGGGCAGTCGGTCAGCAATACCGGCTTGTAGCCGCGGGTCTCCGACTTCGCGGGTCCCGGCCCGTTGGCGGCGTCGACCCCGTCCATCGGCCCCCCGACGACGGAGCTTCGACCGCGGTCGCGGGCGACCGAGCCGTCGGCCGCGCTCGACCGGAGCGTGGTGGTCTGAGGCCCCGGCCTCAGTCGGCGGGCCTGCAGGTCGGGTCGATCACGAGCGGGAGATGCTCCAGGCGGCGGATCCACACGCTGTCGGCCCACTGCTGCGGTTGCCCCGGATCGATCCGGAACGACCGGGTGCGCCGCAACAGCGCGGAGAGCACGACGCGGGCCTCGAGTCGGGCCAGCGGTGCGCCGACGCAATGGTGTATCCCGCGCCCGAACCCCACGTGGAGCCGGCTGTTGCCGCGATCGAGCCGCACCGAGTCGGGTTCCTCGAACACCGCCTCGTCCCGGTTCGCCGAGCTCCAGAGCAGGAGGACGAGCGCGCCGTCGGGGATCTCGACGCCGGCCAGCACGACCGGCCCGTTCGCGGTGCGGGGATGGAACCGGAACGGCGACTCGAACCGGAGCACCTCCTCGACGTAGGCGGGGACCTGGCCCGGGTCGGCGCGCAGCTCGTCCTGCAGGTCGGGACGCGCCGCGAGGATCGCGACCGCGTTGCCGATGAGCCCCGTGGTCGTCTCCGCGCCCGCGCCGAGCAGCACCATCAGCGTGAACGCGGCCTCCTCGCGGGTGAGGCGCCCGTCGCGGACGGCCTCGGCCGCCGCGCCGAGGACATCGCCGCGCGGACTCGACCCGACCGCCACCTCGAGCTCGCCGGCGGTCCAAGACGCCAGCCCGGCCACCTGGCCGCTGAGCGCGGCCATCTCGTCGAGGCGCAGGCAACCGCCGGCGAGCCTCGAGCCGTCGAAGACCCACTGCCGCAACTGGCCGAGGTCCGGGTCGCGGAAGCCGATCACCAGGTCTGCGACCACTTGCATCGGCAGCGGGTGGGCCAACCCGACGGCGGCATCGCCGCCCCCGTCGGCCAGCAGTGGCTCGAGCAACTCGTCGGTGAGCGCCTCGACCGCGGGCTCGAGCCCGCGCAGCTTCTCCTGCACGAGCTCGGAGAAGAAGATGCGGCGCTGAGCCGTGTGCACCGGCGGGTCGGCGCCCGCGAAGACGTCGGGCCCGGCCCCGCCGGTCGCGAGCACGCCGAGGGTGCCGTCGTCGTGGCGGAAGAGGGTGTGGCGGAAGTGATTCGAGAGCTCGGGGACCCGGGCCGTGGCCTCGGCGACCAGTGCCCACGTGGACACCAGGTACGCGTCCTCGCCCGGGAGACGCCACACCGGAGCGTCGCGGCGCAGCTGCGCGAAGAGCGGGTACGGGTCGTGCTGGAGCTCCGCGACGCGGAGGCGATCTCCCATCACATGCATCGCCGTTCATCATCGCCTCGGCCGACCCGCCGACACCAACGGCCGGCTCCCTCGTCACGGTGCGGGGCCCCGGGTTAGCGTCGAACGGCTCGAAGTCGCGCACGTCCAGGGGGAGACACGATGACGATCACGGTGGATCTCGGCTCGCGCTCCGGCCGGCTCGAGGAGTACCTCGGCACCAAGGCCGTCCGGATCAGGACCGAGCTGTGATGGCCGACCTCCCGATCGACGCGATCGTCCGCATCCAGCAGCTGCAGGCGCGCTACGGGCACCTGGTCGACGCACGCGACTGGGACGGCTTCCGCGCCCTGTTCACCGCCGGCGCCGTCTACGACCTGAGCGACTTCGGGCTCGGCCGGCTCGAAGGCATCGAGGCGATCATGGCGTTCTTCACCGAGATGCCGCACCCCGCCGCGCACCACGCGACCAACAGCGAGATCTGGCTCGACGGCGACACCGTGCGGTCGCGCAGCAAGCACTTCACGGGCAGCACCGACGGGTCGACCGCCGGCGGCGACTACTACGACGTGCTCGTGGAGACCGACCACGGGTGGGTCTTCCGGGAGCGGGTCGCGACGTCGCGCTGGCCCGACGCGAGGAGCACGGAATGAGCGAGCGGTTCACCGACAAGGTGGTGATCATCACCGGCGCGGGCGAGGGGCTCGGGCGGGTGATGGCGGGCCTCATCGCCGCGGAGGGCGGCACCGTCGTGGTCACCGGTCGCCGACCCGATCCTCTGGCCGAGACCGTGGCCATCGTCGAGGCCGCGGGTGGCGCATGTGTGGCCGTGCCCGCCGACGTCACCGACGAGGCGTCGGTCGCGCACCTCGTGTCGACCACCGTCGAGCGGTTCGGACGGGTCGACGTGCTGCTGAACAACGCATCCCAACCCGGGCGCGACCTGTTCATCTGGGAGCAGACGGTCGAGAACTGGAACGCATGCATCGCGGCCGTCGTGACCGGCCCGATGATCTGCACCCGTGAGGTGATCAACCAGAGCATGCTCGAGCGGAGATCGGGCGCGATCGTCAACTTCTCGTCGACCGCGTCGGTCAACGGCATTCCCCGCAAGAGCCACTACTCGGTGGCGAAGAGCGGCGTCCGCACGTTCACCAAGGTGGCCGCCCAGGAGCTCGGCCCGCACGGCATCCGGGTCAACTGCATCGTGCCCGGCGGCATCCAGACCGACCTGCTCTTCAACTACTGGAAGCGCATCGCCGACGAGCGCGGCACCACGTGGGAGTCCATCCGCGACGAGTCGGCCAAGGCCAGCCCGCTCGGGAAGGTCGCGTTGCCGCAGGAGACCGCCGCGGCCGCGCTGTTCCTCGCGTCCGACGACGCGAGCGCCATCACCGGCCAGTCGCTCATCGTCGACACCGGCGTCTTCATGCTCGGCTGACCCTCCGAGGTAAGCGTTCACTGACTACATCAGGTGGAGTCAGTGAACGCATTCTCCGGTCTGGGTCAGGTGGCGCGGTTGGCGACGAGGGTGGGGCTGTCGCCGGCGTCGACCCACTGGTCGCGGTGGGCCGCGGTCGTCTCGGCCATCGCCCCCCACGCGGCTTCGCTCTGGTCGGGGATGACCATGTTGAACTGCGACACGCCGTGGCGGACCTCGAGCACCTCGACGCCCTCGGGCCCCGCGTCGTACTGGTACGGCGCGTTGGCCGGGACGAAGAAGCCGTCGCCGGCGCGCAGCGTCTGGTTGCCCATGATCGCCGAGCCCGAGAGCACGTAGTAGAGGCAGTCGACGTCGTGGCTGTGGCGGACCAGCGGGTACCCGGCCCGAAAGTACAGGCGCACCAGGCTGTAGCCCCCCTCGTCGGCCGACTGGCGCAGCACGACCTTGGTCTCCGCGGCTCCCACGCCCAACCCGCCGGCGATCTGCTCGGTGAACTCGGCCCGCGTCTCGTCGGTCATCTCGACCGGCGTCATGAAGTCGCCGGAGATCAGGTCGACGGCGTCGGCGGCCCGGAAGATCGACAGACCCCGCCGGCGCTTGCTCTGGTTGGTCGACATGCTCGTGCCCCCGATGGTCGTCCGGTACGCCGTTCGCTCCCCGCAGGCTATCTGCGGCGCGGCTCAGCTGCCGCCGCGGGCGGCCCGGTTCGTGGCCGCGACCCGGGCGGCGATGCCCGCCCACGACTCGAGGTCGCGCTCCCCCGACGGGCGCCCGACCCGGGTGACGGTGTCGACGTCGGGCGACTCGGCCCGCAACGCGCCGGCCCGACACCGCTCCTTCGGCCGGGTCGCGTACGGGTCGAAGCGGTAGTGGTGCATGGCGTTGGCGTGGGTGATCTTGTCGACCACGTCGTCGCTCAGGTCGGCCATGAGCCGACTCACGATCTCGGGGGCGTTGGGCCAGATGCCGTCGGAGTGGGGGTAGTCCGACTCCCAACACACGTTGTCGACGTTGAGGGAGTCGAGGTTGGCGATGCCGACCGGGTCCTGGATGAAGCAGCAGAGGATGTTGCGGAGGAACACGTCACGCGGCCCAGTGGTGCCGGCGCCGAACTCGTGCCGGGTCCAGCCCTGGTGCCGGTCGAGCACGTGCTCGGAGCGCCACAGGAAGTACGGGATCCAGCCCACGTCGCCTTCGGTGAGCGAGAACCGCAGGTCGGGGAACCGGGAGAACGCGTCGCACCAGATCAGATCCACCATCGTGAAGATCGACGCCACCGACGACAACGCGAGCGCGACGCTCGGCGGGGCGTCCTCCGACGTGTGGGCGGTGCGCGACGACGACCCGACGTGGCAGCAGAGCACGGTGCCCTCGTCGCTCGCGGCCTCGAACAACGGATCCCAGTGCCGGCTGTGGATGCTCGGCATCCCCAGCGCCTCGGGATTCTCCGAGAACGTGACCGCGTGGCAGCCCTTCGCCGCGAGCCTGCGGACCTCGACGGCCGCGGCTTCCGCGTCGAACAACGGAACGATGCCGCAGGGGATGAACCGGTCGGGATACGCGCCGCACCACTCGTCGACGTGCCAGTCGTTGTACGCCTGGATCATCACCAGGTTGAGGTCGCGATCCTTGCCCAGGCTGAGCACCTGGCCCGAGAACCCGGGCCAGTTGGGGAAGTTGAGCCCGGCGAGCTGGCCGCCGGCGCTCATGTCGCGGACGCGCTCGTGCACGTCGTAGCAACCCGGACGCATCTCGTCGTAGCGGTTCGCGTCGATGTTGTAGTGATCCGTCGGCTTGCCCGCGACCGCGTTGAGGCCGAGGTTCCGGCCCCGCACGTCGCCGTAGTACCACTGCTCGACGCCGTTGGCCTCGAGCACGACGCGCGGCGCCTGGTCCCGGTACTTCTCCGGCACGTGCGCGGCGAACATGTCGGCCGGCTCCGCGATGTGGTCGTCGACGCTGATCAGGATCAGGTCCTCAGGATTCACGGTTCCCCCCGTTTGCCGGCCGTCGCCTCGTACCGCGGCGATCTTCACCGCTCCGGGCGACGCCCCGCAACATCCGGAGCCCGCGACATGACGCCCCGAGGAGCTGCCCGTCGATCTGTCGGCCGCGATGCACCTCCCGTTCGACCGGGTCGAGATCGCCGACCGGCGCGGGTGGCCGGGGTCAACGCTCAGCGCGAGGTGCCCGCCGCCTTGCGCCGGTGCCGGTGGTACTCGATGCCGATGGGGATGAGCGAGAGCAGCACGATCACGACCACGGCGACGTCGAGGTAGTCGCCGATGCCCGGGAACCGCGAGCCGAGGGCCCACCCGAGGGTGAGCACACCCGAAGCCCACGCCACGCCGCCGATCACGTTGTAGGTCGTGAACCGCCGGTAGTGCATGTTGGACGCGCCCGCGACTACCGGGACGAACGTGCGGACGATGGGCACGAAGCGCGCGAGCACGATCGTCTTCGGGCCGTGACGGTCGAAGAAGGCCTCAGCCCGGGTGAGGTGCTCGTGCTTGAACAGCCGGGAGTCGGGCCGGTCGAAGATGCCGGGGCCGAACCGGCTCCCGATGAGGTAGCCCACCTGGTCGCCGGCGACCGCGGCCAGCGAGCACCCGACGAGCAGCACCGGCATCGGCGGGAGCGCGTTGGTCGTCGCCGCGAGCAGTCCGGCGGTGAAGAGCAGCGAGTCGCCGGGCAGGAAGAAGCCCAGCAGGATGCCCGACTCCGCGAACACCACCGCGAACAGCCCCGCGACTCCTGCGCTGCGGAGCAGCTGGTTGGGGTCGATGCCGATCGCGGCGAGGACGGTGCCGACGCGCGTCGGGTCGAGGGCCACGGGCCCACGCTAGGTGCCGAGCGCTGAATCACGGCTGAACCCCCCGGTCGCAGCCCGCAACGGGCGGCGGGGCTTCAACCGGGGTTCAGCCGGATGGTGCGAAGCTGCGCCCACACGAAGGAGTCGGCCGTGCGGGTGCTCATCGTCGAGGACGAGAAGAAGGTCGCCGCCGCGCTCCGGCGCGGGCTCGAGGCCGAGGCCTTCACCGTCGACGTCGCGCTCGACGGCACCGAGGGCCTCTGGATGGCCACCGAGCACCGCTACGACGTCATCGTCCTCGACATCATGTTGCCGGGGCTCAACGGCTTCAAGATCTGCGAGAACCTGCGGGCCTCCGGCGACTGGACCCCGATCCTGATGCTCACGGCCAAGGACGGCGAGTACGACCAGGCCGAGGCGCTCGACACCGGCGCCGACGACTACCTCACCAAGCCGTTCTCCTTCGTCGTCCTCCTCGCCCGGCTGCGCGCCCTGCTGCGGCGCAGCGGGCGCTCGGAGACGGTCGTGTACCGCGCCGGCGACCTCACCATCGACCCCGCCACCCGGCGCTGCGTGCGCGGCGACACCGAGGTCGAGCTCACGACGCGCGAGTTCGCGGTGCTCGAGTTCCTGATGCGGCGTGCGGGCGACGTGGTCTCGAAGTCGGAGATCCTCGACAACGTGTGGGACTTCGCGTTCGAGGGCGACCCCAACATCGTCGAGGTCTACATCCGCCACCTCCGCAAGAAGCTCGACGATCCCTTCGACCGCCAGCTCATCCAGATGATCCGGGGATCGGGCTACCGCCTCGACCCCGACGGCGGCTGAAGGCGGTGCGCCGATTCGCCACGGTGCGCGTCCGCATCACGCTCGGGGCGGTCGCGGTGGTCGCGGTCGGGCTCCTGGCCGGCGCGGTGTGGCTCGTCCACGAGCAGCGCAAGACGCTGGTCGGCGGGGTCGAGACCGCGGCCCGGCTGCGCTCGCGCGACATCGCGGCCAGCATCGCCGACGGCACCTTCTCCAAGACGCTGGCCGTGCCCCCCGGTGACGAGAACCTGGTCCAGGTCGTCGACACCAAGGGCAACGTGGTCGCAGCGTCGGCCAACGCGCTGCACCGCGCGCCCATCAGCGACCTGACGCCCCGCGACGCCGGCTACGTCGCCACCACCGTGCAGCACCTGCCGATCGGCGACCCGCCGTTCCGGGTGGTCGCCCGCAATGTGCAGACGGCCACCGGCACCTACACCGTCTACGTCGCCGGCAGCCTCGAGCGGGCCGAGGACAGCCTCGACAACCTGGTGCAGCTCCTCCTCATCGGCCTGCCCGTCATCCTGCTCCTCATCGGCGCGACGACCTGGGTCGTCACCGGGCGGGCGCTCCACCCGGTCGAGGCGATCCGGCGCGAGGTCGAGGCCATCGGCGCGGGCGACCTCCACCGCCGCGTGCCGGAGACGAAGACCGCCGACGAGATCGGCCGCCTCGCGATCACGATGAACGCGATGCTGGCCCGGCTCGAGAACGCCACCGACCGGCAGCGCCGGTTCGTGGCCGACGCGAGCCACGAGCTCCGCAGCCCGCTCACCGGCATCCGGGCCCAGCTCGAGGTCGACCTCGCGCACCCCGACGGCGCCGACTGGCAGGCCACCGAGCGCGACGTGCTCGACGACGCGGTGCGCCTGCAGCGACTGGTCGACGACCTGCTGGTCCTCGCCACCGCCGACGCCTCGGTGTCCGACGCGTCGCACCGCGAGACCGTCGACCTCGACGAGATCGTCCTACGCGAGGCGCGCCGCCTCGCGAGCCGCACCCCGCACCAGATCGACACGACCGGCGTGTCGGGCGCGCAGCTCGTCGGCAACCCCGACCAGCTCACCCGCACCGTGCGCAACCTCCTCGACAACGCGGCCCGCTACGCCCGGACCACCGTCACGATCACGTTGCGGGAGGACGAGACCGCGGCCACCCTCACCGTCGCCGACGACGGCCCCGGCGTGCCCCTCGACCAGGCCGACCGCATCTTCGAGCGCTTCACCCGCCTCGACGACGCCCGGACCCGGGAGACCGGAGGCACCGGCCTGGGGCTCGCGATCGCCCACGAGGTGGTCGTCGCACACGGCGGGACGATCACGCTCGCCAACGCCCCCGGCGCGGTGTTCACCGTCGTCCTCCCGATCGCCGGCGGCACATAGCCCGAGATCCCCGACTTTCAGCGTCTTTTCAGGCGGGTCGGACGAGGCTCGCCGGATGGACCGGTCGGCGAGTCTCGGTACCGGGCGCGCCCAGGTGCCCGGCGTGGATCCCGCGCGCCGGGGCGACGCCCCGGAGCCCTCGCCCGACCAGGCGCACCGCGGGTCCCGGCCCGGCGATCCACCTCGCCCGGCCGGGGCCCGCGCCGCCCTGGTGACGGCCGCCGCCGCGGGCGGGATCGCGCTGCTGCTGGTCGTCGAGCGCCGACTCCCGATCGGCGTCACGTTCGCCGCGCTCGCGCTCCCGCCGCTCGCCTGGTTCACGTTCGCCCGCGCCGAGCGCGGCGGCATTCGGTGCGACCCGCGCGTCCTCGTCGCCGCGATCGGCGGGTTGCTGCTCCTCGCGGTCGCGCTCCCGCCCCGGGGCTCGCTCGATCTGTGGTCCTACGTGATGTACGGCCGGATGGTCTCGCACCACGCGTCGAGCCCTTACCTCCACGTCCCGAACGACTTCCGCACCGATCCGTTCTTCCACCGCGTGGCCACGGGTTGGCGCAACACGCCGTCGGTCTACGGTCCCGTGTTCACCGCCGTCGCCGCGCTCGGCAGCTTCCTGGCCGGCGGATCCGCGCTCGCGGCCCGGCTGTTCCACCAGGGCCTGGCCGCGATCGCCGTCGTCGTCGCGCTGCGGCTGATCTGGACGCGAACGCGCAGCACGGCCGCACTCGCGTTGCTCGGCCTCAACCCGCTCGTGATCGTGAGCGTGGTCAACGGCGGTCACAACGACGCGCTGGTCGGGCTCGCCCTGCTGGGCGCGACCCTGCTCGCAACGACCGATCGCCCGGGTTCGGCCGGCGTGTGCGTCGCGCTCGGGGCTCTGGTCAAGGTCACCGCGTTGTTGGCCGCGCCGGTCCTCCTCGTGTGGATCGCGTACCGCGTCGGCCGGCGCGCCGCGGCCAACTTCGCGGTCGCGACCGCGGTCACGGTCGCGCTCGGCTACGCGATCGCGGGCTGGGCCGCGGTCACGACGATCGGCACCAACGGCGGCATGGTCAGCCGCGCGTCGCTCTGGGACCTGCCCCTGACCTGGGCCGGCGCGCGGAACCGGCTGGTCCCGGGCGGCTGGAACCCGCACTGGACCGACGCCGCCGCGGCCGTCTCGGTGCTCCTGGTCGGGGCGATCGTCCTGGTGGTGGCCTGGCGCCGGCGACGCGACGCCGAGCCGGCCGAGGCGGTGGCCCTCGCGCTGTGCGCGTACCTGGTGTTCGGGATGTACGTGCTCCCGTGGTACGTGATCTGGATGATCCCGGTCGCCGCGGTGTCGACGGGTCGGCTGCCCCATCGGCTCGTCCTGCTGTTCTCCGCGCTGCTCCCCGCCGTCTACGCGGTCAAGGCCCGGGCCCTCCCGCACGCGGTGGCCCCGGTGTGGCAGTGGGTCGGCAGCGGGCTCGTGCCGGTCGCGCTCCTGGCGGTGTTCGCGGTCGCGGTGCTCGCCCGACCGGCCGCACCCGACGCCGCGCCGCCGGTCACCGCGGCGACCTGAGCTCAGGCCGGGCTCGGCCGCCGATCGGCGAACAGCACCCGGTCGAGCAGCACGAACTGCAGGATCCAGAGCAACCCGAAGCCGCCGAGATGACCGACGAGCACCGAGCCGGTGCGGATCATCGGCGCGAGGTGCGCGTGGGACGCCCACGCGTCGGCGATCCCGACGGTCACGGTCGAGAGCACGAGCCCGCAGAACGCGAGGACCCAGAACGGCAGCACCTCCCGCCACGGGTCGCTGCGGTCGGTGCGGCCCCAGGTCCAGCGCCGGTTGAGGCTGTACGACGGCACGGTGGCGATGCTCGTCGCGAGGATGTTGGCGAGCGTCGCGGCGATGCCGAGGGCGGTGGTGGCGACCAGGATCGTCGTGACGCTGATCACGGTCGTGACCACCGACACGCCCATGCAGCGGGTGAGGCGGCCGACGAGCCCCGGGCGGGTCACCGCGGATCGCGGCGCCGCCGATGGGACCGGCGGCTCGGGGGCCGGAGCGAGGTCGTCGACGAGGACGGACATGAGCCGAGTGTGCGCCGGCCGACCTGAACCGCGGATGAACGGACCGACGAACGCACCGACCGACGGGAAGGGCGGGCCCGTGCGTCGCACGGGCCCGCCCAACCGTCACCCACCGAACCGATGTTGCGTGGAGCTGCGCCTCCGAGGTGGCGCCGGGTCTACAAGTAGGTCGGCGTGGCGAGGGTGGCGGGGAGGGGGTTCGCCGGGTAGCAGACGAACGGCTTCCCGGGCTGGCCGAAGACCGGCACGAACTTGCCCTTCTGCACCTGCACGATCGCCGAGCAGTTGACCGAGCCCGGGCGGACCTTCTCCCGCGGCCACTGCGTGTAGTCGACCGGGGCCAGGATCCCGCCCGCGGTCCAGTTGCCCATCTTGTTGACCGCGTCGATCACCTTCTGCTGCGTGAAGCTCTTGCCTGAATCCTTCAGCGCCTGCGTGAACAACATCCCGTTGATCCAACCCACCAGGGTGAGCTCCGACACCGGGTACTTGTTCGCCTTCATCTGCGCCAGGTACAGCTTCTCCGCCGCGTTGCTCCCGACCGCTTCGAACGGACGGAACACCGTGCTGAAGTAGAAGCCGTCGACCGCGCTGCCGTACTTCTTCGGCGTCGCCGAGTCGTAGCCTTGCGGCGAATAGACCTTCACGTCGAGGCCGGCCTGGTGGATCGCCTTGGCCGCGGCGACGTTGCCGTCGAGGTCCATGCACGTGCTGATGAACTGCACGCCCGCGCTGCGCATCTTCGCGATCTCACCCGACAGGTCGGTGAACCCGAAGTTCAAGCCCGTGCTGCGGTACACCAGATCGAGGCCGTACTTCTTGTACGACACGGCCTGGCCGTCACCGCACTGCACCGACTGCGCGGCGCCGTCGTAGTCCATGATGCCGACCTTCGTGGCGCCGGCCGACTTCGCCATGCTCGGCAGATACGTCTCCGCCTCCGCGAACGCACTGCGGGAGCCGCTCTGGCCGAAGAGGTTCTTCCCCTTCATCCACTCCTCGTTGATGTTCCACCCGAACACCGGCGTCTTCGTGGTCGCCAGGTACGTCGCACCCTGGAAGCTCTGCGTCGCGACCGGCAGGATCGCGAAGACCTTGTCCTGCT
>JADGOM010000172.1 GCA_017882925.1 Acidimicrobiia bacterium | reverse complement strand
GTCTGCTGCTCGCGCGACTCGCACATGTTGTCGCGCAGGTAGTCGAAGCCGAACTCGTTGTTGGTGCCGTAGGTGATGTCGGCCGCGTACTGCGCGCGCTTCACGTCGGGCGGGTCGTCGTTCGGGAACACCACACCGACCTCGAGACCGAGGAACCGGTGGACGCGCCCCATCCACTGCGCATCGCGTCGCGCCAGGTAGTCGTTCGTGGTGACGAGGTGCACGCCCCGGCCGGTGAGCGCGTTGAGGTACGCGGGCAGGGTGGAGACGAGCGTCTTGCCCTCACCCGTCTTCATCTCGGCGATCCAGCCGAAGTGCAGCGCGGCACCGCCCATCACCTGCACGTCGAAGTGGCGCTGGCCGAGCACGCGGCGCCCGGCCTCGCGAACGGTCGCGAACGCCTCGGGCAGCAGGTCGTCGAGGTCTTCGCCCCGCTCGATGCGGGTCTTGAAATCGGCGGTGAGGGCGCGCAGCTCGTCGTCGGAGCGGCGCTCCATCTCCGGCTCGAAAGCGGCGACGGCGGGCACCACCGATTCGACGATCTTGAGCTTCTTGCCCTCGCCGGCGTGGAGGATGCGTTGGAACAGGCTCATGCGGCGCGCAAGTGTACCGGCGGAGGCTCCCATTCCCGTTCGCCTGCGGAATTCACGGAATTCGCCGCCAATTCCGTCACTCCACGTCGAGGAGCCGCTCTCGGACCGCGAGGGTGGCGGCCTCGGTCCGTGAACGGACGTGGAGCTTCTCCAAGATGTTGCGGATGTGGTTCTTCACCGTGTTCGGCGAGATGAAGAGCTCGGTCGCGATCTCTCGGTTCGGCAGACCCTTCACCACCAGCCGCAGCACGTCGAGCTCGCGAGCGGTGAGGGGGCCCGACTCGTCGGGGAATCGGCGCAGCAACGCACCGAACCGATCGATGACCCTGCCCGTCATCATCGGCGGGATCACACCCTGGTCGCGGGCGACGGCCCGGATCGCGTCGGCGACCTCGTCGACCGACGCGTCCTTCAGCAGGTAGCCGGACGCACCGCTGCGGACGGAGTCGAACAGGTCCTCTTCGTCCTGCGAACCGGTGAGCACCAGCACCTTCGTGTCGGGCAGCGCGACGCGGATGCGGGCGATCGCGCCGGCGCCCGAGCCGTCGGGCATGCGGACGTCCATGACCACGACGTCGGGGCGGAGGCGGAGCGCCTCGCCGAGCGCGTCGTCGCCGTTGACGGCCTCACCGGCGACCTCGACGTCGTCGACGCCCGCGAGCGCGAGACCGAGGCCCTCACGGACCAGCGCGTGCTCGTCGACGAGCAGCACGCGGACGATTGCGCCCGCAGCGACCGGTTCCACGGCTGCCGTGACTCAGCCCGTCGCCTCGATGAGGCCGAGCCGTCCGTCGCGCCGTCGGTACACGACCGAGGCTCGCCCGCTCTCGCTGCTGGTGAAGAGGAAGAAGTCGTGGCCGAGCATCTCCATCTGGAGCGCGGCCTCCTCGGTGTCCATCGGCTTCGTCGCGAAGAGCTTGGTGCGGACGATCTCGAGCGCGCCGTCGGACTCGGCCGCCTCTTCGAGATCGAACGCGAGGTCGGCGGCTTCGTCGTCGCCCCGAACCACCTGCGCAACCGAGCCGGTACCCGTACCGCCGAGGCGCGCGGCCCGGTGCGGGCCCCCGTGGCGCCCGACGAGGCGGCGCTCGTGGAGCCGGCGCATCTGCTGGGTGACCTTCTGGATCGCGAGGTCGAGCGCGGCGGGTTGCTCGGCCGCCGACGCGACGCCCTTCACGAGCTGACCCTTGAGGTGGATCAGGATCTCGCAGGTGTGCGCGTCGACGTTGCGACGGCTCGCCATGTCGGAGAACTCGACCTCGACGAGGCGCGCGTCGGAGGCGAAGCGCTCCAGGTGCGCGACCTTCTTGCGGGTGGCCTCACGCAGGGCTGGGGATACCTCCGCGTGGCGTGCGTTGACGACGATGTCCACCGTCACGCAGCCGAGGTCAAGCGGCTGCGCCCGCACCGGTCATCTTCGCAGCGTATAGGCAGGTCGGAGGGCCCGTCGACCCGGTCACCGGCGCCGGGGCGGCGTGGCCGCGGCCGTGACCGCGACGACTCGGAGCGCCCCGCCGCGCCGCAGTGCCCCGGCTGCCGCGCCGAGGGTCGCTCCGGTGGTGACGACGTCGTCGACGAGGACCACCGATCGGCCCCGGGCGGCGCTCCCGTGCGGCCGCAGCGGTGGACCCGGGGCCCGGGCGTGGCGGCCGAGACCGGTCTGGGCGGGCCCGGCGTCGCGGACGAGCAGGCGGGCGGCACGCAGATCGAGGCGGCGGGCGACGGCCCGGGCGAGGAGCTCCCCGTGGTCGAACCCGCTCCGGCGGCGGCGACCCGCGCTCGCGGGAGCCCAGGTGACCACGGCGCCGGGCCCCGGATGCTCCGGAAGCGCCTGCGCCATCGCCGCGGCGAGCCACGGGATCGCTCCCCGCTCGTTGCGGTACTTCACCCGCGCGACGATCTCGCGCGCGATGCCCTCGTACGCGAAGGCCGCGGCCCACGCGTCGAGGGTGGGCGGAACCGC
>JADGOM010000171.1 GCA_017882925.1 Acidimicrobiia bacterium | reverse complement strand
GGCCACCTCACCCACGGCTACCGCCAGAACATCTCCAGCTGGATGTTCGACGCGCACTCGTACACGGTCGACCCCGACACCAAGCTCATCGATCTCGACGCCCTGCGCACGCAGCTGCAGGAGGTCCGGCCGCTCATCCTCCTCGCGGGCTACAGCGCCTACTCCCGCCGCATCGACTTCGCCAAGATGCGCGAGCTCGCCGACGAGGTCGGCGCGGTGCTGATGGTCGACATGGCGCACTTCGCCGGGCTGGTCGCGGGCAAGGTGTTCACCGGCGACTTCGAGCCCGTCGCCCACGCGCACGTCGTCACGTCGACCACGCACAAGACGCTGCGCGGCCCCCGCGGCGGTCTCGTCCTGTGCACCGAGGAGTTCCGCGAGGTCGTCGACAAGGCCTGCCCCACCGTCCTCGGCGGCCCGCTCGAGCACGTGATCGCGGCCAAGGCGCTCGCGTTCGACGAGGCCCTGCGCCCGGAGTTCCGCGACTACGCCGCCCGCATCGTCGAGAACGCGCAGGCCCTGGCCGACGGCCTGCTGACCAACGGCGTGCCGGTGCTCACCGGCGGCACCGACAACCACATCGTCCTCGCCGACGTCTTCTCCGGCTTCGGCCTCTCGGGCCGGCAGGCGGAGACCGCGCTGCGCGGGGCGCACATGACGCTCAACCGCAACTCGCTGCCGTTCGACCCCAACGGCCCCTGGTACGCCAGCGGCCTCCGGCTCGGCACCCCGGCCGTCACCACGCTCGGCATGGGCCCCGACGAGCTGCGCGAGATCGCGGCCGTGGTGGGCTCGGTGCTGCGGGCGATCCAGCCGATCCTCATCAACAAGAAGGACGGCAGCCGCGGGCCCGGCGCCAAGTACGAGGTCACCGACGCCGCCGCGCTCGAGGCCGCCAGCGCCCGGATCCGCGCGCTGCTCAGCGGCTTCCCCGTGTACCCGGAGATCGACATCGACGCCGTGCTCGCCACCCCGTGGGGCACCGACACCCTCGGCAAGTGGGCCGCGGAGTGGGGCGTCGGCCCCGCAGCCGACGCGAAGTAGCCGGCCCATGACCGTCGACGGAGCTCGCGAACGGATCGGCTTCGTCGGGGTCGGCGAGCAGGGCGGCCCGATGGCCGAACGGATCCTCGCGGCCGGCTTCCCGCTCACCGTCTACGCCCGCCGGCCCGAGGTGATCGCACGGTTCGCCGAGCTCGGCGCGGAGATCGCAGCGTCACCGGCCGACCTCGGGAGCCGGGTCGACATCGCCTGTGTGTGCGTGTTCACCGACGACCAGGCCCGCGAGGTCGTGCTCGGTCCCAACGGGCTGCTCGCCGGCATGCGGCCAGGTGGCGTGATCGTCAACCACACGACCGGCTCGCCGACGACGGTCCGCGAGATGGCCGCGGTCGCCGCCGAGCAGGACATCACGGTCCTCGACGTGCCGGTGAGCGGGGGCGGTGGCAAGGCGGCCGAGGGTGTGTTGACTGTGCTCGCCGCGGGACCGGTCACCGCGTTCGAGCGGTGCCGGCCGCTGTTCGAGAGCTACGGCAATCCGGTGCTGCACGTCGGCGCGGTGGGCGACGGCCAGATCGTGAAGCTGGTCAACAACGCGCTGATGAGCGCGAACCTGATGCTCGCGGTCGACGCGCTCCGCATCGGCGAAGAGTTCGGACTCGACCCCGCCAACGTCGCCGCCGCGGTCGTGCACTGCAGCGGGAGCAGCGCGTCGATGCAGCTGCTGGCGAGCGGAGCGACGATGGAGATCATCCTCGAAGCGTCAGGCCCGTTGCTGCGCAAGGACGTCGCCATGGTCGAACAGGTCGCGGCCGAGCTCGGCGTCAACACCGGCCTCCTCGGCGCTATCGCCCGCCCACCTTCATAGGAGAGGCAGGAACTCGAAACACCGCTTTCGCTCGACCGTCGAATTGATTGAGACCGTAGGGCGTCTGGGCCGATAGCTGAACCATCTCCGCTGATATCCGTCACTTCGATTTGTCGACGTCCCCGAATTCGTGGTGTCGGCAACATCATCCCGCTGACGCTGGCTACGAGTGCAGTCGTTCTTGATCTTCGGGGGCTTCGGGGTCGGCGGTGATGGCGGCGTACCAGCGCGGGCGCTTCGAACGGGCCCACGCCCGCGTGACGACGCCGCGCGTCATGCCCCGCAGCGCCACCGGATCGGACGTCGCGAGGTAGACGTGCGCGGTCACCGACAGCCAGATCCCGAGCGCCCACCAGTCGTGCACGAACGTCGCGCCGGTGCGCACGTCGTCGGAGAACGGCATGAACCAGTGCATGATCGAGCCGGTCGCGAGCATCACGAAGATCGCGGAGCCGAGGAACATCGCGTTGAGCTTCTGCCCCGGGTTGAACTTGCCCAGCGGGATCGCGCCCCGGTCGACCCCGGGCCGCAGCCACCGGGCCTCACCCGGCCCGAACCGCGACAGCCGGCCCAGGTCGCGGCGCAGCAGCCGGCCCCGGCGTTGGAGCACGCCCACCAGCAGCGGCACCGCGAGGAGGAGCCCGGTGTAGACGTGGATCGTGCGCACGAGCGCCCGGTTGCCCACGAGCACCTCGAGCTGGCCGATGTAGAGGACGGCCCCGGTGGCCATGAGGATCCCGAAGCACGCGGCCGTGGTCCAGTGCACCGCGCGCTCGAGCGGGTCGAAGCGCTCGATCGGGTCGGTGGCCGCCCCGCCGCCACCCGCCCCGGCGTCGGCCGGCATCAGGTCGCGCTGTCGTCGCGGCCGTTGGAGCGCCCGACCCAGCCGTCGACGTCGTAGCCCTCGCGCTCCCAGTAGCCGGGGACCACGTGGTCGGTGACCTCGATCGTCTCCAGCCACTTGCACGACTTGTAGCCGTACATCGGCGCGACGTAGAGCCGCACCGGGCCCCCGTGCTCGCCCGACAGCGGGTCGCCCTCGAGCTCGTAGGCGACGAGCACGTCGGACCGCCGGGCCTGCTCGAGCGTGAGGCTCTCGGTGTACTCACCGTCGAAGCTCGTGAAGCGCAGCGCCTTCCCCTCCGCGGTCACGCCGACGCGGTCGAGGACGTCGGCCAGGCGCACGCCCTTCCACTCCACGCTGTGGACGCGCCAACCGGTGACGCACTGGAAGTCCTTGTGCAGCGTCGTGGGCGGCATGGACCGGAGGTCGGCGTACGAGAACGACGTCGGCGTCGCGACCTTGCCGTGCACCTTCAGCGTGTACTGCGCGTGCGACCGGCTCGGGAGATCGCCGGTGACCGAGTAGATGCGGAACCGGCCGACGGGGAGGAGCGACGACAGGCCGGTGCCGTCGCGCGCGGTGATGGGGCCGAGCACGCGTTCCATCCAGTCGGACACCTGCCGCCCGAAGACCACCCCCGCGCCACCGAGCCCGAGCAGGGTGAGGAAGAGCCGGCGCCCGACGGGCGCGCCCCGCCGCGCGTCGCCGTCCCCGACGACGGCCTCACCCTCGGGATCCTCGTGCGGCGGCCGCATCCGCGGAAGGCTACGACCGGGCCGCCGCCCGCCCGACGCGGCTACTCGCGGTGCAGCGCCTGGCGCACCGCCGCCTCCGGGTCCGGCCGGGGCGCGAAGACGCTCTCGAGCACCACCCGCTCGATCCGGCCGGCGAACTCGAACGGCGGCCGGTAGTCGCCGGTCACGGGGAGACCCCGGTCGCGCCCGATCGTGAGCCCGGCGCTGCCGATCTGCCAGCGGATCGGGAGGTCGTGCTCCAGGTGGCCCTCACCCACGACCACGCCGTCGACGCTGAGCCGGACGATCCCGCCGCCGGCCGCGTCGCGCACGTAGTTGACGCCCACCCGGTGCGAGCCCGGCCCGACGGCGTCGGCGCCGCGCACCTCGAGCGGGCGGCCCAGGATCGAGAACGCCACCACCGGCCGCCCGTCGAGCAGGTAGGTGGCCCAGCCGTTGTTGGCGTCGCCCAGCGCGGTGAGGATCCCCGACGCGGCCGGGTCGTCGAGCTCCACGTCGACGAAGAGGTCGAAGCCCGCGCCGAGCGGCGGCAGCGCCTCCTCCGCGACGGGCCCGCCGCCGGGCCGGTACTCGGCCCGAAGCACCGGTCCCCACGGGTTCATGATCAACGCGCCGAACCGGCCGATCATCTCGTCCTCGAGCGGCAGCACCTGGTTGCGCCCGGCCTCGGCCCACCACAGCCCCTCGAGCAGGCGGACGCGCTCGGGGTGCTGCGCGGCGACGTCCTCGGCCTCGCTGAAGTCGTGCTCGAGGTCGAACAGGGCCCAGTGGTCGTCGTCGAACGAATGGCTCCCGGGCAGCGCCTCCCATTCCACCGTGAGCTGCCGGCCCACGTGGTCGGTGGTGGCCTTCCACCCGTCGTGGAAGATCGCGCGCGAGCCGAGCATCTCGAAGTACTGGGTGACGCGGGCGGGCGCGGCCGCGTCGGAGAACGACGGCACCAGGCTCTCGCCCGCGATCGGCAGCTGCGTGATCCCGTCGACGACCGGTGGCGCGGCGATGCCCACCGCGTCGAGCACGGTCGGCATGAGGTCGACGACGTGCGCGAACTGGCTCCGCACCTCGCCGCCCGCCTCGATGCCGCGCGGCCAGTGCACGATCAGCGGCGTGCGCACGCCCCCGAGCCAGGTGAACCGCTTCCAGAGCCGCAGCGGCGTGTTGCCGGCCCAGGCCCAACCCCACGGGTAGTGGTTGTAGCTGCGCTCGGTGCCGATGTCGTCGACATGCGCCAGCGTGTCGGCCAGCACGTCGACCTCGTCGTGCACGAACCGGTGCTCGTTGAGGGAGCCGGTGGGCCCGCCCTCGGCGCTCGCGCCGTTGTCGGAGATCAGCAGCACCAGCGTGTTGTCGAGCTCGCCCGTCGCCTCGAGGTGGTCGATGACCCGCCCGATCTGCGCGTCGGTGTGGGTGAGGAAGCCCGCGAACACCTCCATCATCCGGGCGTAGAGCCGCTGCTCGGCCGCCGGCAGCGTCTCCCAGTCGGGCACCCACGGGGGCCGCGGGGGCAGCACCGTCCCCTCGGGCACGACGCCCGCCGCCACCTGGCGCGCGAACGTCTCCTCCCGCCACACCTCCCAGCCCCGGTCGAACCGGCCTCGGTAGAGGTCGCTCCACTCCGGCGCGACGTGGTGCGGCGCGTGCATCGCGCCGGTGGCGAAGTACAGGAAGAACGGCTTGCCCGGCGTGGCCTGCTGCTGGTCCTGCACGAAGCGGATCGCGCGGTCGGCCAGGTCTTCGGTGAGGTGGTAGCCGTCCTCCGGCGCCTTCGGCTGCTCGACGAAGCCGTTGTCGCACACGAGCTCGGGCGCGTACTGGTTGGTGTCGCCGCCCAGGAACCCGTAGTAGCGCTCGAAGCCGAGACCGAGCGGCCAGTGATCGAACGGGCCCGACGCGCTGAACTCCCAACGCGGGGTGAGATGCCACTTGCCGACCGCGAACGTGCTGTAGCCCGCGTCCCGCAACACGCGGGGGAGGGTGGCCGCGCTCCGGGGGATGCGGCCGTCGTAGCCGGGGAACCCGATGGGGATGTCGGAGAGGAAGCCCATGCCGACCGCGTGGTGGTTGCGGCCGGTGAGCAGCGCGGCGCGGGTCGGCGAGCAGAGCGACGTGACGTGGAAGCGGTTGTAGCGGAGGCCGGCGCCCGCGAGCCGGTCGATCGTGGGGGTGGCGATGTCGGAGCCGAACGCGCCGAGCTGCCCGAAGCCGAGGTCGTCGAGCACGATGACGACCACGTTGGGCGCGCCCGTGGGCGGGTGCAGCGGCGGCGGCCGGTGGGGGACGGACTCGCCGATGGTCCGACCGATGCGCGCCGAATCCGCCATTCCTGCTCCTTCGCAATACCCGAGTTCGTTGATCGGGATTAGGGAGTTACGGTAGCCAGGTCGCGGGCCAGTCCGCCGAATCGCCGGAACAGCTCGCCGCGCGCGCCGCCGGCGAGGTAGAGGACGACGCGCACGTCGTAGCCCGCGAGCGGGGCCACCCGCGCCTTCACGCGTGCGGGGAGCTCGGCCCAGGTGCCCTCGACGATGAAGTGCTCGAGGAGGTCGTCGTCGATGATCCGGGCCATGCCCGCGAGGTCGCCCGACTTCTGGCACGCACGCAGGGCCTCGGTGGTGCCGGGCCGGCCCAGCTGCTCGAAGATGAACGCGTAGTTGGGGGTCGAGCCGTAGAAGGCGACCATGCCCCGGGTGTTCTCGCGCATCGCGGCCCGGTCGGCCGCGGTGTCGCCGCCCACGGTGAAGAGCGGCACGAACAGGGTGAAGTCGGAAGCGGCGCGCCCGACCCGCTCCCGCCCGATCTCGAGGTTGGGCAGCAGCGTCTCCTCGAGGTACGTGATCGAGTTCATCGGGTGGACGTGCACGCCGTCGGCGACCTCGCCCGCGGCGCGGAGCATCCACGGGTTGACCGCGGCGAGGTCGAGCGGAGGGTCGGGCACGCTCAACGGCCCCGGGTTCCACATCGCCGGCAGCAGCGACAGGTTGTAGTGCTTGCCCTCGAACGAGAGCGGGGCGTCGCCGCGGAACGCCGCGAAGCACGCCCGCACCGCGAGGAGGTACTCCTTGATGCGCGGGCCCGGCGGGTCGAACTCGGCGCCGTAGCGCCGGACCACGTGGGCCCGGACCTGGGGGCCGAGACCCAGCCGGAAACGGCCGCCGGTGGCGTCGGCGAGCTCCCACGCGGTGACCGCGTGCACCATCGGGCTGCGGGCGAACGCGACCGAGACCCCGGTGGCCAGGTCGACGTCGGCATCGGTGAGCGCGGCGGCCGCGCACTGCAGGAACGGCGTGCGGCCCGACTCGGTGACCACGAGGCCCGAGAACCCGACCTCGGCGCAGAGCTCGGTGAACCGCTGGAACTCCTTGAGCCCCTTCCCCCCGGTCATCACGTCGACCTTCATGCGAGCAGCTCCCGCAGGATGCCGGCGGAATCGAGGTCGGCGACGGTCTGGGTCGAGCGGGCCATGCCGCCCCGACCGACCGCGGCCGTCTGCCACCGGTCGCCGACCGCGGCGGTCGACGTGGCCGAGACCCACGAGTACACGGCGAACAGGCGGTACTGCGCCTCCACCGTGGCCGCGTCGATCTCGACGCCGTGCTCGGCCAGCAGCTCCCGATAGCGCACGAGCAGGTCGTCCTGCAGCGAGCGGCGCACCTCGGTGGGCACGGAGTTGCCGAGGAAGTAGGCGACGTCGCGCATGCCGGGGGAGTGGCTCGTCATCGCCCAGTCGAGGAAGCCGATGGCGGGCCCGTCGGTGAAGAGGTTGCCCATGTGCGGATCGCCGTGGATCAGCGTGCGCTCACCCTCGTCCCAGAGATCGAGGACGTCGGCGGTGCGCTCGACGTAGAGGGTGCCCACGTCCATGAACGCGGGCTGCATCTCGTCGCCGAACAGGTCGAGCGCGCGGCGCACGAAGCCGCCGGCCGCGCGTGCCATCTTCTTCGACCCCTTCGGGTCGATGGGCCCGAAGCCGGCCCGGGTGGGCACCCAGCGGAGGTCGGTGTCGAAGCGCGGGCTCTCCCAGTACTGCGCGTGGAGTCGGGCGAGCCCCTCGACCACCTGGACCGTGCGCTCGGCGACATCGGGGTCCTTGGCCGAGGGGAACCTGCAGCCGGCCGGCACCAGGTCCTCGAGGATCATCACGTAGCCGGTGCCGTCGTCGTGCGCGAGCCAGATCTCCGGGACGCGCATCGGCAGCTCGGCCCCGACCGTCGCGTAGAGGCGCGCCTCGGCCACCCCGATGCCGTTCTGCTCGATGAACGTCCGCTGCTTCGGGTCGAAGGGGGCGAGCTTCACGAAGAACGACGGCGGCAGCCCGGGGGCGCCCCGGTACGTGACCGCGATCCGGGCCCGGCCCGTGGTGCCGGAGTGGGCGTCGAGGACCTCGACGCCGGTGACCTCCACCCCCGGGGCCTTGGGCTGGAGCGCTTCGGTCAACCAGGCGGGGGTGAGCTCGTCTACCTCTACGGGAATCTGCACGGCGCGGGATCCTAAATGACCAAACTTCATGCACGCGCATATACTTCGCACGCGTTCCGGCCAGGGGGCCGGGACCGGGAACGGGGGGATCATCGTGGGAGATCGACTCGACGGCCGCGTCGCCATCGTCACCGGCTCGGGCATGGGGATCGGCAAGGGGATCGCCCGGCGCTACGCGCGCGAGGGCGCCACGGTCGTGGTGGCCGACATCCGCGACGAGTTCGGCCTGCGGACGGTCGACGAGGTCGGCGAGCTCGGCGCCAAGGCCTCGTTCGTGCACACCGACATGCGGAGCAAGGAGTCGATCCAGGCCCTCGTGGCCGAGACCGTCGGCACCTACGGCCGGGTCGACGTCATCGTCAACAACGCGCAGTCCTACACCGAGCTGGTGCCGTTCGAGGAGAAGACGGACGCCATGTTCGCGACGTCGCTCGAGTCGGGCCTGTGGGGGAGCTTCTGGGCGATGCAGGCCGTCTTCCCGCACATGAAGGCCCAGCAGCACGGCCGCATCGTCAACTTCTGCTCGCTCAACATGGACACCGGCGCGTACTTCTCGGTCGACTACAACGCGACGAAGGCGGGGATCCTCGGGCTCACGCGGTCGGGCGCACGCGAGTGGGGCCAGTACGGCATCACGGTCAACGCGATCGCCCCCGGCGCCGCGTCGGAGGGCTACCTGGCGTGGAAGGCGAAGTCACCCGAGGCCGCGGCGATCGGCGAGGCCAACATCCCGCTCCAGCGCATGGGCGACCCCGAGGAGGACCTCGGCGGCGTGGCGCTCTTCCTCGCCACCGCCGACGGGCAGTACATCACCGGCCACCTGCTCTACGCCGACGGCGGCGGCCACATGGGCAGCGCCTGGCGGCCGCCCCGTTCGACCAAGGCCGACGGCCTCGGCCACTTCCAGCCCGACGAGGCCTGAGCCCATCCCGGCCCTCCGTGCGCTCACCGCCTCCGGCTCGTGGAGTTGGTGAACGCACGGGCCGGTACGACTACTTGGCGGGGAAGCGGTTGCCCCCGTCGAGGCGGATGGTCTCGCCGTTGAGGTAGTCGTTCTCGATGATGTGCAGCGCGAGGGCCGCGAACTCCTCGGGCGCGCCCATCCGCTTCGGCGCGGCGACGCTGGCGACCAGGTGGTCGCGCATCGGCTCGGGCGTGAGCGCCATCACGGGCGTGAACATCGTGCCGGGCGCGATCGTGCACGTGCGCACGCCGACGGCCGCGAGGTCGCGCGCGGCGATGATCGTCATGCCGACGATGCCGGCCTTCGACGCGCCGTAGGCGATCTGGCCGATCTGGCCCTCGAACGCCGCGATCGACGCGGTGTTGACGATCGCGCCGCGCAGGCCGGATTCGTTGGGCTCGTTGCGGGCCATCGTCGCGGCCGTCAACCGCAACACGTTGAACGTGCCGACGAGGTTGAGCTCGATGATCTTGCGGAAGTCGTCGAGCGGGTGGGGCGTGCCGTCGCGCCCGAGGGTGCGGGCCGCGATGCCGGCACCGGCGCAGTGGACCACGCCGACGAGCTCGCCCATCCCCTCGGCCGCACCGAGCGCGGCGAGGACGTCGTCCTCGGACCGGACGTCGGTCTTCACGAACAGGACCTTGTCACCGAGCTCGTCGGTGATCCCCTTCGCCCGCTCCTCGTTGAGGTCGCACATGACGACCCGGGCGCCGCTCGCCACGAGCCGGCGCATGCTCGCCTCGCCGAGCCCCGATGCGGCTCCGGTGACCAGGGCGACGTTGCCTTCGAGCTCCACGGATGGCTCCTCGTTCACGACGGTGGTTGGCCGTCGCACGTTAGGGGTTCCGGCGAGCCGCCCGCATCCCCCGGTCCGGACGCTCCGGGGCGGGCTCAGGTGGCCCGGCGGTACATCCGCACCGCGAACGGGGCGCACACGATCACGATGCCGAACGACCAGGCCAGCGAGGCCAGCACGTGGTGCAGCGT
>JADGOM010000170.1 GCA_017882925.1 Acidimicrobiia bacterium | reverse complement strand
TCCTGCTGCTGTTCCTCATCCCGTCGCCGCTCGTCTTCACCAGCCTCGGTGGCGCCGCCACCCCCGCGCTCCTGCTCGGGCTGGCCGCGCTGCTGCTCTGGATCGACGGCCGGATCATGCCCGACTCCGGCCTGGCCAAGGGCTGGCAGCCGATGCGCTGGGGGGTCGTGATCTGGGGCTGGACGATCATCGCCAGCTGCGCCGCCGCGTTCGCCCGGCCGCTGCCGACCATCGAGTCGCAGGCGCCGTTCCGCGGCACCGCGACGATGCTCGGCTGCGTGGGACTCACCCTGCTCGCCGCCGACGGCATCCGCTCCCGCAAGCGGCTCGAGATCCTGCTCCAGTGGACCGTCTGGGGAAGCTGCTTCGTCGCGATCGTCGGGTTGATCCAGTTCAGCACCGGCTACGACCTCGCGTCGAAGATCGCGGTGCCCGGTCTGGGCACGCTCGTGCAGACCGCCTTCATCCAGCAACGCGCGGGCTTCAACCGGGTCGCGGGCACCACGGCGCACCCGATCGAGTTCGCCGTCGTCATGTGCGCGGTCCTCCCGATCGCGCTGCACTATGCGTTCTTCCCGGTGACGAAGCGCCGGTGGATCCCGTGGGTGCCGGTGGCGTTGATCCTCGCCGCGATCCCCACCTCGTTGTCGCGCACGTCGGTGATCGGGCTGGCGGTCGTCGCGCTGTTCCTCGTCCCGACCTGGAAGCCCCGGCGTCAGCTCGGTGCGTTGCTCGGGGCCGGCGTCGCCGTCGGGGCCATGCAGATCATCTACCCGGGCATCCTCGACGCCATGGTCGGGCTCTTCACCCGGGCCAACTCCGACGTCAGCATCACGACCCGCCAGTCCGACTACAGCAACGGCTTCGACCTGATCCGCAAGAGCCCGCTGTTCGGCCGGGGCTTCAAGACGTTCATCCCCAACACCAACTTCTACATCGACAACCAGTACCTGATGTCGGCGATCGAGACCGGCATCATCGGCACCCTGTCGCTCATCGCGCTGTTCGTCATCGGCATCTCACTCGCGCGCGGCGCCCGCCACCGCAGCCGCGACGAGAAGACCCGCGAGCTCGGTCAGGCACTGGCCGCGTCGCTCGCCGCGATCATGGTGTGCTTCGCCACGTTCGACGCGCTGAGCTTCCCGATGATCACCGGCCTCACGTTCATGCTGTTCGGCGTCACCGCCGCGCTGTGGCGGATGGTGCGCGAGGACCAGACCCGGCTCGCGCTCGAAGCCGGAGCCGCGGGCCACGGCTCCGAGGCCGTCCGCGCCGGGGCATGAGCGACCAGCTCACGGTGACGATCGCGCTCGTCACGTACAACAGCGCGGCGCTCCTCCCCGAGTGCATCGCCGCCCTGCCCGCGGCCATGGACGGCGTCGGGCGCTGGCGCCTCGTGGTCGTCGACAACGACTCGCGCGACGCGACGCTCGAAGTCGTCGCGCGCGACGCGCCCGACGCGCTCGTCATCGCGCCCGGCCGCAACGCGGGCTACGCGGCCGGGATCAACACCGCCACCGCCGCGCTCCCGAGCGACGCCGTGCTCGCCCTCAATCCCGACGCCCGGTTGGCTCCCGGATCCGTGGCCCGGCTCCTCGCCGCGCTCGACGCACCGGGAGTGGGGGTGGCCGTCCCGAGCACCCGCGCCGCCGACGGCTCCCTCGACCACACCCGCCGGCGCGAGCCCACGATCGGGCGCGCCCTCGGCGAGGCCGTGCTCGGCGGCACCCGCGCCGGCCGCCACCCCCGTTGGGGCGAGGTCGAGCTCGACCCCGCGGCCTACGACCACGAGGGCCCGGTCGACTGGGCCGTCGGCGCGGTGATGCTGATGGCCCGCGCCTGCCTCGACGACGTCGGCCGGTGGGACGAGTCGTTCTTCCTCTACTCCGAGGAGACCGACTTCTCGCTCCGGGTCCGCGACCGGGGCTGGGAGGTCCGCTTCGTCCCCGACGCGGTCGTCACGCACCTCGGCGGCGACTCGGGGGTTTCACCGCGCCTCTGGACGCTCCTGACCCTCAACCGGATCCGCCTCTACCGCAAGCGCCACGGGGCGTTGGCGTCGGGCGTGTTCTGGGCCGCGGTCACGTTGAACGAGGCCCTGCGGCTCTCCCACGGCGAGACGCACCGCGAGGCCTGGCGCGCGTTGCGCCACGGCCCCACGCGCGTCGACCGCGAGCTCGCCCGGCGCATCGAGGCCCAGGCCGGCCCCGCCACCGGCGCGGCGGGGGCTCCGGCTCAGGCCGCCGGGGCGGCCTCGCCCGAGGCGCTCGCGCCGGCGTCAGCGAGCAGCGACTCGAACACGCCCACGTAGGCGGCGGCCTGGTGCTCCCAGGCCAGTTGCGAGACCACCCGGGCGCGGCCGAGCGCGCCCATCCGGGCCCGGGCCTCCGGGTCGTCGAGCAGCTTGCACACCGCGTCGGCGAACGCGACCGGGTCCTCGTCGGGCTCGACGTAGTAGGCCGCGTCCTGCGCGGAGACGCGGGTCTCGACGAGCGGGAACGTGACGACCGGCAGCTCGCACGCCATGTACTCCATGACCTTGTTGTGCGTGCTGATGTCGTTGAGCGGGCTGCGCGGATCGGGCGCGAGCCCCAGGTCGGCGGTCGAGAAGTAGGCGCGGGTGACCGCGTCGTCCTTCACCCAGCCGACGAACTCGACGTGGTCGTCGAGCCCGAGCTCGCGCACCTGCGCCTGCAGCTCCTCGAGGCAGTCGCCGCCGCCGAGGAGGGCGAACTGCGTGTCGGTGCGGCCGAGGGTGTGGACCATGTGGTCGGCCGCGAGCACGAGCAGGTCGACGCGGTCCTGGGGGCCCATCACGCCGATGTACACGCACAGGTGCTCGTGGCCGCGACGCAGCGCGGGATCGGGATCGCCCCGGAACAGCCGCTTCGGGTCGGGCCCGGAGCGGACGACGGTGACCGCTTCGGGCCGCTTGTGGCCGCGCGAGATCGCCTTGCCGCGGTACGACTCGTTGGTGCTGATCACCCGGTCGGCGGTCGCGTACTGCAGGCGCTCCAGCAGCCGCAGCCCGCGCAGCAGCACCGGGTTGGCGTCGGCGCCGAAGCGCGACTGGTAGGTCTCGGGGCACAGGTCGTGCTGGTCGAAGACGAACTTCACCCCTGCGAGCCTGTACAGCCACGCGAGCGCGAAGTACGTGTCGGGCGGGTTGCACGTCTGGATGACGGAGAAGCCGTCGCGGCGCCACACCCGCCACGAGAGCCGGGCGGTCTTGAGCCAGCACACGAGGAACTCGCGGACGTACGACGACACGCCGCTCGAGGCCTCCGGCGGGTCGTACTTGTCGATGCGGACGCCGTCGAGCTCCTGGTACGCCGGGTCGCCGTCGCCCTTCGGGCAGATGACCGAGACGCCGATGCCGGCGTCGCGCAGCGACTGGCACTCGAGCCAGACCCGGCGGTCGTCGGGGACCGGCAGGTTCTGCACGATGATCAGCACCCGCCGCGCGCGACCGCGCCGCTTCGCGCCGAACCACATGGTGTCTGCGGTCAGCCCTCGCCGGCGATGACCGCGTCGCCGACGAGTGCGGGATCGACCAACGGCACCTCGGTCGGGGGAACGACCGCGTGGCTGAAGCGCTTGAACACCCGCTGCAGTGCCCGGGTGAACACGACCTGGCCGGTGGTGAAGAGGATGGCCAGGTCGAGCGAGATCGACCAGTTCTCGACGTAGAAGAGGTCGAGCCGGCGGTACGCCTGGAACGACGGGTTGTCGCGGCTCTCCACCTGCCACAGGCCGGTGATGCCGGGCCGCATGCGGTGACGGCTGAGGAGCTCGTCGTCGAACTGGGCGACCTCGTGCGGCAGCGCGGGACGCGGGCCCACGAGGCTCATGTCGCCGCGGATCACGTTGATCAGCTGCGGGAGCTCGTCGAGGCTCGCGGCCTCGAGGACGCGCCCGACGCGCGTGCGGCGGGGGTCGGCGACGTCCTTGAACAACGGGCCGTTGCGCTCGTTGCGGTGGTGGACCTCGGAGAGGCCCTGCTCGGCGGCGACGCGCATCGTCCGCAGCTTGAAGAACGTGAACGGCCGGCCGTCGCGCCCGATCCGGACCTGGCGGAACATCACCGGACCGCGGTCCTGCAGCTTGATCGCGATCCCGGCGACGAGGAGGATCGGAGCCGCGAAGACGAGGCCGAACGACGCCGCGATGACATCGATGACCCGCTTGATCCAGAACTGCCAACGGGCGAGGGAAAGCGGCTCGACGTAGAAGAGCGGCTCGTGCGACAGCGGCAGCGCCCGCACCCGGCGGTAGTCGAAGCCCAGCAGGCCGGTGGAGAGGTGCACGTGCACGTGGCGTTCGAGGAGGTCGCGGATGGCCTTGCGGGTCTGGTGCGGGGCCAGCGCGCTGCTCACGATCAGCACACCGCTCACGCCGGTCTCGTCGACGATGCGGTCGAGGTCGTCGATCTCACCGGCGTACGGGAGGTCGATCCCGAGCTTGGCCGCGGCGGCGCGGTCGCCGACCACGCCCACCATCTGCATCCCGATCTCGGGGTGGGTGACGAGGAGCTGCGACAGCTCGACGGCCTCGTCGTTGGCCCCCACGAGGAGGATCGGCCGGGCGAAGCGGCCGCGGGCCCGCGAGACCCGGAGGTACTGGTGGTAGCCGAGCCGGAAGCCGGCCATGAGGAGGAAGGTGAGCACGGTGGCGACGCCGAGACGCAGGTACGAGACGTCGAAGCCGACCAGCTGGCAGGCGAGCAGGCCGGCGATGAAGGTGAACAGGGCCACCCGGGCCAGCCGGGCCTTCTCCTCGGCCCGGACCACGCAGACCCGGGCGAGGTAGAGGCGCTGCGAGGACGCGAAGAACAGCGACGCCACGGTCACGATCACCGAGATGCCGATCGCCGGGGCCAGTCGGCCGCGGAGATCGGTGTCGCTGATGCCCGGGAGCAGGAGCGCGAGGCCCCAGGCGATCAGCAGCGCCAGGGCGTCGAGGCCGACGAGCAGGCGGCGCAGCCAGGGCGAACGATCGGGGCCCACCCGCTCCGGAGCCGGGAGCTGCGGGGTGTTGCGGCCGGCGTGGGCGTTGCGCGCGTAACGACGACGAGGCTGGACGCGAGGCACGCGCGCACCGATTTCGCTCGAAGTTGTCACTGCCGTCTCCCAGTCCGACGATCGACGGGGCCGTGGAGCACCCCGTCGTCAATTCGAGCGGTCAGCGACCCGCCGCTGACCACGGAGTGTGAGGATACTCCCTGCAGCGAGCTGCTGAAAGCACTTCGGCGGCTATTCATCGAAATGGAATCGAACCGTCCCCGGGCGCGACCACGACGACGGGTTTCGGGGGGATCTCCCCAGGCAGGATGGTATGCAGACAGTCGGAGCAGCGGTCGGTCGAACTGACCCGGTGCGTCCGTGCCTCTGTCCATCAGCCCTGTTCGTCCTCGTCCGTGACGTGCACTCTGCGCGCGAAACGCCGTCCGCGCGCCAGTGAGACCTTCCCGGGACTCCACTCCCGTCGACCGCATGACAGTAGCCCGCGGCCACCACAAGTTTGCGCCATGAGCCGTGATCGGGCGATTCCCCGCGCGGGTTGAGCCGAATCGCCGCAAACGGCGGCCCCGCAATGGTCTCGGGCTCTCGCGGGAGCCGGGTCTCAGGGCCCTTTCGGCCTGCGAGCGTCTCTCGGCCTCAAGGGGCCCGACACCCCGCCGATACCTCTTCTGTCACGAGATCCCGGCTGCTACCGAGCAACCGGGCTTGGGGAGGGTCTCATGCACTCGATCGGCTCGATTCGTCGCGCCCGACGCGCGTTCAGCTCCGTTCTCGCCCTGGGAGCAGCCGCGCTCCTGGCGCTCACGCTGGTGGTCCCCGCGGCCGCGGCGTCCGACGCCCGGTTCCTCGGGTCGATCGGCGGGACCCCGCTGCGCGCCCCCGTGGTGGGCATGGCGGCCACGCCCAGCGGCAACGGCTACTGGATGGTCGCCTCCGACGGCGGGATCTTCACCTTCGGCGACGCCCCCTTCCTGGGCTCGCTCGGCGCGCTGCACCTCAACGCCCCGATCGTGGGCATCGCCCCGACCCCGAGCGGCCACGGCTACTGGATGGTCGCCTCCGACGGTGGGATCTTCACCTTCGGCGACGCGCGGTTCCTCGGATCGCTCGGCGCGCTGAGGCTCACCAAGCCCATCGTTGGCATCGCGACCACGCCCAGCGGCAACGGCTACTGGATGGTCGCCTCCGACGGCGGGATCTTCACCTTCGGCGACGCCCCGTTCCTCGGATCGCTCGGTTCGCTCCGGCTCACCAAGCCCATCGTGGCGATGTCGTCGACGGCCAGCGGCCACGGCTACTGGCTCGCCGCGAGCGACGGCGGGATCTTCACCTTCGGCGACGCCCCGTTCCTCGGATCGCTCGGTGCACTCAAGCTGACCCAGCCGATCGTCTCGATGAGCGTCACCCCCGACCGCCACGGCTACTGGCTCGCGGCGGCCGACGGCGGCGTGTTCACCTTCGGCGACGCCCCGTTCATGGGCTCGCTCGGCTACCTGAAGCTCGTGCGGCCCGTGGTGGGCCTCGCCGCGCCACCCAACGGCAACGGCTACTGGATGGTCGCGTCCGACGGCGGGATCTTCGCCCTCACCGGTACGTCGCCCGGCGCTCCGGGCCCGTTGTTCCTCGGTGGTGGATCCGTCGGGCCGTCCGATCCCGGCGCGCTGCGCACGACCGGCCCGCTCACGATCACGACCCCGGGCGCGGTCGTCACCAACGTCGACGTCCAGGGCCCGATCACGATCGCCGCGAACAACGTCACGGTGAAGAACTTCCGCGCGACGGACGTGACGCAGGGCCAGTTCACCGGCATGGACCTCGAGGACGGTGAGATCCACGGCAACAACGACCCCAACAACCTCACCGACGGCGTCGGCTTCGCGAACTACACCGCGCGCCGGCTCAACATCCACAACCAGCTCGACGGCCTCAAGGCGATGGGCAACGTGCTCATCGAGAACTGCTGGGTCCACGACAACAACTTCCACAACGGCAACCCGAGCTACGGCGCCGGTGGCTACACGCACAACGACGGCGTGCAGGTCTCCGTGGGTTCGAACATCACCATCCGCAACAGCCGCTTCGAGCGCAACGCGGGCAACAGCGCGATCTTCATCGACGCCGACCAGGGCCCGATCAGCAACGTCACCGTCACCGGCAACTACCTCGGCGGCGGCGGCTTCACCTTCTACAGCATCATCAGCCGCAGCGCGCCGCAGTACGGCGTGCCGACGGGCGTGATCGTGACCAACAACATCTTCACCGAGGAGCACCTCTTCGACTACGCCGTCGTCGGCGGGGTCGTGTGGTGGACCGGCAACGTGAACCTGAGCGGTCAGGCCGTCAATCCGCGGCGCGATCCGTGACCCGCTGCCGCGCGGTTCAGCGCGTGAGCAACCTCGGAGCGCGCGAATCTCGCGGCTTCGGGACCGATCGTTCCGGAACCTGTCGGCCGAATCTCACGGAGCGTCACCAATTCGCACCTCGGCGCGCGCCCGCGCCTAGCGTGTCGCCATTCAGTCGCCGCCGCGCGGGCTTCCGCGCGGTCGCTCCAACGGAGGGAGCTCGATGCGTTTGCACCGAGGGACACGGTTCGCAATTGCCCTAGTAGCGGTCCTCGCGCTCGTCGGAGGGTTCCTCGCCACCGCGCGTACCCATTCGTCGCGCGCGGATATCGACTTCTTCGGATCGGCCGCGCAACGGAAGCTGCGCGCACCCGTCGTCGGCATAGCCACCACACCCACGGGCCGGGGCTACTGGCTCGTCGGCTCGGACGGCGGCGTGTTCACCTACGGCGACGCGTCGTTCCACGGATCGCTCGGCTCCCAGCACATCAACGCGCCGATCGTCGACATCGCGCCCACACCGAGCGGCAACGGCTACTGGATCGCGGCCGCCGACGGCGGCGTGTTCACCTACGGCGACGCGAAGTTCTTCGGCGCGCTCGGCAGCGTGCGGAACCACGCGCCGATCGTCGCCATCGAGCCCAGCCGCTCGGGCCAGGGCTACTGGCTGCTCGGATCCGACGGGAGCATGTACACGTTCGGCGACGCGCCGTATTTCGGCGGCATCCCGCCGGCCCAGCGCACCCTGCTCGGCGTGCGCAGCATGACCTCCACTCCGTCCGGTCGCGGCTACTGGCTCGTGGCTGGTGACGGTGGCGTGTTCACCTTCGGCGACGCGCCGTTCCTCGGGTCCGCGGTGTCGGTGCACCCCGCCGCGCCGATCGTCGGGCTCGACGCGACGCCGAGCGGGCGGGGCTACACGCTCGTCGGCTCCGACGGCGGCGTGTTCACCTACGGCGACGCGCCCTTCTACGGCTCCGCGACCACCATGCAGCTCCGCGCGTCCGTCGCGGGCATCGCCGCGCCGCCCGGTGGCGGTGGCTACTGGCTCGTCGGGCTCGACGGCGGCATCTTCTCGTTCGACCCGCGCGGGCTGCAGACCCTCGCGCCGGGCGGCCTCGGCCGCGTCGGCCCGTCGAACGCGGCGATCCTCGCCAACTCGGGATCGATCACCATCACGACGCCGGGCGCCGACGTCGAGAACGTCAACGTCAACGGCACCATCACCATCGCCGCCAACAACGTGACCCTGCGCAACTTCCGCGCCCAGAACGTCGTGCAGGCGAGCGGCAACGGCGGGATGCTGCTCGAGGACGGCGAGATCTACGGCGGCGCCGGCTACACCGGCGACGGTCTCGGGTGGGCCAACTACACGATCCGCCGGGTGAACGTCCACAACACGTTCGACGGCGTGAAGGCGATGGGCAACGTCCTCATCGAGAACTCGTGGGTCCACGACATGAACGAGTTCAAGGGCAACCAGTACGGCGCCGGCGGCTACAGCCACAACGACGGCGTGCAGAGTTCGGCGGGCTCCAACATCACCATCCGCAACTCGCGCTTCGAACGCACCGGCTTCAACTCGGCGATCTTCATCGACGCGGACCAGGGCCCGATCAGCAACGTGTTGATCGAGGGCAACTACCTCGACGGCGGCGGCTTCACGCTCTACTCGATCATCAGTCGCAGCGCACCGCAGTACGGCGTGCCCACCAACGTCAACGTCCGGAACAACGTCTTCGGCTCCGACCACCTGTTCGACTACGCGGTCCTGGGCGGCGGGGCGGCGTGGAGCAACAACACCAACACCGCCGGCGCCCAGATCCAGCCCCGGCGGGAGTGACCCGGGGCCTGCGGCTCCCGGTCCCGGGAGCCGCGGAATCCCCGAACCGCCACTTCCGTAGACTGCCTCGATGATCACACTGAGCGACGGGGCCGGAAGGGCGACGCCGCCGTCCGCCCCCCGCCGGCGCCGCGCGAAGCGCCGGCGGACGACGGCCCTGGTGGCGGTCTTGGTGATCGTCGTGATCGCCGCGGCGGTGGTCATCGCATTCGCGGTCAGCGGCGGTTCCGGCGACTCGAACCCGTCGCCGTCGACGGCGGCCGGCGGATCGTCGAGCGTCCCGTCCGGCGGCCGGTCGTTGCAGGCCGCGAACACGACCTTCACCGTGGGGCCCACCCGGCCCGACCTCATCAGGACCGTCGGGCCGATGACCGTCACGAAGGCCGGGACCGTGCTCGCCGACGTCCACGTCACCGGCCAACTCTCGATCAACGCCGACAACGTGACCGTGCGCAACTTCGTCGCCGGCAACATCGTGCAGAAGCCGGGGACGAAGGGCATGGTGCTCGAGGACGGGACCGTCGACAGCATCGGCGCGGCCGGCGGCGCCGAGGCCGCGGTCGTCTGGAGCGACTACACCGCCCGCAACCTCGAGATCTCCCGCTCGTTCGACGGCATGAAGGCGAACGGCAACGTCACCATCGAGAACTGCTGGATCCACGACCTCAATGCGCAGAACGGCAGCACGGCAAACGGCGCCGGCGGCTACACGCACAACGACGGCATCCAGGCCTCCGGCGGCGCGCACGTCGTCATCCGCGACAACCGGATCGAGCGCCCGGGCAACAACAGCGCGGTGTTCGTCGACTCCGACCAGGGTCGCATCACCGACGTGAAGATCACCGGCAACTATCTCGACGGCGGCGGCTACACCTTGTACGTCGTCCAGAGCCGCAGCGCCCCGCAGTGGGGCTCACCCACCAACGTGACCGTCGAAGGCAACGTCTTCGGCAAGAACTCCACCCAGGGCCCGGTGACCCTCGCTCCCGGCGTGACCTTCACCGACAACGTCGATACTGCGAACAAGCCGATACCGTCGCACCTCGACCCCCTGTCGAAGTAGCTCCGCCGGCCGAAGCCAGCCCGCGCGCTTCAAGCCGCGGCGCGGCGAGCCGATACCGTTCAGGTGATGACCAAGACGGCGACCGCCATCCCCGGCGACTGGTCGGACCTGATCGTGCTCTGCGCGAACACCGCGTGGAACGAGAACCCGATCTGCTCCCGGCCCCTCGCGCTGCCGTTGAGCCGGGTCGCCCCGATCCTCTACGTCGACCCGCCGGTCTCGCACGCCACCGCGATGAAGAACCCCGCCCTCAAGGAATCGCTCGATGGGCCCCGGCTGCGGCTGGTCGCGCCCAACATCGTGCGGCTCACCCCCGTGGTGCTGCCCGGCAAGGACCGCCCGGTGGTCACCCACGCCACGGAGTTCCTGCTTCGGCGCGCCATCTCCCGCGCGGTGAAGGCGCTCGGCGGCGACGTGCTGGCGACCATCGCCATCGCCCCGAACCGTTACCCGTTCGGCGTGGCCAACGAGAAGCTGCGGGTCTTCTGGGCCCAGGACGACTTCACCGCCGAACCGGAGCTCGTCGGCATCAGCGCCGCGGTGCTCGAGCGCGGGGTGACCCGGCTCGCCGACGCGGCCGACCTGATCGTCGCGGTCTCCCCCACGCTGGTCGATCACTGGGCCGAGCGGGGCCACGATGCCATCCTCATGCCCAACGGCTGCGACGCCGCCGACTTCGCCGGCGCCCCCTCGCTCCCCCGCCCCGCCGACATCACCCTCGAGGCCCCGTTCGCGGTCTCGGCCGGCCGCCTGTCGCCCCGGATCGATCTCGGCCTCCTGGAGGCGGTGGTGGACCGGGGCGTGCGGCTCCTGCTCGTCGGCCCGGAGGACTACTCCCCGGAGGACCGGTCCCGGCTCGACGCCCTGGTGGCGCGGCCCGGCGTCCAGTGGGTCGGCATCAAGCCCTACGTCGAGGTGCCCGCGTATCTCGGGGCCGCGGCGGTGGGACTCGTCCCGTACGCCGACACCGGCTTCAACCGCGCGAGCTTCCCGCTGAAGACGCCCGAGTACCTGGCAGCCGGGCTGCCGGTGGTGGCGACCGATCTGCCCTCACTGCGGTGGATGAACGCCCCCGACACCGTGCTCGCGACCGAACCCGCGGCGTTCGCCGAGGCCGTGGTACGCACCATCGCCGCGCCGGTCGACCCCGGCGGCGTCGAGCGGCGTCAAGCGTTCGCGGCCGAGCACTCGTGGGACGCCCGGGCCCGGCAGCTCGCCCGCCTCCTGGGCCTCCCGACCGCGGCGATCACGCCCGCGTGAGCTTGCGGCGGATCGGCCGCGCCACATCGCGCACGAGCTCGATCTTGAACCGGTTGACCCACGGGGCCATGGCCGCGTAGGCCCGCAGCTTGTCGGCTTCGTCGAGCGGTACGCGATGCACGGCGCGGGTGTACTCACCGAGCATCCGCCAGTTCGGGAACGCGATGGAGCTGCCCAGACGCGGGTCGAACCAGCTGTAGCGCTGGTGCTCGAAGTAGTAGGCGTTCACCGACCGGTCCGGGTGCTCGCCGTGCAGGAAGAGGCGCTCGGGGATCTCGGCGAAGCGCCCGCGCAGCGCCAGCTCGGCCAGCAGCACCCGATCGGCGCCGGTGTAGGAGCCGTGCATGCAGGTCTCCGCGAGCACGTCGGCGCGCATGACGCCGAACACCTGGAAGCAGGGGTGCGGCTTGATCGCCACCTCGGCGAAGCGGTGGACCGGGTCGGGCCCGAACGCGTCGATGTCGAAGTCGACCGAACCGAGGTCGTTGCCCTCGCCGTCGATGTCGGTGGCGCGCGCGTACGCGAGGACCACACCGTCGTCGGCGTCGAGCGCCTCGACGCACCGGCGCAGGAAGCTCGGCGCGTACTGGTCGTCGTGTGCGGCCCACTTGAAGTACTCGCCGCCCGCGAGATCGAACGTGCGGTTGTAGTTCCGCGCCGCACCCACGTTGCGCAGCCCCATGAGCAGCTTCACCCGGTCGTCCTTCGCCGCGTACTCGCGGCAGATCTCGGGCGTGCTGTCGGTGGAGCCGTTGTCGGAGAGGAGCAGCTCGAAGTCCTCGAAGTCCTGGGCGAGCAGCGAGTCCAACGCCGCGGACAGGAGGTTCGCGCCGTTGTAGACCGGCAGTCCGATGCTCACTCGCGGGGCGCTCTTCACGCGGTTCTCTCCCAGGGTCACGGCCTCGTTGCCGGGGCATCATTCCATCACGAACGGACCGGGTCTCAGGACGGGCCGGGGGGCTCCGGCTCCGCCGGCTCGCGGGACAACGTCCGGAGCAGCCGCGCACGGGCTCTGACCGCATGCTGAACGGCGCACGACCCACGGCCCGCGCCGGCGCGGACCCGGACGATCCTGCGCGCATCGTCCGCCCAGTCCGACTTCCACGCGTCGGTGCCCCGCAGGATGTCGAACTCCGCGGCACCGTCGTCGATGAGGTCGGCCAGGCCGGCCGCCAGGACCACCCATCCCACGCCCCGCACCGCCCGCGCCGGGCTCCGGCCCCGTTGCAGGATGCTCGCCCGGCGGGCCACGAGGGTCCAGGCGTCGATCGCCACCACGCCCTCGGGCATCCGCGCCTCGTAGCAGCGGAACTCCCCGCTCGGGGTCCCCGCGCGTGCCGCGGCCCGGAAGCGCTCGAAGTGCGGGAGGAACTGGGAGCGTGCGCCGAACGCGAGTCGATGCAACCGCTGCAGGTCGTCGAGGGCGCGATCCATCTCCTCCGGTGGGACACGCCGGGTGCGCATCCCTGCGCGTCCCAACCGTCGTTGCGCCTGACCGAGGTACACGCCGGTGGATCGCCGCCTGTGCGCGAGATACGCGTCGATGCGCTCCGGGAGCAGCTCGTACCGCGCGATCGTCTCCACGTCGATCCGGGTGGGAGCGGGCAGCACATCGAGCACCCGCGCACCCTCCGCCACGCCCTCGAGGTCGAAGATGCGCCGCCCGGGCCGGGCGCACCAGGTGGCGAGGGCCGAGCCCACCCGGCCTTCGGCCCCGCTCCGGGCCACCAGATCGATGTGGTCGGGGGTCAGGTCCCGCCCCAGCACCCGGAGCCGCGACGTCCCGAAGATCCGGTCGTGTTGGAGCGCGAGCCCGCCGATCAAGCCTTCAGGCCCGTGGACACAGGCGATGCGGGCGTCGGCGCCGGCGAGCGCGTCCAGCCACCACGAGCGCAGGAACGGCGAAGGGAGCGGACCGTCATCGAGACACGCGTCCCACTCCGGCGCGAACTCGCCCAACCGGCCCCGGACCTCGACGCGGGTTCCGGTTGTCGGCATCGCGCAGATCGCTCGCTTTCGCCGCGGTGCCGCGGCATGCGCGGCGTGCGCTGGGAGATGACTGCTGGGCACGCGAGACTACCGTGGCCGTTCCAGTCGCCCCCGGGTTCCCGGCGGCCGGCGCTGTCCCCGTTCCGCGGCCGCCTCCGCGGCCGAACCCATCCTGAAGGACACCTCGCACGTGGTCGACGTCGAACCCGGTAACGAAGGTGACGAACTGGGGGCACGCGTCAATCGTGGGCTGCGATTCGCCGCGCTGAACCAGGTCATCAACCGGATCTTCACGTTCGGCTCCGGCATCGTCGTGCTGCGCGTGCTGTCGGTGGAGGATGTCGGTACCTACGCGCTCGCGCTCGCGATCGTGACGCTGGTCATCGCGGTGAACGAGCTCGGCCTGATCCCGACGATCATCCGCTGGGAGGACAACCCGGAGCACGCGGCACGTACCGCCTACACGCTCGTCCTCGTCAGCAGCGTGCTCTGGTACATCGCGATCTTGTCCACGGCGCCGATGCTCGCGGACGCGTTCGGCAACCCGGAGGTCTCCGGCGTGTTGCGCGTCCTGGGTCTCACGGTGCTCATCGACGGCTTCTCGAGCATGCCGGTCGCGTTCCTCAACCGCGGATTCCACCAGGACCGGATGACCATCTCCGAGTCCTCGAGCATGGTCGTGCAGATCGTGGTGACCGTGAGCCTGGCCTTCTGGGGCGCCGGGCCGTACGCCCTCGCGTGGGGTCAGGTGACCAGCAACGCGGTGGCGGTCGTCTTCATGATCCTGCTCGTCCAACACCGGGCCCTTCCCGGCTGGCACCGCCCGCACGTCGGCCCCCTGCTCCGGTTCGGGAGCCCGATCGCCGGCGGGGCGCTCATGCGCGAGGGCGCGGTCAACGTCGACGGCCTGGTCGTGGGCGGGGTGCTGGGCACGGTGCAGCTCGGCTTCTACCAGCTCGCGTTCAACCTCGGCAGCCTGCCCCAGAACACCATCGGGGCGACCCTCACCCGGGTGCTCTACGCCGGGTTCGCGCGTCTGCAGGACGATCGGGAGCGCTTCGACAACGCGGTCCGCCGGGCTACGGCGCTCATCGTCGCGGGCACGGTGCCGATGGTGGTGCTCATCGCCGCACTCGCCGCACCCATCGTCCAGTTCCTCTACGGCGCCAAGTGGGACCCGGCGATCCCGGTCCTCCGGCTCCTGGTGATCCTCGGCGGCATGCGCGTGCTGCTCAACGCCCTGCTCGACATCATCGTGGCCGACGGCCGGCCGCGACACCTGTTCCTCCTCTACGGCACCTGGCTCGTCGCGGTGGTGCCCGCGCTGTTCATCGGGGCCGAGATCGGCGGCATCACCGGGGTGGCCGTCGCCCATCTCGTGGTCGCACTCGGGATCGTCCTCCCGCTCGTCCTGTGGGCGATCCACACCGGCGGCATCGACGCATTCGCGATGGTCCGGTCGTTCGTGCGGCCACTGGTCGCGGGCGCGGTCGCGCTCGTCGCCGCCTACGGCGCCACGCTGCTCCAGGTCGGCGAGTTCTTCCAGCTCGCGATCGGCGGCGTGGCCGGGGTCGCCGTCTACGCGGCGATCCTGCTGCCCGGCAACTCCCTCATCAAGCTCCCGCTCGATCGGCTGAAGCGGCGCCCGCCCGCTGAAGCCCCCGCGTGATCGACCGCGCGCACGCCGCGGCCCAGCAGGTGAAGCCCGCGGTCCGGCGCGCGTGGCACCAGCACCTGTGGCGACGGGCCGTCGACGACACCGCGCGCAGCGCGTCCCGGTCGTGCGTTGTGGTCGTGCCGCATCCCGACGACGAGACCTTCGGCTGCGGCGCGACCATCGCCCGCAAGACCGCTGCCGGCGCCGCCGTCGACGTCATCGTCGTGACCGACGGCCGGGCGTCGCACCGTTCGGAGCACATCACGCCCGACGAGCTCGCCGCCCTGCGCACCCGCGAGCTACGCGCCGCGACGCTCGAGCTCGGGGTCTCCCCCGCGCACGTGCACCAGCTCGGTGTCGCCGACGGCACGCTGATCGCGACCCGCAACCGCGTGCGCGATGAGCTCGCCGACCGTCTGTTCGACCTCGCCCCCGACGACGTGCTCGTCACGTCGGGCCTCGACTGGCACGACGACCACCGGGTCACGAGCGAGATCGTGCGCGAGATCCACCCCTCGATGCGACTCGGCACCGAGCTGGCCGAGTTCCCGATCTGGTGGTGGGCCGACGGCCCGTGGCCGATGCGGCCGCCGGGCGCCTCGGTTCCCGTCCGGGCGTTCCGCCTCGTGGCCGACCCCTTCCGGGCCCTCGGCGGCGCCCGGCCCCGGGCCGTCGCGACTGACGGCTTCCTCGACCGGAAGCGGGCGGCCATCGCCGCGTACGCGAGCCAGACCACCAACCTCACGGGCGAGCCCGACTGGGCGGTCCTCGACCCGGCGTGGATCGAGCAGTTCTGCGGGCCGGTGGAGCTCTTCCTTCAGGTCCCGTGACGGCACGCCGAGGGATCTGGGTGCCCCCGGAGCCCGCCTACGATTGGGGCCCCTCGCCATCGAGCGCCGCGCGCACGGTCGGCCGAACCGAAGGAACGTCACCGCGTGGCCGTTGCCCCCCAACCCAGCAGTGAGCCGGCGCTCCCGGCCGGACCGCCGGGATACGTGTGCTTCGCCGCGGTCGACTGGTGGTATCACAACCGGGCCCACTCCGAGCTCCAGCTGATGACGCGCCTGGCCCGCACCCGCAAGGTGCTGCTCGTCAACAGCATCGGCATGCGGATGCCGTTGCCCGGCCGCAGCAGCAAGTTCATGTTCCGGATCTGGCGCAAGCTCAAGAGCACGCTGAAGCTGGTGAGGCACCCGCTCCCGGAGACCCCGAACTTCGCGGTGCTCTCACCGCTGATCCTCCCCTTCTACTCCACGCCTTGGGCCCGCAGGCTGAACGCGGTCCTCGTGCGCGCGGAGGTCCGGGCCGCGCAGCGGTGGCTCGGTATCCACGACCCGATCATCGTCGTCACCATCCCCACCGCGTGGGAGGTCGTGAAGCCGATGCGCCGTCGCGCGTTGGTCTTCAACCGCATCGACAAGCACTCGAGCTTCGACGAGGCCGACGAGGGCTACATCGCGGAGATGGAGCACCAGCTGCTGCGAAACGCCGACGTCACCCTCTTCGTGAGCAGCGCGCTGCTCGACGAGGAGATGCCGGAGACCAACGGCCACGGGGTGTTCTTCGATCACGGAGTCGACGTCGCGCGCTTCAACGAGGCCGGCGGGCTGCCCGAGCCGGCCGACCTCGCCGCGATCCCGCACCCGCGCGTCGGCTTCTTCGGCGGCCTCGACGACTACGTCATCGACTTCGACCTCCTCGAGCGCATTGCGCGCGACCTGCCCGACGCGCAGCTGGTGCTCGTCGGCGAGGCCACCTGCTCCATGGACCGCTTCGAGCCGTACGGCAACGTGCACTGGCTGGGCTACAAGCCCTACGCCGACATCCCCCGCTACGGCGCCGGCTTCGACGTCGGCATCCTGCCCCGGCTCGACAGCGAGTGGTCGAAGTACACCAACCCGATCAAGCTGAAGGAGTACCTCGCGCTCGGGATCCCGGTCGTCACCCGCGACCTCCCCGAGGCGCACCGCTACGCCGACTGGATCCGTATCGTCCGCACCGACGATGCGTTCGTCGACGCGGTCTCGGCGGCGCTGGCCGACGGCGGGCCGGGCACGCCGTCGGAGCGGCGCCGGGTCGTCGCCGGCGACACGTGGGACGCTCGCACCGACGAGCTCATCGACCGGTGCGAGACCGCGGGCCCGGAGTACGGGGGGCGGGCCTGATGTGCGGCATCGTGGGCATCCGGCGGTTCGACGGCGCGCGCGTCGACCCCGGGCTGCTGCAGGCGATGGCCGACCGGTTGGAGCACCGGGGGCCCGACGGCTCCGGCGTGTGGGTCTCGGCCGACGGCACCACCGGCTTCGGCCACCGTCGGCTCTCGATCATCGACCTCGCCGGCTCGCCCCAGCCGATGGCGTCGACCGGAGACCTCCTGGAGGTCTGCTTCAACGGCGAGATCTTCAACTACCGCCAGCTGCGGGCCGACCTCGAGTACCCGTGGAACACCGACGGCGACACCGAGGTGCTGCTCGCGGGCTTCCTGCGGCACGGACCCGCGTTCGTCGAGCGCCTGCGGGGCCAGTTCGCGTACGCGATCGCCGACTCCCGTGACGCCAGCCTGTGGCTCTTCCGCGACCGCCTCGGCGTGCTCCCGCTCCATTACTACGTCGACGACACGATGCTGGTGTTCGCGTCGGAACCGAAGGCGATCCTGCCCGCGCTGCCGAAGCCCCCCGAGGTCGACGAGGCCAGCCTGGGCGACTACCTCGCCCACCGCTCGGTGCCGGCGCCGCACACCCTCTTCCGCGGCATCCGGAAGCTGCTGCCCGGGCACCGGCTCCAGGTCCTCCCCGACGGCCGCACCCGCGACGAGCCCTACTGGGAGCTGCCCACCGAGCCGGCGGACCCCACGATCACGCCCCAGGAAGCCGTCGGCCTCGTGCGCGACGCACTGCGCGACTCGGTCGAGGCCGCGCTCGTCGCCGACGTCCCGGTCGGGGCCTACCTGAGCGGGGGCCTCGACAGCAGCCTGATCGTGGCCCTGATGTCGGAGCTGCGCGAGGGCCAGGGCATCCAGACGTTCTCGGCCAACTTCGCGGGCGACACGCTCGACGAGCTGCCGTTCGCCCGCACGGTGAGCTCGCTGCTCGGCACCGAGCACCACGAGGTGACCGTCACCCCCGACGACTTCCGCAGCGGCTGGCCCGGCCTCACCCGCACGTTCGACGCGCCGATCCCCGAGCCCCCCGACATCGCGTTCGCCCGGCTCGCGGCGATGGCGCGCGAGCACGTGAAGGTCGTGCTCTCGGGCGAGGGAAGCGACGAGCTGTTCGCCGGCTACCCGAAGTACAAGTACGCGAAGCTCGTGCACGCGAGCGACCTCGTGCCGGCGCCGGTACGGGTTCCCGCCCTGAGCGCGCTCGAGCGCGCGCTGCCGGCGGGCGCCAACCGGCCCCGTACCCTCGTGCGCGCCGCGGGCGCCCGCACGGAAGCCGACCGCTTCCAGACCTGGTTCGCCCCGTTCGTCGCCGACGAGCGCCGCGAGCTCGTCGGCAGCGAGGGTCGCGGTGGCTACGCCGAGATCTGGGCCCGCGCACGGGGCGACGTGATCCAACGGATGCTCTACGTCGACTGCCACACGTGGCTCGCCGACAACATCCTCGAGCGCGGCGACCGCACTGCGATGTCGGCGTCGCTCGAGCTGCGCCCGCCGTTCCTCGACTTCCACCTGGCGGAGCTCGCGTTCCGCCTGCCGTCGAACGTGAAGGTGCGGGACCGCCAGACCAAGTGGGTCGTGCGCGAGGTCGCCCGGAACCTCCTGCCCGCCCAGATCTTCGAGCGACCGAAGCACGGGTTCAAGGTGCCGCTCGACTCCTGGTTCCGCACCTCACTGCGGGACTGGTGCCGCGACCTGCTCACCGGGCCCAACAGCTTCGTGGGGCAGGTGATGGACCGCGGCGCCGTCGACCGCCTGCTCACCGACCACGAACGCGGCCGGCGCAACGACGGCATGCGGATCTACACCCTGGTCGCGCTCGAGATCTGGCACGACACCTGCCTGTGATTCCAGTTGCTACGCAACGCTTCCGGGCAGGTCAAGGACTGGGTCAACGTCAAGAGCTGCGGGGGGTGCGCCCGGCGAGCGCGTGCAGGTAGATCGCCTCCAGCGCGACGACCGAATGGGTGGCGTCGAAGCCGTGCTCCACCAGCACCCGCCCGTCCCGTCCCATGGCCCGGGCGCCGTCCGGGTCGTCCGCGAGCTTCAGGGCCGCGGCGGCAAACTCGGCAACCGCGTCGGGCTCGACGAGCACACCCGATTCACCATCGACCACGAACTCCTCCAGCGGCGGCAACCGGTACGCGACGACCGGCAGCGACATCGCCATCGCCTCGAGCACCGCGATGCCGAACGACTCGCTCTCCGACGCGAAGACGAACACGTCGGCCGCACCCAGCACGGCGGGAACGTCGGTGCGGGTCCCGGTGAAGCGCACCGACGCGGCCACGCCCAGCCGTTCCGCCTCCGCCGCCACCGCGACCCGGGTCGGTCCGTCGCCCACGAACACCAGCACGGCGTCGGGTCGCGTGGACAGCACCTCGGCCAGCACCGGGAGCAGACGGGCCTGCCCCTTGCCCCGTACGAACCGACCGACGCTCACCAGCACGAGGGCGTCGGCGTCGACGCCGAGCGCGGCACGCGCCGCGGTGCGGGTGGCGTCGGAGGCCCGGCCGGTGAAGCGCGTGAGGTCGAGCCCGGGGCGGTAGGTGACGACCGGCGCGCCCGCGTGCTGCGAGAAGGCCTCGCCCGCGGTGTCGGACGCGGCGACGTAATGGCGGACGGTCGCTCGCTCGATGCCGTCGCGGATGCGCCCGAGCACGTGGTGCCGGGTCCGGCGCCAGCCCCGGGAATCCTCCGGCGCACCCCGGTCCAGGTGGACCCAGAGCGAGTGCAGGTGCCCGACGACGGGGGTGCGGGTGAGGTACGCGGCCAGCTGGCCCCACTTGCGGTCCGGGTCGCTGTGCACGTGCACGAGGTCGATGTCGTCCCGCCGGATCAGGTGCGCGAGCCCCAGTGGCGCGAGGCGGTCGGTGACCCGGACCGGGCTCGCACCCGCCTCGCGGTAGGCGCGGCCGAGGTCGTTCGCCGGGCCGAGCACGGCGACGTGCGGCTCGAAGCGCGTGCGGTCGATGTTGCGCACGATCTCGAGGACGACGGTCTGCCCCCCGCCGATCGCGAGATCGGGAAGGACGTGGAGGATGCGGTACGGCCGGTCGCCCGAACCGGTCACGTCGCCTTGTGGTTGCGGACTCGCTGCCTGACCTCTCGGGCCGCCTCGGCCACGATCGGCGGGACGAACATGCGAGCCATGCGCTTGACACGGTACCGGCCCTCGCCGATCTCCTCGTCGAACAGCACCCCGTGGGACGCCATCGACTCCTTGAGCGGCACGCCGCCGTTGGTGAAGTAGTAGGCCGAGAGGACCTTGCGGCTCATGCCCTCGGGGCACTGGATCGGCAGCGGGTGGCCGTGCAGGGCCTGCCCCGTGGTGTTGAAGACGACGACCCGGTTGAAGATCGGCGAGATCGACTCGACCTTCTTGCGCGGCTTGTTGCTCCACAGCTCGAGCTGGCCGTTGTACTCGTCTTTCCAATCATGGTTGAGGTACAGGAGCACGTTGATCCGCCGGTCGAGGCGCAGCCGGGCGTTGGCGCTGAAGTCGGCGTGGATGTCGAGGAAGCCGCCCTGCGGGATGTCGAAGATGCCCGCGGCATGGAAGTGCGGGTCCGGGATCAGGTGCTCGATCCCGGTGAGCTGCTCGAGGAAGGTGACGAAGGCGGAGCTGTTGAGCTCGGCCATCAGCGCCTGCGTCTGCGGGCCGAGCTGCCGGCCGTCGGAGCACACGAACTTCAGCTCGTTCTTCGTGTTCCAGACGGTCCACTCGACGTCGTCGCGGGACGGGAACTCGTCGAGCACCGCGTCGAGGATCTCGGGCGGGAAGAGGTCGTCGATCACCGTGTGCGGGAACGGCGCCGCGTGCACGTAGGCGTCGTGGTGCTCGGAGGCGACCGCATGCAGAACGTCCGGATTGAAGGCGAACGGCCGCACCGCGACCGGGGAGATCGGCAGTGGGGTGGGGGTGATGGGGGCGTCGGCGGCGCTCATACTCCGACCAGCCTTGCATCCACACCGAGGTCGGCGCACATGCGGCCGATCTCCTCGAGGTAGACGGAGTTCATGACCAGCACGAGATCGGGCCGGTACTCGGCGAGGAACGCAGGGCTCACGACCTCCTGGCCGGTCCCGGCCATGAACTTGCCCTGCTTGTGCGGGTTGATGTCGACCGCGTACCCGAGCTGGTCGAGCCCGAAGCCCATTGTGGTGAGGAATGCGACGCCCTTCGAGCCGGCGCCCCAGATGACGGTCCGGCCCCCCTTCGCGTGCACGTTGCCGACCAGGTCGCGGAGCTCGGCGATACGCACGGGGTACCGGGCCTGGAAGTGGGCGACCGCGGCCCGGGTGCGCTCGAGGTCGTCCTCGAGCGGGAGGGGCTCGGTACCGGTGCCGGTGCCGGTACGGGCCTCGAGCAGGATGTACTGGTCGTCGTACTCGAGCCGCAGGTCGAGCAGGTCGTAACCCTCCTGGCGCAGGAGGCGGGCGAGCGAGCCGGGCGTGAAGTACGAGCAGTGCTCGTAGTACACGTCCCAGAAGGCGACCTCCTCGAGCACGCGCAACGTCTCCGGCAGCTCCCAGAAGAACGGGACGTCGTCCCGGCCGCTCGCCGCGCCGCGCACCATCCGCACGTGCTCGGCGACGGGATGGATGTGCTCGAGCGTGTGGCGGTGCGCGACCGCGTCGGCGGTCAGGCGCCCGGCGTAGGCCTCGGAGTAGAGGTCGACGATGAACTCGATGCGGTCGAGCGCGCTGCTCTCGAGCCGGCCGGGGATGTAGGCCGGGTCGATGCCGATCCCCGCGTTGGGGCCGAGCTCGCAGCAGAGCGCGAGGAACTCGCCCTTGCCGCACCCGATCTCCAGCACGGTCTTGTCGTGGAGGTCGTAGCGGTCGACGAAGCGCTTGGCGACGTCGCTCAGCCAGTCCCGGAAGAAGGGCGAGAAGCCCTGGCTCTCCTCGCACTGCTGGTTGTAGTCGTTGAGGGTGACGTCGAAGGCGGTGTTCGTGATGAACCCGCACTGGGGGCACCACCCGAGCCGCAGGTTGCCCGTGGGGTAGCCGAGGGCCGTGTCACGGGTGTCCATGAGCAGCACGCTGTGCGCGGGCACGCCCGACTGCTCGTGGAAGATCTCGAGGCCGGCCCGGTGGCAGGCCGGGCAGATGTCGTCGGTGGTCACACGGTCTCCCGGTGGGGGCGAGGGATCAGACGATTGCGGGCGACGGCACGGGGACGATGAAGCGCCCGCCGTTCGCCAGGTACTCGGACTGCTGACGGGCGATCTCGTCGAGGAAGTTCCACGCCAGCACCAACACGTAGTCGGGCTGCTCCTCGAGCAGGGCCTCGACCGGCCGGATCGGCTGGTGGACGCCCGGCATCAGGAAGCCCTGCTTGTGCACGTTGCGGTCGACCACGAAGTCGACCAGGTCGGTGTCGATGCCGACGTAGTTGACGAGCGTGCTGCCCTTGGCCGCGGCGCCGTAGGCCGCGATCGTCTTGCCCTGCGCCTTCAGCCCGCGCAGGAGCTCCAGCAGGTCGGCGCGGATCTGCTCGACGCGACCGGCGAAGTCGGCGTAGTAGCCGTAGCCGGTGAGGCCGAGCTCGCGCTCCTCGGCGAGGAACCGCTGCGCGGTGTCGGAGACGTGCTCCTGCTTGCCGATCCACCAGCGCAGCGTGCCGCCGTGGAGGTCGGGGAAGTACTCGACGTCGTTGAGGAACATCCCGTGGCGCCGCACGAGCGCGTCGACCGCGGTGCAGGAGTAGTAGCAGAAGTGCTCGTGGTACACGGTGTCGAACTCGCCGTGCTCGATCAGGTCGCGCACGTAGGGGTTCTCGACCGTGATCACGCCGTCGTCCTTCAGCAACGTGGCGAAGCCGCCCACGAAGCCGTTGAGGTCGGGGACGTGGGCCATGACGTTGTTGGCGATGATGACGTCGGCCCGCTTGCCCTCGGCGACGAGGCGCTCGGCGAGCTCCACGCCGAAGAAGTCCTGGAGCGTGGGCACGCCCGCGGCGACCGCGGCCTCGGCCGGCTCGGGCGCGGGGTCGATGCCGAGGACGGGCACGCCCACCTCGGCGAAGTTCTTGAGCAGGTAGCCGTCGTTGCTCGCGACCTCGACGACCAGGCTGTCGGGCCCGAGGCCCCGCGACCCGACCAGCCCGAGGGCGTGCTCGCGCGAGTGGCGCAGCAGGTGGTCGGAGAACGACGAGAAGTAGAGGTAGTTCTCCACGAACAGCTTCTCGGCCGGCACCTCCTCGAGGATCTGCACCAACGTGCACTCGGGGCAGAACGCGACCTCGAGCGGGAAGAACCCCTCCACGAAGGTGTCGTCGTCGAGCAGGCCCGGCTTCACCAGCGCGTCGGCGAGCGGCGTGACGCCGAGGTCGAGGAACGGACGCAGCTGCGTCCCGCCGCAGGAGCGACAGGGAGGAAGGATCCGCTCAGCCATGGCCGGCGCCGATCGGGGCCCCCGCCCAGCGGAGGTCGGTGCCGAGGCGGCCGTCGTCGAGCATCTCGCGCACGTGCTGGATGCGCATCAGCCTGGAGCCGTGCAGCTCGTCGACCGTGAGCCCGAAGCGGGTGTACGCCTCGATGAGCTCCTCGATCCCGGTGCGGACGGTCCAGCGGGTCTCGAAGCCGAGCACGTCGGTGATCTTGTCGCAGTTGACGCGGTAGCACCGGAGGTCGGGGGCCGCGCCCTCGGCGAACTCGACCCGGCTGTTCGGGACGAGCTCCTCGACCAGCTCGGCGACGTCGCGCACCTGGTAGTTCTCCGCGGTGGAGCCCACGTTGAACGCCTCGCCGTGCACGAGGTCGCGGGGCGCCTCGAGGACGGCGAGGAACGCGCGCGAGATGTCGTCGATGTGGACGAGCGGGCGCCACGGCGTGCCGTCGCTCTTCATCAGCACCCGGCCGGTGGTGACGGCGTAGCCCACCAGGTTGTTCACGACCAGGTCGCCCCGCAGGCGCG
>JADGOM010000169.1 GCA_017882925.1 Acidimicrobiia bacterium | reverse complement strand
TCCGACTCGTGGAGCCGGTGTTCGGCGATGGTTGCAGCAGTATCGGGCATAGACGAGCTTCGAACCTTCGTGACGTGCGCAAACGGCTCGGAACGGTTCCTGAGCCGGGGTCAAGGGTAGCAGGGCCCATGGCGCAGGTCTCGTGTGCCCCCGCCGGAGACCGGAGCTGCCCGGCCGGTCGGCCCGACGGGCTCAGGCCCGGTCGACGAAACGGACCGAGACCGGCAGGCCTTCGAAGCCGCCGACCGCGGCCGGGACCTCGAGCTCGAGGACCGACGGCGCCTCTCCGGGCACCGCGGCCGGGGCGATGCTCGCCACCGTGATCTCGGCCCGGTGCGCGGTGCCGTCGGGACCCGCGACCTCGCCCAGGTAGCGGCCCTCCGACGGCAGGCAGATCTCCGCGGGCACCAGGACCGGCGCCGGGCCGGCCGGGCGGTCGGGACCCGCCGGGCCCCCGATGCCCCGGACCTCGTGGGGCCGGCCGAGGAGGGCCGCGGCCGCCTCCACGTCGGATTCCGCGAGGCAGCCGCGCACCCGGGTCGAGGAGATCGGCTCGTGGTCGTGGCCACCCGCGGCCACGAGCCCCAGCCCGATGACCTCGAAACCGAGCGCCGAGCCCGCGGCCTCGAGCATCGCGACGTTGCCGGAGCGCCGGTACCCGAAGTGGAAGTCGGCCCCCACCACCACGATCCGGGCGTCCAGGAGCTTCACCAGCACGTTGCGGACGAAGTCGTCGGCCGGCTCCTGGCTGCGGGCCCGGTCGAAGTGGAGCAGCGCGCATACGTCGACGTCGCCGGTGGCCTCGAGCAGCTCGAGCTTCTGGTCGAGGCTCGTGAGCAGCTTCGGCGCGCTCTCGGGCCGGACCACCTGGGCGGGGTGCCGGTCGAACGTGACCACCGCGGCGTCGAGATCCCGGGCCGAGGCCAGCTCGCGGACCAGCCGCAGCAGCGCCTGATGGCCGCGGTGGACCCCGTCGTAGGCGCCGATGGTGACCACGGTCCCCGACTCCGGGGCCGCGATCTCCGCGGTCTCGCGCAGCAGCTTCACGGGCTCAGTCTGCCCCGTCGTCACCCGTTCCCTTGCCACCGGACCCGCCGGCGGCCATGACGACCGCGGGCTTCAGCGCCCGGCCGCGGCGTTCGTAGACCGCGAGCAGGCTCCCGTCCGGGGCCACGAGGGCGAACGGCCCGGCGGCGTCGTCGGCGACACCGATCACCGGCGCCGGGAAGACGGCGCCGTGGCCGATGCCGTCGACCAGCGCCTCGTCGACGGGAACCGCCAGCAGCTCGCGGGTGGCCGCGACCGGGGGTAGCACGGCCGCGGCGGGATCGGCCTCGATCTGCTCGAGCGTCGCGGCCTCGTCGAGCCCGAAGCTCGAGACGCGGGTACGTCGCAGCGACGCGAGGTGGGCCGGCCCCCCGAGCGCGGCCCCGAGATCGGCCGCGAGCGAACGGATGTAGGTGCCGCTGCCGCACTCGACGACCACCGTGGCGCGGGGGTAGGACCCGGGCTCGAAGTCGAGGAGTTCGAAGCGGTCGATCCGCACCGACCGCGCGGGGCGGTCGACCTCCTGGCCCTCGCGGGCGAGCTCGTAGAGCTTGCGGCCGCCGATCTTGATCGCCGAGACCATCGGCGGCACCTGCTCGATGGTTCCGAGGAAACGGCGCATCGCCCGCTCGACGTCGTCGCGGCTCACCGGCATCGCGCGCCGCTCCAGCACCACCCCCGCGGCGTCGAGCGTGTCGGTCGCGACACCGAAGGCGACCACGCCCTCGTACGTCTTGCGGGAGTCCTGGACGAAGCGCAGCAGACGCGTGGCGCGTCCGAGCGCCACGACGAGCACGCCGGTCGCGTCGGGATCGAGGGTGCCGGCGTGGCCGATCCGCCGTTGGCCGTAGATGCGCCGGAGGCGCCCCACGACGTCGTGCGACGTGCAGCCGGCCGGCTTGTCCACCACCACGAGTCCGTCGGTCGCCACGGCGGGCAGCGTACGGGCTCCACGATCCTAGAGGTGGGTGCGGATGCGGGCGACGATCTCGGGGATCGGCTGCGACGAGTTGAAGCCCGCGGCGAACTTGTGGCCGCCGCCGCCGAAGTCCTGCGCGAGCACGCTCACGTCGACGTCACCGAGCGATCGGAGGCTCACCCGCACCACGCCGTCGGCCTCCTCCTTGAGCACGCAGGTGACCTCGGCCTCCGCGGTGCGCCGCAGGATGTCGATCAGGCCCTCGGCCTCGTCGATGGTGACGCCGTGCCGGGCGACGTCGGCCTGCGTGACCGCGGTCCAGACGAAGCGCTGCTCGCGGCACAGCTCGGCGCGGTGCAGGACGTCGGCCACGAGCTGCAGGTACTCGAAGCGATGCTCCTCGAACAGCGAACGGCTCAGCCTGGACACGGGGACGTCGAACTCGACCAGCTCACTCGCGAGGTCGAAGACAGCCGGCGTCGTGGTGTCGTACTGGAAGCGCCCGGTGTCGCACACGAGCGCGGCATAGAGGCACACCGCCGCGTCTCGGGTGAGCTCGAGCCCGAGGGCTCCGATGAGGCGTCGGACCAGGACGCCGCTCGCGGCCGCGGCCGGGTCGATCACGTTGATGGTGCCGTAGCGTTCGTTGCTGACGTGGTGGTCGACGACGATGAGCGTGTCGGCGGCCTTGGCGTTGGCGCCGAGATCACCGAGCCGGGCCAACGACCCGCAGTCGAAGGTGGCCATCACCTCGGGGTGCTCGGGGAAGCTCGCGGGCGGGACCATGAGGTCGAGGCCGGGGAGCTCCCGATAGTGGGGCGCGACGAGGAACGGGTGCGGGAACGACGCGACGACGTCGGCGCCCGCGGCCCGTAGGACGTGGAACAGCCCGAGCGTGCTGCCGAGTGCGTCGCCGTCGGGATGGACGTGGCACGCGAGGCACACCTGCTCCGCGCCCTCGATCGCGGTGGCGGCGGCCCGGATGTCGTCGTCGACGCCGGTGGTGGTGCTCACTGGTTGCTCACGAGGACCTGCTCAACGGGATTCGACGCCGGCGCCGCTCCCGGGGTGCGAGGCCGTGAACAGGCATTCTGGACCTCAGAACGCTCCGCGTGAAGCCCCCGGGTCCCGGACGGGGCCGTCACGGCTTCGGCGTGGGCGGCTCGGGCGGCTCCGGCTCGTCGTGCAGCCCGCGGATCACCGTCTCGATCCGACGGCCGGCCACGACGCCGGGATCCTCGGTGAAGGTGAGCTCGGGCGAGTACTTCAGCTTCACCTCGCGGCCGAGCGCGACCCGCAGGTGCTTGGACGCCGCCGCGAGCCCGGCGGCCGTCTGCGCCTTCTGCTCCTCGTCGCCGATCACGGTGTAGAAGACCGTGGCGCTGCGCAGGTCGGCGGCGACGTTGACGCCGGTCAGCGTGATGAAGCCGAGCCGCGGGTCGGAGAGCACCTCGATCTCCTCGGCGAGCGCCTCGCGCACGACCTCGTTGACGCGGGCGGTCCGGGGGTACCGGCGGGGACTCTTGCCTCTCGCCACGTCAGCTCTCGATCCATGTGGTCTCGGTGTCGAGCAGCTCGACCGCGGGCGCGGCGTCGACGAACCGCGACACGGAGTCGAGCACCTCGCGGAGGTGCCCGTCGCTCTCGGCCACGACCGCGACCCCGATCGCGCACCGCTGCCAGCGGTCGTGGTGGTCGACCTCGGCGACGGAGACCCGGAACCGGTGGCGCAGGCCGTCGATGATCGGGCGTACCGCGGCCCGCTTCGCCTTGAGCGAGCGGCTCTCCGGTACGTGGAGGTCGAAACAGACGGCGGCCGCGTGCATGGGCCCATTGTGACGGCTCCGGGCGGAGGCGCGCGCCCGGTTCACCCGGTGATCACGGACCGGGCCTCGTCGACCGGGTAGACGATCTGCACCGGGATCGTCACCGTCCCCATCGGGACCACCGTCGGCGCGACGTCGGGGCCGGTGACCGTCGCGGTGTCGATCGACCAGACTGCGCCGAGCTCGACGCGGTAGCGGCCCCGCGTGCGGAACGCCCACCGGACCACCGGGTCGGCCGCCCCGCCGAAGTGCACCGAGCCGTCGGCGGCGCGGGGCACGAGCCGGTCGGCCACCAACGCGCCGGTGGCGTCGTCCAGGACGCGGAGCTCGAACGAACGGAGCACCGCGTGCCCGGCCACGGTCCACGGGCCCGTGCTGACCGACACCCGCTCGTCGACGCTCGTGGGCACCGACCAGAGGTAGGTGTCGAGCCCGGTGAGGCCGACGTCGGCGGGCGCGATGCCGATCGTCGGCTCGGGCAGCGCGCGTGTCGCCTCGGCCCAGAACTCCGCGTACGTGGGTGGCAGGGGCGGTGCCGACGGCGACGCGCCCGGCAGCGTGCAGTAGTAGCTGGCGACGGTCTCGCCGGTGGCGCGGTTGGTGCGAACGACCGTGCGACTGCGGCCGGTGAAGCCGGCGGGCGCCGGACCCTGCGCGTCGGGCGAGATCAGGCCCGGCTGCCCCGGATCCCACGTGCCCGCGATGCACGACGACGCGATGAACCCGGCGACGATCGGGAGCCCGTCGAACGACTCGTAGAGGAACGGGCTGGGGCGGCTCCCGGCCTTCACGCCCCGCCCCGGCCGCTGCTCGGTGACCCGGATCTCGACGTGGAGCTGCGGCGGCGTCGCGGCCCGCCCGGGAGCGGCCCCGGCCGACGCCCGGGCGAGCGCGACGACCAGCACCGCCGACGCGACGGTGGTCGCGGCCCGCCGGATGCGCCGGGCCAGGGACGGTGGTCGCGCATGACGCGCATGAGGCGCATGGACAGGCATGAGCCGCAGTCTGGCCGCTCGCGGGGCGACCGGGCAAAGCCGCCCGAATCCGGCCGGACGCGGACCGCCGCCCGGGAACCGGGCGGCGGACTCGTGGTGCTCGTACGGATGCTTGCGGTCCTCGGGCCGGCGATCTCCGACCCGGCGGCCGACGGCTCAGGAGACGGTGGCGACCTTCCGGGCGATCTCGCGGGTCTCGTAGGTCTCGATGATGTCGCCGGGCTTGAGGTCCTGGAAGTTCTCGAGCCCGATGCCGCACTCGAACCCGTCGCGGACCTCGCGGGCGTCCTCCTTGAACCGCTTGAGCGAGGCGATCTGACCGTTCCAGATGACCGTGCCCTCGCGGAGGAACCGGACCTTGCTGCCCCGGGTGATGACGCCGTTGAGGACGAGACAACCCGCGACCTTGCCGACCCGCGGCACCCCGAAGACCTCGCGGACCTCGGCATCGCCGGTGACGACCTCCTCGTACTCGGGCTTGAGCAGACCGAGCAGCGCGTTCTGGACGTCTTCGAGGACCTTGTAGATGACCTCGTAGAGCCGCATCTCGACGCCTTCGAGCGCCGCGAGCTCCCGGGCCTTGCGGTCGGGGCGCACGTTGAACCCGATCACCGTGGCGTTGCTCACCGCGGCGAGGTCGACGTCGGACTCGTTGATCCCGCCGACCCCGCGGTGCACGAAGGAGAGGCGCACCTGCTCCTTCTCGATGTCGAGCTTGCGGAGGCTCTCGGTGAGGGCCTCGAGCGAACCCTGCACGTCGGCCTTCAGGATCACGTTGAGCGTGGCCACCTCGCCCCGCTGCACCATGGCGAAGATGTCCTCGAGGCGGGCACCGCCGGCGAGGGTCATCGGGTGCGACTGGTTGGCGGCCCGACGCCGGCGGGCACGGGCCTCGGCCACGGTGCGGGCGACCTTGTCGGACGCCGCGACCCGCAGCTCGTCGCCCGCGAGCGGGACGTCGTCGAGCCCGAGCACCTCGACCGGCTTCGACGGACCCGCCTCGGCGATCGAGACGTTGTGCTCGTCGAACAGCGCGCGGACCTTGCCCCACGCCCCACCCGCGACGATCGTGTCGCCGACGCGGAGCGTGCCGGTCTCGACCAACGCGGTGACGACGGGACCCCGACCGGAGTCCATGTTGGACTCGATCACGAAGGCCCGGGCGGGCGCCTTCGGGTTGGCCCGCAGGTCCTCGAGCTCGGCGACGAGCAGGACGCTTTCGAGCAGCTCGTCGACGCCGATCCCGGCCGTGGCCGACACGTCGTTGACGATGGTGTCGCCGCCGTACTCCTCGGGGACCAGCCCGTTCTCCACCAGCTGCGTACGCACGCGGGTGGTGTCGGCGTCGTCGCGGTCGATCTTGGTGATCGCGACGATGATCGGGACCTCGGCCGCCCGGGCGTGGGCGATGGCCTCGATCGTCTGGGGCATCACACCGTCGTCGGCCGCGACCACGAGGATCACGATGTCGGTGGCGCGGGCCCCGCGGGCGCGCATCGACGTGAACGCGGCGTGGCCGGGCGTGTCGATGAACGTGATGGCCCGGCCGTTGCGCTCGACCTGGTACGCACCGATGTGCTGCGTGATGCCGCCGGCCTCGCCCGCGACGACGTTGGCGTGGCGGAGGTAGTCGAGCAGCGTGGTCTTGCCGTGGTCGACGTGGCCCATGACCGTGACGATCGCCGGGCGCCATTCGAGCAGCGCCTCGTCGTCCTCGTCCTCGTCGTCGCCGAGCAGCGCCTGCAGCTCGAGCTCGGCCTCTTCACCCGGCTCGACCAGCAGCACCTCGGCGCCGAGCTCCCCCGCGATGAGCTCGATCATCTCGTCGGCGAGG
>JADGOM010000168.1 GCA_017882925.1 Acidimicrobiia bacterium | reverse complement strand
TGCGCGCCCCAGTAGCCGATCTGGAATCCGAGCTTCAGCCGCTTCATGACCGCCGAGCGTAGGGTGTCGGCTCCGAGGCGGCGCACAACGGGGGGATCAGCATGGGCTCGCAAGTGGCGTTCGTGACCGGCGCGAGCCGGGGCATCGGCAAGGCCATCGCGGTGTCGCTCGCGGAGGCGGGGTTCGACGTGGCCATCGCGGCCCGCACGGTCCAGGAGGGCGAGGCGCGCGAGCACTCGTCGACGCTGAAGAAGTCGGACCTGCGCCCGCTGCCCGGCTCCCTCGCGTCGACCGCGGGGCTCATCGAGGCCACCGGCCAGCGGGTGCTGCAGGTGCCGTGCGACATCCTCGACCCCGCGTCGCTCGGCTTCGCGATCGCGACCACCCAGGAGCGATGGGGTCGCATCGACGTGCTGGTCAACAACGCCCGCTACATCGGTCCCGGCCACATGGACCGCTTCCTGGACACGCCGATCGAGCTGCTGGAGAAGCACCTCGACGCCAACGTGATCGCGCCGCTCATCCTCACCAAGCTCGTGCTGCCCGGCATGATCGAGCGGGGCGGCGGCACGATCATCAACATCACCTCGGGCGCGGGCTACGGCGACCCGCCGGCGCCCGCGGGCGAGGGCGGCTGGGGGCTCGGCTACGGCATCTCGAAGGGCGGGCTGCACCGCATCGCCGGGATCCTGGCCCTCGAGCTCAAGGACCAGGGCATCCGGGCCTTCAGCATCCAACCCGGGTTCATCGCCACCGAGCGCATCGCCATGGACATGGCCGACTTCGGCTTCGACGCCAGCACCGGCGCGCCGCCGCAGGTGATCGGCGCGGTCGCCCGGTGGCTCACCACGAGCGCCGCCGACCACCTCAACGGCCAGAACGTCGAGGCCCAGGAGGTCTGCGACGAGCTCGGCCTGCTGCCGGGTTGGTCGATCTCGCCGCTCACGCCCACCTGAGCGCGGCGGCCAGGCGCACGTTGCCCCCGGCCGTCAACCAGATGCGGGGCTCGCCCCCGCCCCCCAGCGTCGACACCACCTCCACCTCGTCGCCGGGCTCGATCGCCCCGCGGTACTCGACGTCGGCCGCGCCGACCCGGGCCGGGTCGCCGTGGCGGGCCACCTCGTCCTCGATCGCGGCCCACGCGATCGCGTTGTTGACGTGGCCGAACACGTCGAAGTCGGTGCTGCGCAGCGGCCACGGCCGGGTCGAGATGGGCGCGCCCGCCGCGTCAGGGCCCGGGAGCACAAGCTTCGTGCTGACGGTGCGGCCGGCCGCGGCCTCGGCGTAGAGGCCGTCGAACCAGTCGGGGCGCGGCGCGGGCCGACCGGTCGCGACGTCGACGTGGATCCACAGCGCCGAGGCGTCGACCGCCACCACGGGACCGTCCGGCGTGGCCACCGTGGCGCGCGTGCGCCGCTCGGCCCAACGGGCCCCGAGCCCGCCGCACCACGTGGCCAGTGTGAGCTCGTCGCCGCGCACCGGCCAGCGCGTCACCTCGAACGTCATGCGCCGCGCCAGCCAACCGCCGCCGTCGCCCAGCCCCGCGTCCTCGGTGTCCTCGTTGCCCGTGTCCTGCAGGAACCGCGCCACGGCGTCGAGCCGCATGCGGCCGTCGAGCGCGACGTCGCCGAGCCGTACGCGCCGGCTCGCGACGAAGATCCGGCCGGATGCCGGCGGCGGGACGAGGCTCACGGTCGCGGACTCACCGGGCGCCCGCCACCTCGAGCTCGGGGAGCGCGGCGATCACGGCTTCGATGCGGTCGATCTCGGCCAGATCCGCGGTGGTGGGCACGAGGATGAGCTCGTCGCAGCCGACGGCGGCGAGCCCGCGGATCGCGACGCGAAGGGGTCCGGCCGCGTCCATCCGGCACAGCGCGGCGAACGACGAGCCCACGTCGTCGCCGAAGTTGCCGAGGTAGCCGGCGACGTAGGCGTCGAGCTGCGTGCGGCCCTTCGGGCCGAGCGCGATCCAACAGCTCGTGATCAGCTCCGGCCGCGCGGCGCGGCCCGCCGCGAGCCACTCGGCCTCGCACCGGCGGAACGTCGCGTCGCACTCGTCGACATCGGGCCCGAGTGAGAATCCGGCGAGGCCGTCGGCCCAGTGTGAGGCCCGCGCGATCGACTTCGGCCCCATCGCGCCCACGAGCAGCCGCGGACCCCCCGGCTGCACCGGCGGGGGGCCCACGGGCGCGCGGCCGTCGAGGCGCTCGCCGGCCCAGATCCGCCGCATCACGTCGACCTGCTCGTCCATGCGGGCGTGGCGGCGGGCGAACGACGCCCCCACCGCGCGGTAGTCGTCCTCACGCCCGCCGACGCCCACGCCGAGCGTGAAGCGCCCGTCGGACACCACGTCGAGCGTGGCCGCCTGCTTGGCGACCATCACCGCGTCGTGCATCGGAAGCAGCACGACGGTGGAGATGATGCGCACGCGCTCGGTGACCGCGGCCGCGGCCGACAGCACGGTCCAGAGCTCGTGGTTCGGGTACGTGATGCGCTCGCCCATCGACAGACTCGCGAACGGGCCGTCGTCGATGCGCCGGCACCACGCGAGGAGCGTGGTGCGGTCGACGCCCGGGAGCATGGACGGGAGCGTGAGGCCGATGCGCACGCTCAGGCGCCGAGCAGGTCGAGCACCTTGGCCGGCGGGCGGGCGATCACGGCGCGGTCGCCGACGAACACGACCGGCCGCTGCATCAGCTCCGGGTGCTCCAGCAGCAGGTCGACGACGGCGGGGCCCGTGACGTAGTCGTCGGCGTCGAGTCCGAGCTCGCCGAAGCGCTTGTCCTTGCGGACCAGGTCGGCGGGCGGATCGTCGATCGCGGCGACGATCCGCTCCAGCGCGGCCCGGTCGGGCGGCGTCTTCAGGTACTGCACGACCTCGGGCTCGATCCCGCGCCCGGCCAGGGTCTCGAGCGCCCCCCGGGAGTTGCTGCAGACGGGGTTGTGGTACACGAGCACGGGATCCACGCAGGCTCTCCTCGGGTCGGGCGGCCGGCGCACCCGGGTGGCCGGCGCAGGTCGGTGATCGGCGGCTCAGGCTACGGCCCCGGGCCCGATCCCGGTCAAGCAACGGGCCCGGCCCGCCGATCAGACGGCATGACCCGGGCGGCGTACGGCATGCGGTGGCTCGCCGCGTGCGCGATCACGATCGCCGTCGCCGCGTGCTCGGGCTCCGGATCCGGGAAGGCCGCGGCCCACTCGACCACCACCCGGCGCCCGGCGTCGACGACCGCGGCCCGGACGACGACCAGCGCCGCGATCCCCACCACGGCCGTCGGCACGACACTTCCCCCGTTCGTCGACGACGCCCGGGCGACGGTCGACGTCGACCTCACCGGCTCGATCCACCTGCGCGGCACGTTCACCAAGCCCGACGGCTGCCAGAGCGGCGCGCCGAGCCTGCCGTTCGTCGTGCTCGTCATCGCCAACGGCGACGACGGCTCCCGCATCCGGTTCGCGCCGTCGCTCCCCGTCGCGACCACCTTCACGCTGGGCGACCCGGCGTCGGCGTCGAGCCTCGAAGGCCTCGTGCTCGAGGTCGCGGGGACCGCGGGCACGCGGCTGTCGGCCCCGCAGTCGGGCACGGTGACGTTCGACGACGCCCAGGCGCGCGCCGGGCACTTCCGCGTCAGCGGCCTCCAGAGCACCACCGCCGGCGCCCGGGACGAGGTCCTCGACGTGCACTGGACCTGCGGGTGAGCGTGCCCCGGCCCGCGGCCGATCGCGCGCCGGGTCAGCCGAGCTCGGCCCGCAACGCCGCGAGCTGACCCTCGAGCGTGGCGACCCGCTCGCCGAGCCCCGCGACCTCCGCCTCCAGCGCGTCCACCCGGTCGGAGCGCGACGGCCCGGCGCCGCGGGCGTCCTCAGCGGGCACGCCTGTCGCGTCGGCGGGCCGCGGATCGCGGACGGTGTCGGGCGCTCCGCCGAGCCGGTGCGCGATGCGCTCCTCCTTCTGCCCGGGCCGGCGGGGCAGCCGCACGACGTAGGGCTCGTCGCGCGTGGTCATCGCGTCGATCGCCCGCTCCACCTCGTCGAGGCTCGCGAACGCGTGCATCCGTTCCGTGCGGAGCTTGATCTCACCCACGGTCTGCGGGCCGCGGAGCATCAGCACCGAGAGAATCGCCGACTGTGAGGCGTCGATGCCGAGCGTCTCCTCGACCACGTGCCGGTGCTTCGGGACGCGGCTGCCGTGGTACACGCCGCGGCGCGCGAGGCCGTGGTCGCGCAGGCCGGCGAGCGCGGTCTCGACCGTCGCCTCGCTGAAGTCGACCACCGGGTCGCGGTTGGTGCGCTGGTTGCAGGCGAGCAGGAGCGCGTTGAGCGACAGTGGGTAGCTGTCGGGGACGGTGCGCTCCTTCTCCACCAGGCTCCCCAGGACCCGCACCTCTTCGGCCGTCAGCTCGATCACGGGAGCGACACTACGCGCGTGTCTGCACGGCGTCGCGGAGCTGCCGCAGGTACTCGGCGCGGGGCAGGTCGACGGCGCCCATCGACACGAGGTGGTCGGTGGTCCACTGCACGTCGAACAGCGTCGCCCCCGTGGCCCGGAGCTGCTCGACCGTCGCCGCGAGCGCCACCTTCGACGCGTCGGTGGTGCGGTGGAACATCGACTCGCCCGCGAACAGGCCACCGATGCGCACACCGTAGAGCCCGCCGACGAGCGCGCCGTCGCCGGCGCGGGTCTCGACCGAGTGCGCCCACCCGAGCCGGTGGAGCTCGCGGTACGCGGCGACGAAGGCCTCGTCGATCCAGCCGTGCGGGCGCGTCGGATCGGCGCACGCGCGCATGACGCCCTCGAAGTCGGCGTCGTAGGTCACCGTGAACCGGCCGATCGAGCGCCGGAGCGAGCGCGACACGTGGAGACCATCGAGAGGGATGACGCCGCGCGGGTCGGGCGACCACCACGCGATCGGGCCGTCGGCGAACGCGCGCATCGGGAACAGGCCGGCCCGGTACGCCGCGAGGAGCGTCCCGGGCTCGAGGTCGGCGCCCACGCCGCAGACGCCGTGCTCGTCGGCCCGATCGGGCGACGGCAGCTGCCACTCGCACGGAGGCGGCTCGACCGGCATCCGGGCAGGATCGCACGCGGTCGTAGGCTGCGCAGCATGCGGTGGACGGTGCACGGCGAGCGGCCCATCTACGAGAGCGAGTGGGTCGGTCTCCACCTGGTCGACATCGAGCTCCCCGACGGCGAGCGGTTCGAGCACCACGTCGTGCGCACGCCGTCCGACGCGAGCGGCACGGTGGTCGTCGACGACGAGCGCGGCGTGCTGATGCTGTGGCGACACCGGTTCATCACCGACACCTGGGGGTGGGAGATCCCCGCCGGGCGCATCGACCCCGGCGAGGAGCCGGCCGAGGCCGCCACCCGCGAGGTCCTCGAGGAGACGGGGTGGCGCCCGCTCGCGATCGAGCCCCTCGGCCACTACTTCCCGAGCAACGGCCTCTCCGACCAGACGTTCCACCTCTTCCTCGCCCGGGGCGCGGCCCACGTCGGCGACCCGGTCGACGCGTTCGAGGCCGAGCGGGTGGAATGGCTCCCGATCGCCGAGGTGCACCGGCTCGTGGTCGACCACGCGGTGCTCGACGGGCTCTCGCTCACCGCCCTGACCTGGGCGTTCACCGCCGGTCGGCTCCCGATCCCTGAAATCTGGAAAAGCTGATCGACAAACTCAGGATTTGCGCTACATTCATCCCGTGACCACTTCGACGCCCCGGCCGCAGTCCCCCCGGATCCTCATGCCGATCGACGACGGCACCTCGGGTCCGGCCGCGCGCCACGCGTTCGACGAGCGCTGTCCGGCCGGCTGAGACGTCCTTCCCCGCCCGCGGCCCCGACGCCGCGTGCACCCGTTCTGCGCCGGGGAGGGAGCGGCGGTGGCTGTCCCCCCGGTCGACGCCGTTCGCTCCCCGGTCGCAACCCTCCGGAGCCTCCGATGACCAGCACCCTGATCGGATCGAACCCCACCGCACCGGCGCCGCGGCCGCCGGCGCACCCCGAGCTCCCTCCCCTGAGCCCGGCCGCGTGCGCCACGGTCGCGGCGACGCTGGCCGCCGCGCCGCAGCGCTGGCTGCGGTTCGCCGCCACCGACGCCCGCGAGGGCCGCTGGTACGAGCGGATCCTGCGCGAAGACCGCTTCGAGGCGTGGATCCTCGGCTGGGCGCCCGGGCACGCACTCGACTTCCACGACCACGGCGTCTCGGCCGGCGCCTTCCGCGTGCTGCGGGGCGCGCTGCTCGAGCGCCACACGACCCGCGACTCGACCGACACCCCCGGCCAGCGCGTGCACCTCACCGGCGCCACCACCGCGTTCGGCCCCGACCACGTGCACTCGGTCACCGCCGCGGGCACCGCACCCACGTTGAGCATCCACGTGTACTCGCCGCCGCTCCTCACGATGACGCACTACGACGTCGCCGCGGGCTCGGCTCCGCTCGCGACCAGCACGGAGGTGTGCTGATGCCCGCTTCGATCGACGAGCTGCTCGACGATGCCCGGTCCCGCCTGCAGCGGGTCGACCCGTTCGAGGCGGCCGACGCGATGACGCACGGCGCGCTCGTCGTCGACACCCGCCCGCTCGAGCGCCGCAGCGCCGAGGGCGAGATCCCCGGCTCGGTCGTCATCGGCCGCAACGTGCTCGAGTGGCGGCTCGACCCGCGCGGCCCCCACCACATCCCGGAGGTCACCGGCTACGGGCAGCGCATCATCGTCGTCTGCAACGAGGGCTACGCCTCCACGCTCGCGGCCGTGAGCCTCCAGAACCTCGGCCTCCGGGCCGCGACCGACCTCGTCGGCGGCTACCGCGCCTGGCGTGCGGCCGGGCTGCCGATCACGTTCGACCTCGCGGTGCCGCGCGACGAGAGCGAAGCCCCGATGCTCAACCGCTGAGCAGGCTGCGCGCGATCTGCGACGTCTGGATCTCGTCGGTGCCGGCGTAGATCTGCAGCACCTTGGCGTCGCGGCAGAGCTGCTCGACCTCGAACTCGGCCATGTAGCCGTTGCCGCCGAAGAGCTGCACGGCCTCGAGCGCGACGTCCATCGCGGCCTGGGCGCTGTAGAGCTTCGACGCGCTCGCCTCGGCCAGGCTCATCGGGACGCCGGCCTCGGCCATCTCGATGGTGCGGAAGACCAGGTTGTTGATGTTGAGCCGGGCGACCTCCATCTTCGCGAGCTTCAGCTGGATCAATTGGTACTCGCCGATGGGCCGGCCGAACTGCACCCGGTCCTTCGCGTACCGGACCGAGAGCTCGAGGCATCGCTCGACGATGCCGAGCGCCATCGCCGCGACCCCGGTGCGCTCCTGGGTGAACGTGGCCTTGGCCCCCTCGCGGCCCGCGCCGGGGGCGTCGAGCGACGCGAGCCCGCCGAGGAGGCGGTCAGCCCCGACCCGCACGTCGGTGACGAAGAGCTGCCCCGTCGGCGACGAGTGCATCCCCATCTTGCGCAACGGCTTGCTCTGCTCGAGGCCCGGGTCGCCCCGCTCGAGCACGAAGTTGAGGATCCGGCGGTCGCGCGGCGGGTTGCCCTCGTCGAGCTTGCAGATGAACACGATCGTGTCGGCGTAGGGGCCGTTGGTGATGAACGTCTTCGACCCGTTGAGCACGAACTCGTCACCGTCGCGCCGCGCGGTGCTCGCCATCGAGCCGAACGCGTCGGACCCCGACCCCGGCTCGGTGATGGCCCAGGCGCCGATCTTGTCCAGCGTGAGCAGGTCGAGCGCCCAACGCTCCTGCTGCTCGATCGTGCCCTTGCTGACGATCGCGGCCGAGGTGAGCCCGACGCTCACCCCGAGCGCGGTGACCATGCCCGGCGAGCACCGGCACAGCTCGATGATGGGCAGCATGAACATCGCGCCCCCGCCCCGTTCCGGCTTCTCGGCCGGTGGCGGCGCGTCGGCCGGCGCGGCCGCGGCGGCCTTGGCCCGGGCGATTCGCTGCGTGAAGCCGTCGCGCGCGAGCGCGTCCATGCCGAAGGTCCGGTACAGCTGACGCAGCAGGTCGTATGGGGGCGTGTCCCCGAACTCGAGCTCCTCGCGCCGGGGTCGCACCTCCTCGTCGACGAAGCGACGCACCGCGTCGCGGACCATGAGGTGCTCTTCGGACCACTCGAACATGGGGCCCTTCCCTGGGGTCAGCCCTCGGGATACATCCCGTTGATGAAGCCGTCGATCATCACCTGATCGGGGGTGTTGCGCCAGGCCTCGATCATGGCGACGCTCATCGGGTCGCATCCGACCCGCAGCGGGGCCTTGTCGTCGAGGATGGCGTCGACGATGTCGTTGGCGGCGTCGGCGGTCGACGTCTTCATGCCGGCGGCCCCGGCGCGCATCTCGTTGACCCGGCGGCCGAGGTCGCCGTAGACGGGCGAGTCGGAGGCCGCGACCGGCCCGCCGCCCTCGGCGAGCATGTCGGTGTCGATGGGGCCGGGCATGATCTCGACGACCCGGATGCCGAACGGCTTCACCTCGGCCTGGAGCGACTCGCCGATCGCGCTCACCACGGCCTTGCTCCCGCGGTAGGGACCGTAGAAGGGCATGGGCGCGAGGATCGACGACGACGTGACATTGCAGATCACCCCGCCGCCGTTGGCCCGCAGCAGCGGGAGCGCCCGCCGGGTCGCGTCGATCAGCCCGAAGACGTTGGTCTCGAACATGTCGCGCCACAGCTGCATCGGCGTGTCCTCGAACGCCGGGTGCTCGGCCTCGGTGGCCGCGTTGTTCACGAGCACCTTGAGCGAGTCGGGGTACACGATCGAGTCGGGGTCGGTGACGTCGAGCCGTTGCACGGTGAGCGTGCCCTTGGCGTCGGCACCGAGCTCGTCGACCAGCGTCTTGCCGGCGTCGGGGTTGCGCATCGTCGCGACCACGTCGAAGCCGCGGCGGGCGAGCTCGAGGGCCACGGCGCGGCCGATGCCTCGGCTCGCTCCCGTGACGACGGCGGTTCCAGTGGCTTCCATCGGGGGCTCCTTCTCGTGAACCTGCGGCGCCGGACCGTACCCGTTCCCCGCCGCGTTCGTCTGGGCCGCGGCCGCGCCGCTCCGGCTCTCTGACGAGCAGTCAGATCCGCTAGCGTGCCCCGCCATGACCATGCCCAAGGACGTCGGCGTCATCGATCTCATGATGGGGATCCCCACCAGCGATCCCAAGCAGCACTACGAGTTCCTGAAGAAGCAGTTCATGGACAAGGAGAGCAAGGAAGACTTCGCCTTCCCGGTCGAATACATCTTCAAGGGGGTCCCGAAGTTCGAGGACCTCCCCGACGACCCCATCGAGTTCCTGCTCGCGCAGATGGACCACCACGGCATCGCGATGTCGATGTTGGGCACCAACTCGAAGAACAACCAGTCGCAGAACGCGATCGCCGCGCACCCCGACCGCTTCTTCGGGAGCTACGAGGTCGACCCCAACCGCGGCATGGAGGGGGTGCGCGACCTCGAGCGCGCGGTCAAGGAGCTCGGCGTGAAGGCAGCCACCGCGTTCCCCTGCGGGCTCTCGCCGCAGGTCGCGATCAACGACAAGAAGTTCTATCCGATCTACGCGAAGTGCGTGGAGCTCGACATCCCGATCTGCGTGTGCGCCGGCATCCCCGGGCCGCGGGTGCCGTTCTGGCCCCAGGACGTCGCGCACATCGACGAGGTCTGCTGGTTCTTCCCCGACCTGAAGTTCGTCACCCGCCACGGCTGCGAGCCGTGGGCCGACCTCGCGGTGAAGCTCATGCTGAAGTGGCCCAACCTCTACTACTCCACGAGCGCGTTCGCCCCGAAGCACTACCCGAAGGACGTCATCGACTACGCCAACACCCGGGGCGCGTCGAAGGTCATGTACGCCGGCTACTACCCGATGGGCCTGAGCCTCGACCGCATCTTCGACGAGCTGCCCGACGTCCCGTTCCGGGACAAGGTCTGGCCCGGCTTCCTCCGCGACAACGCGCGGCGGGTCTTCAAGCTCGACGAATAGCCCGCACCGGCAGCGGATCCGGCTCTCGGCCGCCCCGTCGGCGCGCGATTTCGGGTCAGGCGGGGCCCGGCGGTTGCCGATGAAGGGGCATGCGCCCCACCCGGACCTTCCTGATCGTCGCGCTCGCGGCCGTCAGCGGGTTCGGCGCCCTGGCGGCCGGCCCCGCGTCGGCGGCGCCGGCCCCGTCGGCCACCGCGGCCGCCACCACGCCCGCGGCCTCCACCGGTGGCACCGCCGCGGCGGACGCACCCCGGGGCGACTTCGACGGGTTGGCCCGGACCGCGGCGGAGGACGGCACCGTGCGGGCGATCGTCCGCATGGACACGCCGCCGGCCGAGGCCGCGCCCGTCCTCGACGACCAGCTCGACGGCTACCACCACCAGATCGGCACCACGTACACCGACCTCCCGCTGGTGGCGGTCTCGCTCTCCGAGCACGCGGTGCGCCACCTCGAAGCGTCGCCCGACGTGGCCTCGGTGACCCGCGACGAGATCCGCCACGTCGCCGACGCGCAGAGCGGCCCGGTCATCGGCTCCCCCGTCGCGATCTCGGCGGGGAACGACGGCCGGGGCTGGAGCGTCGCGGTCATCGACACCGGCGTGCAGAACGACCACCCGTTCCTCACCGGCCGCGTGGTCCACGAGGAGTGCTTCGCCAGCGGCGGGCCCACGCCGACCACGGGGAGCTGCCCCAACGGCGGGAAGGCGATGAGCGGCACCGGCGCGGCGGCGCCGTGCGCGCTGTCGGAGTGCATCCACGGCACGCACGTCGCCGGGATCGCCGCGGGCAAGGACCCCGGTGGCGCGGGCGCGACCGGGTTCGACGGCGTGGCGCCCGGCGCGGGCATCGTGGCCGTGCAGGTGTTCTCGGTGTTCACCGGCATCGGCAACTGCGGTGGCAGCGTGGTGAGCGTCACGTGCATCGGCGCGTACGACAGCGACATCATCAAGGGCCTCAACTGGGTCGACACCCACCGCACCGCGGCCGGCCCGTCGGGTTGGAACATCGCCGCGGTGAACCTGAGCCTCGGCGGGGACAGCACCTACACGACGACCGCGGCGTGCGACGCCGCCGACCCGAGCACGCTCGCCGCGGTGCGCCAGCTGCGCAACGACGGCGTCGCGACCGTCGCCGCGGCCGGCAACGCGAGCGACCACACCGGCCTTTCGTCCCCCGCGTGCCTCTCCCCCGTGGTGTCGGTGGGCGCGTCGACCAACGCCGATGCGCTGTCGGGCTACAGCGACGTCGCGCCGTACCTGTCGCTCCTCGCGCCGGGCGACAGCATCCTGTCGTCGGTGCCGGGCAGCGGGTACCAGCGGATGTCGGGTACGTCGATGGCCACGCCCGCGGTGACCGGCGCCTGGGCCGTCCTCCGCCAGCACTACCCGGGGGACACTCCCGACCAGACGCTCGCGCGCTTCCGCAACTCGGGCCGCCCCATCGGGGTCGGCGGCTACACCGTGCCGCGCCTCAGCGTGACCGGGGCGATCGACGGCAGCCCGCCCGCGGTCGCCGCGGGTGGCTCCGGGGCGACCAGCGGCTACTCGGTCGTGAGCGCGGCGGGCCAGGTGTTCGCATTCGGCAACGCGCCCGTCCTCGGCTCCCTCCCCGTGACGCCCGCGCACCCGGTCATCGGCGTGACCGGTACGAACAGCCACCAGGGGCTCTGGATGGTCGCCACCGACGGCGGCATCTTCACCCTCGGCGACGCCACGTTCCACGGCTCGACCGGCGCGCTGCACCTCAACGCGCCCGTGGTCGGCCTCGCCCCGACCGCGAGCGGCAACGGCTACTGGCTCGTCGCCAGCGACGGCGGCATCTTCACGTTCGGCGACGCCACGTTCCACGGCTCGACCGGCGCGCTGCACCTCAAGGCCCCGATCGTCGGCATGACCGCGACCCCCAGCGGCAACGGCTACTGGCTCGTCGCCAGCGACGGCGGCATCTTCAGCTTCGGCGACGCCGCGTTCTACGGCTCCACCGGCGCGCTCAAGCTCGACCAGCCGGTGGTCGGCATCGCCCCTACGCCGACCGGCCACGGCTACTGGATGGTCGCCGCCGACGGCGGCATCTTCAGCTTCGGCGACGCCACCTTCCGCGGCTCCACCGGCGGGATGCACCTCGTGCGGCCGATCGTCGGGATGACCGCCACCCCCACCGGCAACGGCTACCGCTTCGTGGCCAGCGACGGCGGGGTGTTCACCTTCGGCGACGCCGCGTTCTACGGCAGCGCGTCCGGCCGCACGCCCTCCCCCATCGCCGGCATGACCAGCTAGCCCACACCGAGCGCGTTCAGCGACCCGGATGCACCGGTCCGGTGAACGCGCTGAGCTGGGGATCGGTAGTGTCGGCGGGTGGGCAGTGCGGGGCCGTTGCGGGGGATCCGGGTCGTCGAGCTGCCGAGCATCGGGCCGATCCAGTTCGCCGGGATGATGCTCTCCGACCTCGGGGCGGAGGTCCTGCGGGTCGACCGGGTCGCCGACGTCAGCGGTGCCGGCAGCGCGTTCGTGTCGCCGTACTCGGTCGTCGACCGGGGCCGCCGCAGCGTGGCCGTCGACCTCAAGCACCCCGACGGCGCGGGCGTGGTGCTCGACCTCGCGGCCCGCGCCGACGTGCTGATCGAGGGCATGCGCCCCGGCGTCGCGGAGCGGCTGGGGGTGGGTCCCGACGACTGCCGGGACCGGAACGCGCGGCTCGTCTACGGCCGCATGACCGGCTGGGGCCAGGACGGCCCGCTGGCGGCCGACCCCGGGCACGACGTCAACTACCTCTCGATCGCGGGCGTGCTGCACCACATCGGCAACGCGGGCGCGCCGCCGACGATCCCGCTCAACCTCGTCGCCGACTTCGGGGCCGGCGGGATGCTGCTCGTCACCGGGATCCTCGCCGCGCTCGTCGAACGCGCCGCCTCCGACGCGGGCCAGGTCGTCGACGCGGCCATGGTCGACGGCAGCGCGCTGCTCATGGGCATCTTCTTCGGCCTCGACGCCATGGGCTACTGGCACCCCGAGCGGGGCACCAACCTGCTCGACGGCGGCGCGCACTTCTACAACGTGTACGAGACCGCCGACGCGCGGTTCGTGTCGATCGCGAGCTACGAGCCGAAGTTCTACGCCGAGCTCGTGCGCACCATTCGGGAGCTCAGCCCCGACTTCGACGACCTCGACCCCGCGGGCCAGATGGACGAGTCGCAATGGCCCGCGCTGAAGGCCCGCCTCGGGGCGCTGTTCCGCACGAAGACGCGCGACGAGTGGGTCGACGCGCTCGCGGGGCGCGAGATCTGCTTCGCCCCGGTCCTCACCATGGGTGAGGCCCGCGCGCACCCGCACAACGTGGCCCGCAGGGTGTTCGCCGACGTCGACGGCGCGCCGCACCCCAACCCCGCGCCCCGGTTCGACCGCACGCCGGGCGCGATCGCACGCGCACCGGTCGCGCCCGGCACCGACACCGACGCCGCGCTCGCCGACTGGGGCATCGAGCCCGAGCGGATCGACGCGCTGCGCGCCGGCGGGGCGGTGGCCTAACCGTGCGCTTCCGGCCGCCGGAGGAGGGCCGGGACGACGGCCTGCGCCTCGAGCTGCTGCGGCTCGCGGCCGACCCGGACCCGGCGCGCCACGCCGACCGGATGTGGGACATCCTCGACGATCTGGAGCAGTGGCCGGGCCGGCGGCGCGTCGGCGACGACGGCGCCGAGGCCGCGTGGTTCCTCGTGCAGCGGGGCGACGCCGACCTCCAGCGCCGGGCGCTCGGGTACCTCGAGGTCGCGGTCGACTGGGAGGACGCGTCGCCCGCGCACTACGCGTTCCTCGTCGACCGCATCCGCATGCGCGAGGGCCGGCCCCAGATCTACGGCTCGCAGTTCGTGCGCAGCGCCGACGGCGACTCGCTGGAGCCGTGGCCGGTCGAGGACCTCGACCGGGTCGACGAGCGCCGGGCCCGGGTCGGACTCGCGCCCCTCGCGGTGCAGCTCGCCGAGATGCGGGCCCGGGTCACTCCTCGATCGTGATCGCCATCTCGGGGCAGGAGAGCGCGCCCCGGCGGGCCTGCTCCTCGAGCTCGGGCGCCACCTCGCCGGCCGGCGTCACGTTGTAGCCGAGCTCGTCGAGGACGAAGACGTCGGGCGCGATGCCGAAGCACAGCGCGTGGCCGGTGCAGGCTTCGGTGTCGACGGAGATGCGCACAGGGTCCTCCTGCTCAGGAACGGGGGCCGGGCGTGAACGTCACGGGGATGCTCCCCCACCCGCCGATGACGGACCAATTCGGGTACTCCACCACGCCGTCGACGTCGAGGACGAAGTCGGGGAGCCGGCGCAGCACCTCGCGGATCGACGTCTTGAACTCCAGCCGGGCGAGGTGCGAGCCCGGGCAGCGGTGGATGCCGACGCCGAACGACACGTGCCGGTTGGGGAAGCGCTCGAGGTCGAACGAGTCGGGGTCGGGGAACGCCGCGGGGTCGCGGTTGGCGGCGACCTCGCTCACGAGCACCCGGTCGCCCGCGTGCATGGGGCAGCCGCCGAACTCGGTGTCGGTCGTGACCGTGCGGGCGTGGGTACGCGCCGGCGGGTAGTAGCGGAGGAACTCCTCGGTGGCGCTGTCGATCAACCCGGGGTCGTCGATCAGGCGCTGACGGTCGCCGGGGTGCAGGCCGAGATGGACGAGCGCGGCCGACGTGAGCGCCGTCGTGGTGTCGACGCCGCCGCCGATGGTCATGAAGACGATCGCCTCCGCGATCTCCTGCGGCAGCAGCTCACCGTCGACCTCGTAGCGCGCGATCGCGGTGAGGGCATCGTCGCGGGGGTGGTTCCGCCGGGCCACGAGCTGCTTCGACACCTCACCCATGAGCCACTGGAAGCGGGCGGCACCCGCGGCGTGCTCGGGCGTCCCGCCCGGGAACTTGGCCATGTCGTGGAAGACGCTCGCGGCGCTCGCCGCCTCCTCCGCGGGCCAGCCGAGCCACTCCATCGTGACGAGCGACGGCACCGGCACCGAGAGGTCGTGGGCCAGCTCGGCCTCGCCCCGCTCGATGAACTGGTCGATCGTGTGCGTGACCCAGTGCTCGACGCGTGGCCGGAGCCGCTCCACCGCGTTGGGCGACAGGATCTCGGCGAGGACGCGGCGCAGCGGCTTCCACCGCGGCGGGTCGATCTCCTCCGGGATCAGCAGCGGCATCTTCGCCGCGCCGATGCTCACCGACGAGCGCTCGGGGTCGGTGCGCTCCGACGAGAAGGTCTCCCAGTCGCGGAACACGGTCGCGACGTCGTCGTAGCCGGCGACGGTCCAGTGCCCGCCGTTGAGCGGCGACCACACCACCGGGCAGCGCTCGCGCAGCGCGTCCCACGCGGCGTTGGAGCCGTCCATCGAGTCGTGGACGTAGACGTCGAAGTCCATCGTCGGCGAACGGTCGCCGGTCGGGGTCTCGTCGACTGCGGTCATCTCGCGACGCTCTCCGTTCAGCCCGCGACCGTGCGCGCGCCGCGTACGACGCGTCCCGGTCGCTCGTCGGTCAGCTCGTCGTCGACGACCACCGGGCGTCCGGCCACGATCGTCTCGACGTACCCGTGCGCCCCCTGGACCAGACGACCCGCGCCGGCCGGGAGGTCCTCGACGCGGGTGGGATACGCCAGCGCGAGCCGCTCGAGGTCGATCAGGTTGAGGTCGGCGCGGCGCCCGGGGGCGATCACGCCGCGGTCACCGAGCGCGTAGAGATCGGCCGGGTCCTTGGTGAGGCGCTTCACCGCGATCTCGAGGGGGAGCCGCGGGCCCCGGTCGCGATCGCGGGCCCAGTGCGTGAGCATGTAGGTGGTCATGCTCGCGTCGCACACCAGCGAGCTGTGCGCGCCGCCGTCGCCCAGGCCCTGCACCGTCATCGGGTCGGACATCATCTCGTAGAGCCCGTCGTACGAGCCCCGCCCGTAGTTGAGGAGCGGGTAGAGCAGGAACCGGGTGCCGTCGGCCTCGGCGAGCACGTCGAAGCCGACCTCCCACGGGCTCACGCCGCGGGCGCGGGCGAGGGCGCCCACGCTGCTTTCGGGCCGGGGCTCGTAGTCGAGCGAGTCGTCGAGCGGGAACACGCTGTCCCACGACTTCGTGGTGAACCGGTCGAGCATGACCGGGCCCTCGCCGCCGGCCTCGCCCTCCGCGATCAACCGCTCGCGCAGTCCGTCGCTTCGCATTGCGGCCGCGCGCTCGCGGATCGGCAGATCGGCGATCGCGGCCCACGACGGCGCGTGCCGGAACGGGTTCATGCGCGACTGGATGCCGAGCAGCACGCCGAAGCAGCGATCGGCGACCTGGGGTCGGATCGACGCCCCGTGCCGGTTGGCCTCGCGCACCCGCTCGAACGCGCCGAGCCAGTGGTCGGGCTCGAACAGGCGCTGCATGATCAGGAACGTGAGGGGCCGGTTGGTGCGGGCGCCGTAGCCGAGGATCCACTCGAGCTCGGTCTCGAGCGCACCCGGTACGTCACGTCCCTCGACGCCCCCGACCCCGGCCGGCACGACCTCGAGGACGCCCTTGTCCATGCGCGTCATCACGTCGAGGAGCACCCCGAGCTCCTCCGCCGCCGCGTACGTACCGGGCACGGGGCGGCCGCGGGAGTCCCAGTGGCCGGCGGTGCGGCCGGTGGAGAACCCGAGGGCACCCGCCTCGAGCGACTCCTCGAGGATCGCGACCATCGCGACGAGGTCGGCCTCGGTGGCGAGGTCGTGGGCGCGCTCGCCCATCACGTAGGCGCGGACCGCGGCATGGGGCACGTGGGTCCCGATGTCCATCACCCGAGGGAGGCGCTCCAGCGCGTCGAGGTACTCGGGGAAGGTCTCCCAGTCCCACTGCATGCCCTCGGCGAGCGCGGCACCGGGGATGTCCTCGACGCCCTCCATGAGCTCGATGAGCCAGTCGTGGCCCCCGGGCCGGGCCGGCGCGAAGCCGATGCCGCAGTTGCCCAGGATCGCGGTCGTCACCCCGTGGAAGCACGACGGGCTGAGGTACGGGTCCCACGTGGCCTGGCCGTCGAAGTGGGTGTGGATGTCGACGAAGCCGGGGACGAGGTGCAGCCCGTCGGCGTCGACCGTGCGGCGGGCCGGGCCGTCGACGCGGCCGACCTCCACCACGATGCCGTCGGTGACGGCGACGTCGGCCGTGCGCGCGGGGGCGCCGGTGCCGTCGACCACGGTTGCGCCCTGGATGATCGTGTCGAACATGGGCGCCATCGTGACCGGCGTCATCAGGTGGCGCAACCACCGCCGGTGGCCTGCCGGAGGGTTTCAGCGTCCGCGAACTAGATTGTCGGCGTGCGGCTGTTGGTCGGGAAGGCCCCATTTGCCACTTCCGGGCCACCGGGCGGCTCAAGTCGCCCCTCCGCGCGCCGACACATATGGCAAGAACACAATCCCGCCCTCCACCAAGCTGCCGACAGGTGGCCGGCTACAGGCGATTCGGCACGAGGAGAGGGGCTGAAGAAGGTGACGACCCATTTGACCGCGCCCAACTTGAGCGCCTCTCCCCTCGACGAGAATGCCGACGTCGCGCTCGTCCTCCCCTATTACAAGTCCGAGCGGTTCGTACGCGAGACGATCGACAGCATCGTGAACCAGGACTGCAAGGTGCGCGAGATCGTCGTCATCGACGACGGCACGCCCTACGACAGCGCGGAGCAGGCCCTCGCGCCGTACCCGTTCCTCACGATCGTCCGGCAGGAGAACCAGGGGCCCGGCGCGGCGCGGGAGGCGGGGCTGAAGCTCACGACCGCGCCGTACGTCTGCTTCCTCGACTGCGACGACCGGATCGCGCCGGGGGGGCTTACCCGTCTGCGCGCAGCGCTCGAGCAGCACCCCGACTGGGGGATGGTCTCGGGCCGCGCCATGATCATCGACGAGCACGGCGCGCCCACCGGCGCGCTGATGTCGCCGCAGCCGGAGACCACCGACCTCTACGGCGAGCTGCTCGAACGCACCTACATCTGCCCACCCGGCAGCGTGCTCTTCCGGCGGTCCTTCCTCGAAGACGTCGGTGGTTGGCGGACCGACCTCAACCGCTGGGGCGTCGAGGACTACGACGTGTATCTCCGTCTCGCCCGCAAGGGTCCGATCGGCTGCGTCCAGGACATCGTGAACGAGTACCGCCGCCACAGCGGCTCGCAGGGCCAGGACTCCGAGCGCCTGCTCGACTCGATCGTGCACGTGCTCGAGGACGAACGGCAGTACACCGAGCTCGACTGGCAGCGGGAGCAGTCCCGCCTCGCCGGCCTCGCCTACTGGCGCCGCGAGTTCGACCTGCGCCACCGCGAGCACGAGCTCCGCACCGCGTGGAGGTCGGGCCGGCGATTCCACGCCGCGCGCCTCGCGGCGGCCTACACGATCCGCTTCCCGCGCCCCGCCGCGGCGTCGATCTACCACCGCACCCGGGCCAAGCTCGCCCGCCGCGGCACCACCGAACCGGAGCGCAGCGCCGCACTCAAGTAGCGGGTTCCGTTCCGCGGCGACGCGTTCGCCGAACCATCCAGCGCTTGACCTGCTTACACGCGTTGCGCAGCAACTGGTGAGGCCGTGTCGGCCGCGGCCCAGCAGTACCAGGCCACGACCGAGCGGTAGGGCCGGAACGGCTCACCGAGCGGGCCGAGCTCCCTGGCCGTGGGACTCAGGGGCCAGCCGAACATCCGGCCGTAGCCCTTGCGCACCCCGAGGTCGTCGACCGGCCACACGTCGAGCCGCCCGAGCTGGAACATCAGGAACATCTCCGCGGTCCAGCGGCCGATCCCGCGCACGGTCACCAGCTCGTCGATCAGCTTCTCGTCGGGGAGCCGTGACACGCGGTCGAGCTCGACGGTCCCCTCGGCGACCTTCGTCGCGAGATCGCGGATGGCCCGTTCCTTGTTGCCCGACAGCCCCGCCGCGCGCAGCGGGCCGTCGTCGATCGCGAGCACCGCCTCCGGCGTGGGGTCGCCGTCGAACAGCGCGAGGAAGCGACCGTGGATCGTGGCCGCGGCCCTGCCCGCGAGCTGCTGGTACAGGATCGACCGGCACAGCTCGCCGAAGTGGTCGTAGCGCGGCTTGTGCTTGCGCAGCGTCGCGGGGCCGGCCTCGGCGATGACGGGCCGCAGCTCCGGGACCCGGGCGGCCAGCTCGTCGCAGGCGTCGAGGACCACACGTCGCCGGGAAGCTGCCATCGCCCGGCGAGCCTACGCGCAGACCCCAGGCGCCGCCCGAGTACCGCATCGGTGCTCAGGCCGCGCCTAAGGGGTCTGGGCGTTGGCGGTGAGGACGGCTTTCTTGGCGGTCGGGTAGTCGGGCTTGCCGCTCGCGTGGCGGGGCATCTGCGCGACGAGCACGAGCTGCCGCGGCACCTTGTAGCCGGCGACGTAGACGCGGCAGTGCTCGATCAGCTCCTCGAGTGTCGGCTCGGCGCCCTCGCGCGGCTGCACGAGCGCAGTCACCCGCTCGCCCCAGCGCTCGTCGGGCACGCCGACGACCAGCGCGTCGAACACCTGCGGGTGGCGCTT
>JADGOM010000167.1 GCA_017882925.1 Acidimicrobiia bacterium | reverse complement strand
GGCCGCGACCCTGCGCGGCGCGTTCCCGCGGGACCGCGCGTCGGCGTGCGGCTGACCCTGCGGTCAGGCCGCGCGTGATGCTCCGGGTGGGTCGAGTCGTCGTTTGCCGGTGGTGGGGTCGGGGGGGGCCGAGGTGCCAGCCTTGGGTCTTTCGTCGGTGATCGACGGAGCAGAGGTGTTGCAGGTTCCACCATGCGGTGGGGCCACCGTGGGCGAAGTCGATCTCGGAGTGGTCGATCTCGAGGTACTCCCGCCGGTTGCATCCGGCGACGCAGCATTCGCGGCCGCCGACGATCATCGCCGTCCGTAGTTCTGCGGGGATGTGTCGTCCGAGGTGGGCGACGGTTGTGATGTCGCGGCTTTTCTTGACGACCGCGGTGACGAACGCTTCACCCAACAGTTCCTGGACCCACCGGGCGTTGACCGGGCCGACGCCGGGGATCTCACACGTCTCGCCCGGGAGTGCGGATCCCCGGATCAGCACTGCGTGGTCGATGACGACGTGCGCGGTGTACCCGACGGGCCGCTTGGCGGCGCCGGGTTCGCCGATGACGAGTTGGGTGAGCGCGTCCGCGGCGTAGGCGTGGTGGGGTTCGTGGATCCCTTCGCGGTGCTTGGCGCGGAACACCGTCTGGGTCTGCCGTTGGATCGCGGCCCGGAGGCCGCCGCCGACTTCGGGGGTGAGGCGGAAGTGCCCTTCGACCATGCCGTCGACGTTGTTCCACATCGTCAACGACCGGGCCGCGTGCTGCCGCTTCGCCCGGGCTTCGGGGTCTTCGGTCCGGGCCCGGGCCTGCACACACGCGTCGCGCAGGGGTGAGAGCCCGTTGCCGGACGCCGCGAGCAGCTCGGTCTCGAGCGTCGGGTCGTGGACCGCGACCGCACTGATCAGCGCGGCTTCCTGGCCCGACAAGCGGCCCTCGCGCACCGCGGCGTCCGTCGCCGGGAGTGACTCGAGTCGGGTCGCGCTCTCGATCGCGCGTCGAGCGTCGCCGAAGCCCACCCCGACGACCCGGGCACACAGTTCCGCGGCGCTGCGATCCCCGTACGCGACGAACGCGTTCGTGTCCGCGATCCGTTTCGCGACCCGCGCGGTCACCCCGTCGGCCAGGTTCTGGATCGTCGCCAGCTGCTCCAACAACCGCACCGCGTCACGTCCCGAACAGGCCGCATCGAAACCCTCAGCGACGGCCTCGAGCGCCGAACGAGCACTCCGCAGTTCCTCCCTGAACATGCGACCATCATGCGCCCAGGGTGGGACAACTATCTGCGCCGAGCGTGCTCGATGAACTCCGTCGGTCTACCCAGCGAGGGAGGGGGCCTCGGCGGCGACGGTCGTGTCGTCGCCGTGACCGGTGTGCACCACGGTCTCGGGCGGCAGGGTGAGGATCCGCGTGCGGATCGACTCGAGGATCTGCTCCCGGCTCGAGAACGACCGCCCGGTCGCACCGGGCCCGCCCTTGAACAGCGTGTCGCCGCCGAACAGCTCCCCGGTGGCCGCGTCGTAGAGGCTCACCCCGCCGGGGGAGTGGCCGGGCGTGTGCAACGCGACGACCTCGACGCCGCCGGCGTGGAAGGTGTCGCCGTCGTGGATCTCGAGGTCGGGCGCGCGGTTGGGGTACACGACGTCCCACAGCATCCGGTCGGCGGGATGCAACGCGATCGGCGCGCCGGTTGCATCCGCGAGCGCAACCGCGGCGTTGATGTGGTCGTTGTGGCCGTGCGTCGCGATGATCGCGACGACCGTGCGGCCGGCGATGCCGTCGACGATCGGCTGGTGGTCGTGGGCTGCGTCGATGACGAGCACCTCGTCGTCGTTGCCCACGAGCCAGATGTTGTTGTCGACCTCGAAGTCGTCGCCGTCGATCGAGAAGATGCCGTGGGTGACGACGAGATCCACGCGGGCCATCAGATCGTCACCACCGATCGCAGCACCTCGCCGCGTTCCATCTTGTGGAACGCGGCCTCCACCTCGTCGAGCGCGATCGTCTCGGTGACGAACGCGTCGAGGTCGAAGCGCCCGCTCAGGTAGAGGTCGATCAGCATCGGGAAGTCGCGGGTGGGCAGGCAGTCGCCGTACCAGCTGGGCTTGAGGGCTCCACCGCGGCCGAAGAACTCGATCATCGGGATGTCGGGCATCGTCATCGTGGGGTTGGGGACGCCGACCTGGACGACGGTCCCGGCCAGGTCGCGGGCGAAGAACGCCTGGCGCAGCACCTCGGGGTGGCCGACGGCCTCGATGCAGACGTCGGCACCGAACCCGTCGGTGAGCGCGCGGACGGCCTCCACCGGGTCGCCGGCGGACGCGTCGACGGCGTCGGTGGCGCCGAACGTGCGGGCGAGCTCGAGCTTCTTGGGGTCGAGGTCGACCGCGATGACCTTGCGCGCCCCGGCGAGCGACGCGCCGGCGATCGCGGCGCAACCGACGCCACCGCATCCGAAGACCGCGACGGTGTCACCGCGTTCGATGCCGCCCGTGTACGTGGCGGCGCCGTAGCCCGCCATCACCCCGCAGCCGAGGAGCCCCGCGGCCTCGGGGCGCGCCCGGTCGTCGACCTTGGTGGCCTGGCCCGCGGCCACGAGCGTCTTCTCGGCGAACGCGCCGATGCCCAGCGCGGGTGACAGCTCGGTGCCGTCGCTGAGCGACATCTTCTGCGTGGCGTTGTGGGTGTCGAAGCAGTACCAGGGCTTGCCCTTGCGGCACGCGCGGCACTCGCCGCACACCGCGCGCCAGTTGAGGATCACGAAGTCGCCGGGTTGCACGCCGGTGACGCCCGCGCCCACCGACTCGACGCGTCCCGCGGCCTCGTGCCCGAGCAGGAACGGGAAGTCGTCGTTGATCGCGCCCTCGCGGTAGTGCAGGTCGGTGTGGCAGACGCCGCACGCCTGCACCGCGACGACAGCCTCGCCGGGGCCCGGATCGGGGACGACGATCGTCTCGATCGAGACCGGCTCCCCCTTGGCGTGGGCGACCACCCCGCGGACTTCCTGTGCCATCGACGTTCTCCTCCGGACCGGCGGCGCGTGCGCCGCCCACGCTGCCACAGCCCAACCACCTGGTGCGCCGATCGAGCACGCATACGGTGCTCGATCGGCGCCCTACGGGAGGCGGAGGTTGGCGACGACGGGGCGGTGGTCGGACCCGAGGTCGGGCACGACCTCGCCGGAGAGCACGTCCCACTCCTCGGAGACGAGGATGTGGTCGATCTGGCAGAGCAGGCGGCCTGCGGGCCAGGTGCTGCCGGTCACGGCCGGCCGCCAGCGGTCGCCGAGCAGCGCTCGCACCGGAGGCGGCGTGATGTTGAGGTCGCCGGCCACGATCGACGGCCGGCCCGGCGGGGGGAGCAGCGGCTTCAGCGCGCGGAGCTGGAGGATCGGGCCGTAGACCGTCCGGGCGCTGATGTGCGCGGCGACGAGATCGACCGGGTGGCCCTCGAGGTTGAGCTGGAGCCGGATCGCGGTCCGCCCCCGCACCGGGTCGCCGGGCACCTCGCCGAGCGGCAGTCGCTTGGCGCCGAGCATGGGGACACGGCTGAAGACGGCGACGCCCCAGTTGCCACGTGCCCCGCGACCGGGATCGCGCGGACCGCGTCGCGGGATGTCGACCGCGATCGGGTGCTCGTACAGCGCGTAGCCACCGATCGCGGCGAGCTCGTCGAGGACGCTGGGCGCGCGCTCGGGCCACCACGCCTCCTGCACCACGAGCACGTCGGCCGCGAGCTCCATGCACGCGGCGACGATGTCGAACGGCTCACCGTTGGGGCGCAGGCCGCCCCAGTGCAGGTTGAACGAGGCGACGCGCAGATCGACCGGCATCGGTCAGGCGTTGAACGCGAGCCGGGCGCGCACCGGTCGGTGGTCGGATCCGGTGTCGCCGAGGACCTCGCCGTGGAGCACCTGCACGTGGTCGTTCACCAGGATGTGGTCGATCTGGCTGTGGGGGCGGTGGCTCGGCCAGGTCCGGCCCAGCACCGCGCGCCGCCACCCGGGGAGGCAGGCCACGACCGGCGGGCCCCAGAGGTTGCAGTCGCCGGCCACGACCGCGGGCTCGTCGCGGGGGATCTGCGGGGCAAGGGTCCGGAGGTTGATGATGCCGCCGATCGGCACCTGCGACGACGTGTGCACGCCGATCACGTGCAGCGGGCGCCCGTCGACCTCGACCGTCACCTGCAGCGCCGAACGGGAGGGGATCGGGTCGGTGGGGACCCGGCCCATGCTCAGCTCCTTCGTCGCGAGCACGGGGAATCGGCTCAGGACCGCGATGCCGAAGCGAAGGACCCCGTCGGGCCGCGCCTTCGGGTGGACGGACGCCGTGGTGCGTCCGTAGTAGATGTCGGTGAGCGTGTAACCATCGTCGGCCAGCGCGTCGATCGACCGGTTGCCGTCGGGCTCCACGGTGGTCTCGGGCAGCACCAGCACGTCGGCCGCGAGCTCCCGGCAGGCCGTGACGACGTCGTAGGGGGCGAACCCACGTCGGGGCGATCGGCCGCCGTGGCAGATGTTGAAGGACGCGAGCGTGAGATGCGGCACCGTTGTTCTGTAGCAGACCACCGGGGGGTCCCCGTGCACCGGAGGCCGTAAGGACCCGTTGCGTCCGGCCGTCCCACCGTTAGTCTGACGATCCGTCAGATACCCGCGGGAGGCCCCGATGCGCGACGTGTTGAGCCGCTACGACCAGACCGGCAAGGTGGCCGTGATCACCGGGGCCGGCAGCGGCATCGGCCGGGCCACCGCGCTGACCCTCGCAGCCGTGGGTGCCACCGTCGTGTGCGCCGACATCGACGAGGCCGCGGCGCAGACGACCGCGGAGGAGATCCGATCCGACGGGGGCACGGCGGGCGTCGTGCGCACCGACGTCACCAAGCGGGCCGAGATCGACGCGCTCGTCGACGGCGCCGCGAGCGAGCACGGCCGGGTCGACATCATGGGCAACGTCGCGGGCGTGCCCCACAACAAGATGGTCGTCGACGTCACCGACGACGAGTTCGAGCGCATCCTCGCGATCAACCTGAAGAGCGTGATGTACGGCTGTCAGGCCGCGATGCGGGTGATGGTGCCGCAGGGTTCGGGCAACATCGTCAACGTGTCGTCGGGCGCGATCGACACGCCGGCGCCGACGCTCGCCTGCTACGCGATGACCAAGGCCGCGGTCGCGATGCTCACGAAGACGCTGTCGGTGGAAGCGGGGCCCGCCGGCATCCGCGTCAACGCGCTGGCGCCGGGCATCATCGAGACCAACTTCTCGGCCCAGCACTTCACGACGGCCGACGGCACGGTGGACCAGGAGCGGCTGGAGGGCTACCGGTCGCGCTTCGGGTCGATGGCTCCGCTCGGTCGCGTGGGCGAGGCCCAGGACATCGCCGACGCGATCCTCTACCTCGTGTCGGACGCGGCGTCGTTCATGACCGGCCAGATCCTGCGGCCCAACGGCGGCGTGGCGATGCCCTGGTAGCGGTGCTTCCGGGGCCGCGGTCCCTCGGGCTCAGGACCGGTCGCGGCAGTCCTCGAGCGCGCTGAGCACGGTCGCGTCCTCGGCCGAGGACTCCGGGCCGTAGGAGAGCACCACGGTGCCGAGCGTGCCGCAGTGGGGGCACTGGAGGCCGGCGACGGCCACCATGTCCGACGGGTCGGAGGCCCCTTCGAGCCGCCGCAGCTCCCGGAAGATCGTGGCGTCGGCCCGGGAGCGCTTGCGGCAGGTGACGCACTCCACGGTGGCGTCGCCCCGGGGCACGAACTGCCCGCGGTACCCGGCCGCCTCGAGCCCGGCGAGCACCTCGACGATGGTCCGGTCGTTCTCCTCGGGGTCGCTCATGGGTCCGAGATTAGGCCCGGGGCCGGCGTGGACCGGTGGCCGTAGCCACCTCGAGTACCCTTCGTGGTCGCGAGCACCCCCGTTCCGGGGCTCGCGGGTCAACCTCACGGATCCGTTGCCACGCATCGCCGACGTTGGTGGTCGTGCCTCTCGAGGCTTGACCCAACCGCACCCGCGGAAACCTCCGTCCACGAAAGTGAGCACCATCACGTGAGCACCACCTTCGAGGCGCTCGGCGTCTCCCCCGAACTGACCCTCGCGCTCAAGGAGCAGGGGATCCTCGAGCCCTTTGCCATCCAGACCCTGTCGATCGCCGACGGCCTCGCCGGCAAGGACATCTGCGGCAAGGCCAAGACCGGCTCGGGCAAGACCCTCGCCTTCGGCCTCCCGCTCCTCGACCGGGTCGGCAAAGCCGCACCCAAGCGCCCCCGCGGCCTCATCCTCGTCCCCACCCGCGAGCTGGCGAACCAGGTGAAAGAGGTCCTGAAGCCGCTCGGCAAGGCGAAGCGCCGCCGGGTGCGCGCCTTCTACGGCGGGGTGTCGATGGACCCGCAGATCACCGCGCTGGAGAAGGGCACCGACGTCGTCATCGGCACGCCCGGCCGGCTGATCGACCTCATGGAGCGGGGTGAGATCTCCTTCGCCGACGTGGAGGTCCTCGTGCTCGACGAGGCCGACCGCATGGCCGACATGGGCTTCATGCCCCAGGTCCAGAAGATCCTCTACCGCATCGAGTCCGAGCATCAGACGCTGCTCTTCTCGGCCACGCTCGACGGCGCGGTCAACCGGCTCGTCAACCGCTACATGCACGATCCCGTGTACCACGAGGTCGAGTCGACCGAGGAGACCGTGCACGAGATGGCGCACCGGTTCCTGCACGTGCACCAGCTCGACAAGGTGAAGGTCACCGCGGCGATCGCCGACGGCAAGGGCCGGACCCTTGTGTTCGTGCGCACCAAGCGGGGCGCCGACCGCCTCGTCAGCCAGCTCAAGCGCGAGGGCGTCAACGCCGGCGCGATCCACGGCGACCTCCGCCAGGGCGCGCGTGAGCGGGCCCTCGCCGACTTCGCCGACGGCTCGCTGCCGGTGCTCGTCGCCACCGACGTCGCCGCCCGCGGCATCCACGTCGACGAGATCGACGTCGTGATCCACTTCGACCCGCCCGAGGACGAGAAGGCCTACCTCCACCGGTCGGGCCGCACCGCCCGCGCCGGCAGCCTCGGAGTGGCGGTCACCCTGATGCTGTGGGACCAGGAGAACACCATCCGGTTCCTCCAGCGCCGCCTCGCGATCGACCAGCCCATCGTCGAGGTGTTCTCCAACGACCCCCGCCTCGCCGACCTCCGCAGCTGGGATCCCGCCGCGGAGCTGGCCAGCTAGTACCGCGGAGCTGGCGGAACCATCCGGTCAGCGGGGGCGGCTGCCGTCGCGCTTGCGGCCGGCGGCGGGGCGGATCACGGCGACGTGGGAGCTCTCCGCCGCGGGCGGCTCCACGATGTCGATCATGTTGCGCCGGCGGGCGACGGCCAGCGCGCGCTGACGCGCGAGGCGGACCTTCCGGCGCCGCTTGATCTGGGCGCGCCGGGCGAAGAACGCGATCACCAGCAGCACGAGCACGACGATCGCGATCGTCCCGAGCGGCAGTCCGCCGCCGGAGCTGGTGGAGCCGGACGTGCTGCCGGCTCCGGACTTCGCGCCCGACGTGGCCGTGCCCGCCTGGGTGCTGCTCGTGGCCGCGGTGGTCGTGGTCGCGGCCGTGGTGGTGGGGGCGACGGCGACCGTCTGCAGCCGGGGCCGGCCCAGGGCCCGCGGGAGCGTGGTGAGCAGCGCGTCGCGGGAGTCGACGGTGGTCGCGGCGACCGGCGGCAGCTTCTCGTTGATGCCGGCCGCGCCCGGTGCCGTGGCGAAGCCCTGGTCGAGGAGCCGCGCGGCCCAGGAGTTGTAGTCGTAGACGCCGAGCACCACCGCGATCATCGTGCGACCGTCGCGCGTGGCCGCGGCCACGAAGCCACGCCCGGCCTTGCTGGTGAACCCGGTCTTGAGGCCGGTGGCCCCGCGGTACTGCTTGAGGAACGTGTCGTGCGACGTGAGCGTGTGGCCCACGCCGTCGGGCCCGGTGAACTTGTACGTCGACTGCCTCGCCATGTCGGCGAGCTCCGGGACCGCGAGCACGTTGCGCGCCGCGACCGCGAGGTCGTAGGCGCTGGTGGTGCTGCCTCCGATGTTGGACGTCGGGTCGTCGAGGCCGGCCGGGTCCTTGAACGTGGTGTCGCGCATGCCGAGCGACTTCGCGAAGGCGTTGGTCTCGGTGGCGAAGTTGCCGACGGTCCCGCCGGCCTTCTCCGCGAGCGCGTACGCGGCGTCGTTGGCCGAGACGAGCATCAGCGACTCGAAGACGTCGGATGCCTTCCACTGCTCGCCCGGGTGCATCCCGATCTTCATCGCCGGTCGCGACGACGTGAGCTCGCTCACCGGCACCGTGTCGTTCATCGAGATGTGCTGGAGCGCCGACAGCGCGGTGAGGAGCTTGATGGTGCTCGCGGGGTACCGCACGTCGCGCTCCGACTTGGCGAGCAGCACGGTGCCCGAGTCGGCGTCGACGAGGATGTAGGCGGCGGGGACGGGCTCGACCACGGTGGATGTGGGAGCCGGGGCCGCGCCGGCCGTCGCCACGACCGGGACCAGGGCCGCGAGCGACAGTGCGCCCAGACCGATCAGCGCACGAAGCGCGCGAAACGCGTGGAAGCGTTTGGACCCCCGAGCCATGTGGGGAGCCAGGTTAGGGGAGCCGGGGACCGAAATGCCGGAGCCCCCGCCCGCGGCCGCCGATCCGCGCCGTATTGGATCGAGCCCGGCCGCGGCCGCATGCGAGGATTGGGCCATGAGCCGCATCTCCGAACGCAGCCGGATCTCGCTGAAGGTCAGCGCCATCCAGGAGTCCGCCACCCTGGCCGTCGACGCGAAGGCGAAGGCGCTCCAGGCCGCGGGCGAGCCGGTCATCGGGTTCGGCGCGGGGGAGCCCGACTTCCCGACCCCGGCCCACATCGTGGAGGCCGCGGCGGCCGCGGCCCACGACCCGAGCACCCACAAGTACTCCCCGGCGGCCGGCCTCCCCAAGCTCAGAGAGGCCATCGCGGCGAAGACGCTGCGGGACTCGGGCTTCGCCTGCACCGCGGGCCAGGTGCTGGTCACCAACGGCGGCAAGCACGCCATCTACAACGCCTGCCAGGTGCTGCTCGACCCGGGTGACGAGGTGCTGCTCCCGGCCCCTTACTGGACGAGCTACCCGGAGATGATCGCCCTGGGCGGCGGGGTCACCGTGGCCCTGCCCACCACCGCGGCCGACGGCTTCCGGGTCACGGTCGACCAGCTCGAGGCGGCCCGCACCGACCGCACGAAGGCGATGTTCTTCGTGTCGCCGAGCAACCCGACCGGCGCGGTCTACCCGCCCGAGGAGGTCGCGGCCATCGGCGAGTGGGCGCTCGGGCACGGCATCTGGGTGCTCACCGACGAGATCTACGAGCACCTCACGTTCCGCGGCCACGACGCCGTCTCCATGCCCACGCTCGTCCCGGGCCTGGTCGACCAGTGCGTGATCCTCAACGGGGTGGCCAAGACGTACGCGATGACGGGCTGGCGGGTCGGCTGGATGATCGGCCCCGACGACGTGATCAAGGCGGCCACCAACCTGCAGTCGCACAGCACGTCCAACGTCGGCAACGTGGCCCAACGCGCGGCGCTGGCCGCGGTCTCGGGCGACCTGGTGGCCGTGGGGGAGATGCGCGACGCGTTCGAGCGCCGGGGCGACACCATGTACTCGATGCTCTCCGCGATCGACGGCGTCACCTGCCTCGAGCCCGAGGGCGCCTTCTACTGCTTCCCCTCGTTCGAGGGCGTGCTCGGGCGCGAGATCGCGGGCAGCACGCCGCGCACGTCGCTCGAGCTGTGCGAGGTCTTCCTCGAGGCGGCGAAGGTCGCGGTCGTCCCCGGGGAGGCCTTCGGCGCCCCCGGGTACGCGCGCCTCTCGTTCGCGCTCGGCGACGACGATCTCGTCGAGGGCGTGGGGCGCATCGCCAAGCTCTTGGCCTAGCCTGCGGCCGCCGCCCGCCCGCCTGCCGTCCGCCCGTCTCGCCACCGATCCGGAGCCCGCAATGACCGCCCGCGTTCTCGTCACCGAGCAGCTCGCAACCCGCGGCCTCGACGCCCTGCGCGCCGCCGGGTTCACGGTCGACGAGCAGCTCGGGCTGTCGCCGGAGGAGCTGTGCGAGGCGGTCCGCGGGGCCAAGGCCCTGATCATCCGCTCCGCGACCCAGGTGACGGGCGATGTGCTCGCTGCGGGCACCGATCTCGTGGTCGTCGGCCGGGCCGGCATCGGGCTCGACAACGTCGACGTCGCCGAGGCGACGAAGCGCGGCGTCATGGTCGTCAACGCGCCGCAGAGCAACGTGCTCTCCGCGGCCGAGCACGCGATCGCGCTCCTGCTCGCACAGGCCCGCAACATCCCGCAGGCAAACGCCGACCTCAAGGCCGGCCAGTGGAACCGGGCCCGCTGGGAAGGCGTCGAGCTCTACGGCAAGACGCTCGGCATCCTCGGCCTCGGCCGGGTGGGAGTGCTGGTCGCACAGCGCGCGCTGGCCTTCGGCATGCAGCTCGTGGCCTTCGACCCGTACGTGAGCCCGGAGCGCGCCCGCCAGCTCGGCGTGACGCTGGCGCCGTCGCTCGAGGCGATGCTCGCGGAGTCCGACTTCCTCACCATCCACCTGCCCAAGACGCCCGAGACCCTCGGCATCATCGACGCCGCGGCGCTGCGCCACGCGAAGCCGGGTCTGCGGCTGGTCAACACCGCGCGCGGCGGCATCGTCGTGGAGTCCGATCTCGCTGACGCGGTGCGCGAGGGGCGCCTGGCCGGTGCCGCGCTCGACGTGTTCCTGGCCGAGCCCACCACCGAGTCGCCGCTGTTCGAGCTGCCGACGGTGGTCGTCACCCCGCACCTGGGCGCGTCGACGTCCGAGGCGCAGGACAAGGCGGGGGTCACCATCGCGGAGCAGGTGATCCTCGGGCTCAACGACGAGTTCGTTCCCTTCGCGGTCAACCTCGCCGCCAAGGAGGCGAACTCGACGGTCCAGCCCTACCTCCCGCTCGCGGAGCGCCTCGGTGGCCTCTTCGCCGCGCTGGCCGACGGCGAGCTGGTCGCGCTCGAGGTCTTCTACGAGGGCCAGATCGCCGACTACGACTGCCGACTCCTCACCCTCGGCGTGCTCAAGGGCGTGCTCGGGCCCGTGGTCGACGAGCCGGTGACGTTCGTCAACGCGCCGCAGATCGCCGCGTCGCGCGGGCTCATCGTGCGCGAGAGCAACTCGTCGAGCGCGCAGGACTTCGTCAACCTGATCACCCTGCGCGGCACCGTCGGCGACCGCCCGGTCCACGTCGCGGGCACGCTCGGCGGCCACCAGCAGGTGCCGAGGATCGTGGGCATCGACGAGCACATCGTCGACCTGCCGCCGTCGCGGCACATGCTCGTCGTCCACAACGACGACCGGCCCGGGATGATCGGCACCGTCGGCACCATCCTCGGCGAGGCCGGGGTCAACATCTCCGACATGGACGTCGGCCGGGGCCCGGGCGGCAACCACGCCCTGATGATCCTCGCGGTCGACACCCGGGTGGAGGCCGCCACCATCCAGGCGCTCCAGGCCCGCCCCGGTATCCTCCTGGCGAAGGCCATCGAGCTGTAGGGGCCATCGAGCTGGCGGTGCCGTCGAGGCTGGCGGTGCCGTCGAGTCGGGGTGCGTCGGGTGCGCGTCCATGCGCCGGATGCGGGCCGGGCGGGGAACCCCAGGCTCGTCCACGGAGTTCCGGTAAGGAACCATCGAGCAACGGCCGAGAATGCCGTGTTACACAGCAGTTCCCCAGACAGGGAGTCCGGGCGACCGGAGTCCCGGAACCCCATCGGACCGCGCGAGCGGTCGAGGAGCCCCTCATGCACAGTGCCTCCCGGAACCACCCGGTCGTCGACCGGTCCGCCAACGACTCGAAGGCGGCCTGACGTGCGCCGGATCTCGATCTTCCTCATCGCGGTGCTCGCGTTCTCCGGCCTGGCGCTGAGCGCCGGCGCCGCCGGT
>JADGOM010000166.1 GCA_017882925.1 Acidimicrobiia bacterium | reverse complement strand
TCACCGCCGGCCGCTACCACTCGCTCTTCGCCGACGAGGCCACCCTCCCCGCGGTGCTGCGGGTGACCGCCCGGGCCGACGACGGCGTGATCATGGCCGTCGAGCACGAGTCGCTCCCGATCGCCGCCGTGCAGTTCCACCCGGAGTCGATCATGACCATGAAGTCGGAGGTCGGCCTGGCCCTGATGCGCAACGTCCTCGAACGCCTCGCCCTCACCCCTGAGACCTGAATGCGTTCACTGACTACATCAGGTGTAGTCAGTGAACGCTTTCCGACCTGGGGCTAGGCGGTGGGGGTGAGGGCGGCGAGACGGGCCAGGGCGCGGTCGACGGGGGCGAACGCGCCGGCGACGAACGCGCGGATGAGGTCGGGGTCGCCGGAGTCGGCGAGGTCGTCGGCCTCGTCCCACAGCTCCGCCTCCACCGGCGCGGTGACCGCCCGGATCAGGGCCAGCGCGTCGGGATCCTGCTCCGCGCGTATCCGCAGCGCGTCGAAGGCCTGCCAACGGTCGGGGTCGGCGAGCTCGACCGGGACTCCGCCCGCGACGTCGGGGAACGCCGGGACGTAGACGCTCACACACGGCGCGCCGAGCGCGTGCCAGGTGCGCATCGGCACGTCGTCGTCGCGCGGCAGCTCCGCGATCATCGACGCCTGCGTGCACTGGTAGTCGCGCAGGTGCATGCACACGCTCATGCCCTTCCAGTCGGCGTCGATGCCCTGCGGCACCGGCTCGACGGCCGCGGCGTCGGTGCCGGGCGCGCCCCAGGGCCCGGTGCCGTGCTCGCGCATCGTGGCCGCGAGGTCGGCCGGCCCGAGCTGCACCGCGCCGCGCGCGACGCAGGCCCGGGTCTGCGCGAGGCGCGGGTCGGCGATGCCGGTGGGGACGTCGGGCGCGCGCCAGTCGTCGAAGCTCCGCCCGGGGGCCACGTCGGCCGACGCCCGGGTCCAGTCGGTGCCGAGCGAGATCCGGTTGGAGATCGACGCGCCCGCGTCGATCGGCCGGGCCGCCCAGGTGCGGTTGCTGGTCTCGAGGATCCAGCCGCCGCGGGGATCCGCGATCAGGAAGCTCGAGAAGTAGGGCTCGTCGGCGTCGGGCTCACCGCTGCCGCCCTGGCCGTGGCGGGCGAGCAGCTCGGTGATGACGGTGACGGCCTCGTCGGCGGTGCGGGCCCGCTCGAGGCCGAGCCGCACGAGGTCCATGCCGAGGAGTGCGGCGGGCACGGCGTGGGGGTCGTCGACGGTCCAGATCTTCTCGTTGCCGATCGCGAGCCGGTGCTCGTTGACTCCGTGCTCGAAGCCCCGGAGCCAGGTGGGCCGCGAGCCGACGATCGCGAACGCGTCGGCGTCGTCGATCGCGAGGTACTGCGTGCGCAGCGAGCCGTCGGCGACGCGGGCTCCGTACGCCTCGACCACCTGGGCCTCGGCGACCGGGCGATCGGAGTTCTTCGCGAAGAGGGTCCGTTCGGTCCCGACGACGCACAGCGTGTCGCACATGCGCGGCAGCCTAGGAGCGGGTCCCGGGCGCTCGCTTCCCCGGCCCTCCGGATCTCGCCCTGCGCGGTCGGCGTCGCGCCCTCGGGAGGGGCCGCTCAGCCGAAGTCGCTGCCGCCGTCGACCGGGATAGTGGCCCCGCACACGAAGCTCGACAGCTCGCTGCACAGGAACACGACCACGGCCGCGATCTCCTCGGGGAGCCCGATCCGGCCGATGTCGTTGGGGTTGCCGAAGCTGCGTTCGAGCGTCTCGTAGGCGGCTTCGAGCGGACCCTCCGACAGGCCGTCGAGATCGGCGCCGGCGACGAACTGCTCCATCGACGGCGTCATCACCATCCCCGGGCACACGATGTTGACGAGGATCCCCTCGGAGGCCAGGACGCGGGCGAGGTTCTTCGACGCGCTCACCTGGGCCGCCTTCGCCGCGGTCCACGCGACGAGCGTGGGCGACTGGTGCCGGATCCCTGTGGCGCCGATGTTGACGACGCGCCCGAACGCGGCCTTGCGCAGCAGCGGCAGCGCGGCCCGGGTGGTGCGCACCATGGTCAGGACGCCGGAGTCGAACGAATCGAGCCAGTCGTTGTCGCTGATCTCGTCGAAGCCGCCGATCCGGGTCGGGCCCGCCGCGTTGACCAGCACGTTGAGCTCGCCCCAGCGCTCCTCCAGGTACGTGAACGCCGCTTCCACCTCGCCGGTGTCGAGCAGGTCACAGGGCAGGCCGAGCGCGTCGGGCGAGCCGAGCGCGAGCAGCTCGCCCTCGGTCTCCTCGAGCTCCGACTCCGTGCGGGCGAGCACTGCGACCCGGCACCCCTCGTGGGCGAGCACCTCGGCGGTGGCGCGGCCCATGCCCCGCGTCCCGCCCGCGACCACCGCTGTCCGTCCGCGCAATCCCAGATCCATGCCCGCAGACTACGGAAGCCGACGCGGGGCGCCGCGGACCTGGGTGCGGGGACCGGAGCGGGTCAGACGGTGATGTCGCGCTCGAGGTGCGAGGCCGACAGCGGCGCGCCGGTGGCCGCGGCCACGAGCTCGTCCCATCGGAGCGACGCCCCGGGCCGGAACACGCGCGCGACCAGGAACTGCCCGGCGGCCGGGTGCCCGACCACCCCAGCGGCCTCGGCCTCCAAGGTCGCGTCGAGCTGCGACGCGACCATCTCGCCGTAGAGGTAGTTCTGGTAGTAGACGGGCGCCGACGCGAGGTGGATCTTGGCGGCCCAGTCGGGGGCCCGGCGGCCGTCGGGCCGGGTGACGAGCTGGAACCGCTCGACGAGGTCCCACCAGCGGGTGTCGAGGTCGGCCTCGGGGTCGGCGTAGAGCCCGCGTTCGAACGTGATCATCACGAGCATCCACCGCACCGAGACCAGCAGCGACGCGGCCTTGGCGGCCCGGAGCTCGGCGCCGATCTCGGCGAGGCGGGCCGGATCCACCGCCGCGATCTCGGCCAGCCACCCCGGATCGCGGGCCAGGCGGCCGAAGAGCATGGCGACGGCCTCGGTCGTGAGCGCGTGCGTCGGGCCGCGCAGCAGCCACGGCCGCGACCGGTCCTGGCTCACGTCGTAGACGGCGTGGCCGAACTCGTGCAGCATCGTCTCGGCCCAGCGCTCGTTGCCCGCGATGTTGGCGAGGACGCGCACGTCGCCGGCCCGGTCGACGTCGATGCAGAACGCGTGCTGGCTCTTGCCCGCGCGCGGGTGGAGGTCGCTGCGCTCGAGGACCGCATCGACGTCGAGCCCGATGCCCCGGTACGTGCGCCGGGTGAGGTCCTCGAGGTCGGCGCCGGCGAAGAGGTCGTCGAGGTCGACCCGGCCCGAGACCGGGAGCTCCTGGAAGAACGGGTCGTCGTAGTGCCAGGGGCGCAGCTCGCCGACCCCGATGCCGAAGCGCGTCGCGAGCCGGCCGTCGAGCCGCTCCTTCCAAGCCCGGAAGGGGGCCGTGGTCACCGTCTCGACCTCCTCGAGCGTGGCCAGGAGGCGGGTCTCGTCGAGGTCGCCGGTGGAGAGCGCGAGGGCGTAGTGGTCGCGGTACCCGAGGGCCCGGGCCGCCTCGTTGCGCAGCCGGGCGAGCTCCCGCACCCGGTCGCCCACGCGCGCCCCGACCTGCTTCGAGGCCTCCCAGGCCCGGCGCCGCTCGTCGCCGTCGTCCGACGCCCGGAGGATCTTCGCGATCTCGTTGTCGTCGACCGGGCGGCCGTCGATCTCGCCCCGGGAGTTGGTGAACGTGCTGTCGACCTCGGTCTCGAGCCCGACCAGCTTCTCCCGCAGCTCCGGGGCCACCTGCTGGGGCACGAAGCGGTCGTGGAGGATCACGAGCTGGCGGCGGACGTCGGGCGCGAGCCCCGACGTGGCGAGCGCGGCGCGGATCGCCGCGAAGTCGTCGGGGTCGGCGTGCGCGTCGCGCCACTGGAGCTCGAGCGACTCGCGCCGGGCATCGGCCTGCACGGACGACGCCGTGTACGAGTCCCACCACGCGTGGTTCAGCGCGGTCTCGATCGGCTCCACCCGCCGCACCAACCGGTCGACGAGCTCCTCGGGTGCTTCCACGTCAGCCATCTCGCCGAGTCTACGGACGCGTCCCGGGAAGTTCCTCGGCGCCGTGGGAGCACCGCTTCGGTACTCCCACGGCGCCGAAGGACCAGCGTCTACTTGAACCAGATGCGCTGGTAGTCGCGGCTCTGGGGGTGGAGGAGGAGGGCGACGAGGGCGCCGTCGAAGAGCAGCGTGATCACGTAGGGGAAGCTGAACACGTCGCCCCCGAGGATCCACACGAGCACCACGACGCGGATGACCGCGGCGGCGACGCCCAGCGCGTAGCCCCACTTCTTCTCGTTGGCGATCCCGAACGCGCCCAGGGCGAGGGCGGCCACGACGATCAGGCCGAAGAACAGGCCGAAGACGGCGCCGGTGAGGCTGCCGAACAGCAGGTCGAACGCTGCGTTGAGGTACAGCAGCATGACGCCGATCTGCAGGGTCTGCGGCTGGGAGGGGTTGAAGAACACCTTCTGACTCTTCACGAGCTACTCCGGGCTCTCGGGATCCGCACCATCATGCCCCGATCGGCTCCGCAGTTGCCCGCACGCGGCGTCGATGTCGACGCCGCGGTTGCGCCGGACGCTGGTGGCGAAGCCGGCCGCCTCGAGGATCTCGGCGAATCGGAGCATGCGGCCGGGCGGGGGCTGGGTGCCGGCGAATCCGCTCGTGGGGTTCAACGGGATGATGTTGACGTGGGCGCCGCCCTTGCCGCGGAACCCCCGCAGGAGCTTGGCCAGCTTCTCCGCCTGCTCCGGCGAGTCGTTGACCCCCTCGATGGAGGCGTACTCGAACGTGACCCGCCGGCCCCGGGCCGCGGAGAACTCGGCCGCGGCGTCGAGGACCTCGGCGATCGGGTAGCGCTTGTTGATCGGGATCATCGTGTTGCGCAGCTCGTCGTCGGGGGCGTGGAGCGAGACGGCCAGGGTCACGGGCAGGGTCTCGCGGGCGAGGCGCCGCATTCCCGGCACCACCCCGACGGTGCTGATCGTGATGTGCCGGGCGGAGAGCCCGACGTCGCGGTGCAGCCGCTCGACCGCGCCCCACACCGCGTCGTAGTTGGCGAGGGGCTCGCCCATGCCCATGAAGACCACGTTGCCGACCCGCTGCTCCGAGTGCTGCGCGGCCCGGACCACCTGCTCGACGATCTCGCCCGCCGTGAGGTGCCGCTCGAAGCCCTCCTGCCCGGTGGCGCAGAACGTGCAGCCCATCGCGCAGCCGGCCTGGGACGAGACGCACACCGTGGCCCGGTCGGGGTAGCGCATGAGGACGGTCTCGATCTCGCGTCCGTCGGTGCCCGCGCCCCAGAGCCACTTGCTCGTCATGCCGTCGGCCGCGTGCTGCTCCACCTTCGGGGTGAGCGCGAGCGGGAACTCGTCGGCCAGACGGGTCCGGAGCCCGGCCGGCACGGAGGTGCTCTCGGCCAGCGGGCGGTGCTGGCGGTAGAGGGCGTTCCAGACCTGGCCCACCCGGTAGCGGGGCTCACCCCAGGATGCGAGCGTGTCGGTCAGCGTGGGCAGGTCGACCTCGTAGAGCGTGGTCCGGGTCGGGGACCGACCGAGGGAGACGGCGGTCACGGCGCCACCTCGGTGATGTACCAGCGGTCGCGCTGGTGCTCGGTGAACCCCAGCGAGCGGTAGAGCCCCACCGCGGCGGCGTTGTCGCCCTCGACGTAGAGCATGCCGGTGCGGATGTCGCGGGTCGCGATCGAGTCGAGGCCGGCGACGACGAGCGCACGCCCGAGCCCGAGGCCCTGGCGGTCGGGGTCGACGCCGATGACGTAGATCTCGCCGAGCTCCTCGTCGGCGTGGATCTTCGTCCAGCAGAAGCCGGCGAGGCCGCGGGCGTCGAACGCCATCACGAATCCCTCGGGGTCGAACCAGGACTCGGCCATCCGCAGGTCGAGCTCCTCGCGGTCCCAACCTCCCTGTTCGGGGTGGGTGGCGAAGGCCCGGTTGTTGACCGTGAGCCAGGTGTCCTCGTCGGTGCCGGGGCGGAACGTGCGGACCTCGACGCCCGGCGGCCACTTGGCGACGTCGGGGATCGGGAGCTTCACCCGGAGCTGCACCACGTCGCGCTCGCTGGTGAATCCGAGCTCGGCGAGGCGGGTGTCGTCCGCGGCCGCGACGCCGGTGACGAGCACGCGCACCGGCCCGGGGCCCCACCTCGCGGCCCGCGCGAGCGCGGCCCGGATGACGAGCGTCGCGGTGTCGTCGCGGCGGTGGGCGGGGTCGACGACGAGCTCGAGGCTGCGGGCGTCGGTGCCGCGCAGGAGCTGCGCGAAGGCGACCGGGTGCCCGTCGATCCGGCCGAGGAGCCGGACGGCATCGTTCGAGTCACCGCGCCGCAGCGCCAACCAGTGGTCGTCGGACAACGCGGGCTTGCGATCGGCGGCCGTCGCCGCGTTCGCGAGGGCTTCGATCGCGAGGAGGTCCGACGGCGAGAGTGCAGGGAGCTCCACCACCTCGACCATCGGGCGAGGCTACCGGAGGCCCGCGCCTAGTCTCCGCAGATGGCGAGACCACGGGGCGCGAAGGCGCGTGCGGACGAGGTGCGGCGCCTCCTGGTGCAGGAGTACCCCGAGGTCCGCTGCGCGCTCGACCACCACAACCCGTACGAGCTGCTCACGGCCACGATCCTGTCGGCCCAGACCACCGACGTGCGGGTCAACATGGTCACGCCGGCGCTCTTCGCGCGGTACCCCACACCGTCTGATCTCGCCGCGGCCGACCCGGCCGACGTCGAGGAGATCATCCGCTCCACCGGCTTCTTCCGGGCCAAGACCCGCAGCATCATCGGCATGGCGGAGGCGGTCGACGCCCGGTTCGGCGGCGAGGTCCCGAGCGCGCTCGAAGACCTCGTCACGCTGCCCGGCACCGGGCGCAAGACCGGCAACGTCGTGCGCGCCGTCGCCTTCGGGCTCCCGGGCCTGCCCGTCGACACCCACGTCGGGCGCCTGTCACGCCGGCTCAAGCTCACCAGCGAGGACGACCCGGTGAAGGTGGAGCTCGAGCTCAACGGGCTGATCCCGGCGGACGAGCGGGGCGACTTCTCGCTGCGCCTCATCGAGCACGGCCGCCGGGTCTGCTTCGCCCGTTCGCCCGACTGCGGGGGCTGCGTCCTCGCCGACGTGTGCCCGGCGGCGTTCACGTTCGAGCGCCCGGCGAAGTCGAAGACGGCGAAGAAGGCCGTGAAGAGAGCGGTGAAGCGAGCCCCGGCGAAGAAGGTGGCGCGCTAGTCGCGAGCCCCTCGCCGGGTCGCGGTGGTTCGGCGCCGGACCAGGTGTACGTTCGCCCGACGGCCCCGGGATCGCCGGGGTGCCGGTCCCGGCGGCAACGGCGGTGGGCCGGCGGCGTTGCTCCGGACCGCGGTGGCGCACGCGCAACACGCGTTGCACGAGGGAGTCCGAGCATGGCCGTACTGATCACCGTCCTCGTCGTCGTCGTCCTGGTGGGGCTCGTCCTCCTCCTGCTCTCGTTGCGCATCGTGCAGCAGTACGAGGAGGGTGTGCTGTTCCGGCTGGGGCGGGTCGTCGGCGTGAAGAAGCCGGGTCTGGTCCGGATCCTGCCGGTGATCGAGGTGCTGCGGCGGGTCTCCCTGCGGATCGTCACGATGCCGATCCAGTCGCAGGGGATCATCACGAGGGACAACGTGAGCGTCGACGTCTCCGCGGTCGCGTACTTCCGGGTCGTGGACGCCACGAAGTCGGTGGTCGCGATCGAGAACGTCGGCGAGGCGATCAACCAGATCGCCCAGACCACGCTGCGGAAGGTCGTCGGTCAGCACACGCTGGACGAGACCCTCGCCGAGACCGACAAGATCAACGTCAACATCCGCGAGATCCTCGACGCCGCCACCGAGCCCTGGGGCGTGGTGGTGACGCTGGTCGAGCTGAAGGACATCCAGCTGCCCGAGAGCATGAAGCGGGCGATGGCCCGGGAGGCCGAGGCCGAGCGGGAGAAGCGGGCCAAGATCATCGCGGCCGAAGGCGAGTCGCTCGCGGCCGCCGCGTTGGGTGAGGCGTCCGACACGATGATGGCGCACCCGCTCGCGCTCCAGCTGCGCAACCTGCAGAGCCTGGTGGAGATCGGGGTCGACAAGAACACGACCGTGGTCTTCCCCGCGCCGCTCATGAGCACGATCCAGGAGCTGGGCGCGTTCCTGGCCCGGGAGGCCGGCGCCGCCGGCGTCGTCGCGGCCCAGGCGGCGCCCGCCCCCGCGCCGGTGCTCGACGGCGCCCAGCCCGACGGAGCGGCGTGAGGTCGCCTCCGGGCGCGGCTAGCTGATCTTGCCGGAGGCGTGCTGGATCGCCCGGCTCGCGGCGATCATGCTGCGCTCGGCCTGATCCAGGTCGGCGGCGATCACCGAGTCGGCGGTGTCCCGGTAGCGGTCGGCCACGGCCACGACCCGGTCGGTCAGCTCCTCGAGCTGCGAGCGCACGGTCGAGAGCTCGGCGATGTCGTTGTTCGTCGGCATCCGGGGAACTCTGGCGGGCCCGGTGGCGCAGTGCAATTCGCTCCCGGGGCCGCCGGGAGCCACGGGTACGATGATCCCTCCCCATGCTGACCCGCCTCGACCTCCGCGCCTGCACCGACCTGCGGGCGGCGCTCGTCCCGACCACCGCGGACGCCGACGCCGACGCCGACCTCGCGATCGTGCGCGGGATCATCGCCGACGTCCGGACGCGCGCTGACGACGCCCTGCGCGACCTCACGGAGCGCTTCGACGGGTGCCGGATCGACGAGCTGCGGGTGCCGGCGGCCGAGCTCGCGGCCGCGCTCGACCAGGCGGCGCCGGCGCTCCGCGCCGCGCTCGACTACGCGCGCGGCGAGATCCGTGCGTACCACGAGGCGCAGGTGGAGCCCGACGTCGAGGTCGACCGCGACGGCGTCAGCATCCGGGCCGTCACGCGCGCGGTCGAGCGGGCCGGCCTCTACGTACCGGGTGGCCGGGCCAACTACCCGTCGACCGTGCTGATGACCGCGATCCCCGCGCAGGTCGCGGGGGTGGCCGAGCTCGCGCTCTGCGTTCCGCCCGACTCGTCGGGCGCGGTGCCCGCGGCCACGCTCGCGGCCGCCGCGCTCGTCGGGGTCACCGAGGTGTACCGCGTCGGCGGTGCGCAGGCGATCGCCGCGCTCGCCTACGGCACCGCGTCGATCCCCGCGGTCGACGTGATCGTCGGCCCCGGCAACCGCTTCGTCGCCCTCGCGAAGCGCGAGGTCGCGGGGACCGTCGGCATCGAGAGCTTCGCGGGCCCGAGCGAGATCGTCGTGGTGGCCGACGGCTCGGTGCCCGCCGACCTCGTCGCCGCCGACCTGCTCGCCCAGGCCGAGCACGGGCCCGGCGGATCGGCGGTGCTGGTCACGTGGATCGAGGCCGTCGCCGTCGCCGTCGACCGCGCGCTCGACGCCCAGATCGCGGCCGACGGGCGGCGGGCCCCCGAGCTCGCGGCCACCATCGCCGACGTGGGGCGGGCGGTGCTGGTCGACGGCCCCGACGCCGCGATCGCCGCGGTCGACGTCATCGCCCCCGAGCACCTCGAGCTCCTCTGCGCCGACGCCCGCGCGCTCTCGGGCCGGGTCCGCAATGCCGGCGCGGTCTTCGTGGGCCCGTGGGCCCCGGCCGCGGTGGGCGACTACGTGGCGGGTGTCAACCACGTGCTGCCCACCGCGCGCACCGCGCGCTTCGCCAGCGCGCTCCGGGTCGCGAGCTTCACCAAGCACATCCACATCGTCGAGCTCACCGAGGCCGCGCTGGCCCGGGTCCAGCCCCACGTCGAGGCGATCGCCGCGGTCGAGGGACTCGACGCGCACGCGCGGTCGGTCACGTTGCGCGGCGCGGCACCGGAAGCGGGTGGGCGATGACCGCCGCGGCCGACGACGGCACGGTCGGGCCGCCCCTGGTCGCGCGCCGCGACGACATCTCCGCGCTCGAGGCGTACCACTCGCCGCAGCTCGACGTGCCGGTGCGGCTCAACACCAACGAGAGCCCGTACCCCCCGCCGCCCGACTTCGTGGAGGCGTGGCTCGAGGCGCTCCGCGCGGTGCCGCTCAACCGGTACCCCGACCGGAGTGCCCGGGTGCTCCGCGCCGCGATCGCCCGGCAGCAGGGGACCACCGCCGACCGTGTGTTCTGCGCCAACGGCAGCAACGAGGTGCTGCAGACGCTGTTCCTCACCTACGGCGGCTTCGGCCGGCGGGCCGCGGTGTTCGAGCCCACCTACGCGTTGCACTCCCACATCGCGCGCGTCACCGGCACCGAGGTGGTCGTCGGCGAGCGGCGGGCCGACTTCGGGCTCGACGTCGACGCCGCGGCCGCGCTCATCGCCGACACCGCTCCGCACCTCGTGCTCGTGTGCAGCCCCAACAACCCCACCGGCACCGTCGAGCCGCGCGAGTCGATCGAGGCGTTGCTCGAGGTCGCCCCCGGGATCGTGGTGGTCGACGAGGCCTACGGCGAGTTCGCCGACTGGTCCGCGGTCGACCTCGTCTCGGAGGACCGGGCCCTCGTCGTCGCCCGCACGTACTCGAAGGTCTGGTCGATGGCGGCCCTGCGCCTCGGCTTCTGCGTCGGCCCCCGCTGGCTGATCCGCGAGCTCGACGAGGTCGTCCTGCCCTACCACCTCGCCGCGCCCACCCAGCTGGCCGGCACGGTCGCGCTCCGCTTCGAGTCGGAGATGGCCGGCCGGGTCCAGCGCCTGGTCGACGGGCGGGAGGAGCTGGCCCGGGCTCTCGGCGGGCTGCCCGGGCTCGACGTCTTCCCGAGCGGCGCCAACTTCATCCTGATCCGGCCCCACGGCCGTGGGCACCGCCTCTGGGAGCTGCTCGTGGAGCGGGGCGTGCTCGTCCGCGACTTCTCCGAGTGGCCCCGCCTCGACGACTGCCTCAGGGTCACGGTCGGGACGGCCGAGGAGAACGGGAGCTTCCTCGCCGCCATGCGCGAGGCTCTGCCCGAGGTGATCGGCGAATGAACCGCACGGCACACATCCAGCGCGTGACCAAGGAGACCAAGATCGACCTCGAGGTCGATCTCGACGGCTCCGGCGCGGGCACGGCCTCCACCGGCATCCCCTTCTTCGACCACATGCTCGAGCAGCTGGGCAAGCACGGCGGCTGGAACCTGCGCATCGAGGCCGTCGGCGATCTCGCGATCGACACCCACCACACCATCGAAGACGTCGGCATCGTGCTCGGCACCGCGGTGAAGGAGGCGCTCGGCGACAAGGCCGGCGTGCGCCGCTTCGCGTCGGCGCTGGTGCCGCTCGACGAGGCGTTGGTGCAGGTGGCGCTCGACCTGAGCGGCCGCCCGTTCCTCGTCTACGACGTCGACCCGGTGAGCGAGTGGATCGGCACCTTCGACCCGCAGCTGGCCGAGGAGTTCTGGCGGGCGTTCGTCGTCGCGTGCGGCATCACGCTGCACATGCGGTCGCTGTCCGGTCGCAACGGGCACCACGTCATCGAGGCGTCGTTCAAGGGCGTGGCCCGCGCGTTGCGCGACGCGGTCACGATCGAGGGTGCGGGGATCCCGTCGACCAAGGGGACGCTCTGACGCCCGGTTCCCGGCTCCCCCTGTATCCCGCCATCGACCTCCGCGGCGGCCGGTGCGTACGACTCCTGCGAGGCGACTTCGACGCCGAGACCGTGTACTCGGACGACCCGGTCGCGGTGGCCACCCGGTTCGAGGCGGAGGGCGCGGCCTGGATCCACGTCGTCGACCTCGACGCGGCCCGCACCGGTGAGGCGCGCAACCTGCACGTGATCGCGGAGATCTGCGCCGCGGTTGGCATCCCCGTGCAGTCGGGGGGTGGCGTCCGCAACGACATCGCGGCCCGGCGGCTCCTCGACGCGGGCGTGCGGCGCGCGGTGCTCGGCACCGCGGCGGTCGAGCATCCGGAGCTCGTGGTCCGGCTCGCGCGCGACTACCCGGGGCGCATCGCCATCGGCCTCGACGCGCGCGGCCACGACGTCGCGACCCGCGGCTGGGTCGAGGGTGGCGGCGCGGATCTCATCACGCTCGCGACGCGCTTCGCGTCGAGCGGGGTCGGTGCCCTCGTCGTCACCGAGATCGGACGCGACGGCACGCTGGAAGGCCCCGACCTCGAGCAGCTCGCCGCGGTGCTGGCCGCGGTCGACGTCCCGGTGATCGCGAGCGGCGGCATCGGGACGCTCGACGACCTGCGCGCGCTATCCGAGCTCCGCGTCGACGGCAAGCGCCTCGCCGGAGCCATCGCCGGCCGCGCCCTCTACGAAGCGCGCTTCACGGTTCTCGAAGCTGTCGCCACGTTGGCCTAGTCGCAGAGTCGATGTGGCTGCGCCGGATCTTGACCTTGACCTGCCCAGATTCGTTGCGAAGCAACTGGAGAGGCAGGTACTCTCGGGCGTCCGATCGACGTGCCGCTGCGCACGCACCGACGGTCCGCAGCGAGGCGACGGGACGACGACTCGAGGGCACGGGATACCGCCCGGCCCGGAGTACACCGGAGGTTGCCTTGACCGCAGGGACCGAAGACACCGACGTGTGCGACGAGCACTTCCTCAGCCGCTACCGCGAGCTCTCCGATCTGGAGGATGCCGCCTTCGACGCGTTGGCGCACGCGTGTGAAGAGGGCGACCGCCCGAGCTACGAGCGTGACCTCGAGCGCTGGCGGAGTGCGGTGGAGCGGCGGATCAACTTCCTCGACCGCCAGGGCCTGTTGCGGGTCGGGGCGTCGGCGTAGCCCTACGGTCGCGCGGCGGATGAGCCCGCGGCCATCACATCCACGCCGGGGGCCAGTGCGCCCGGAGGAACGCGGCGACCAGGTCGGTGACCCGGTCGCTGCGGCCCACGAAGAGGTGGCTCGCGCCACCGACGACCTCGATCTCCGTCGCGGGCCAGCGTTCGATCGTGGGCAGCACGGTCGCGGGCGGCCGGAACTCGTCGTGCTCGGCCAGGATCACCAGCTTCGGGCGCGGGTCGCCCGTGGCGACGTCGAGCCGGCGGGCGAAGGCCAGGGGTGGCGCGATCGCGATCCGGCCCGCGAGGAGCGGGCTCGGGGTCGAGAGGGCCACGTCGGCTCCGAACGACCAGCCCGCGAGGACGAGCGGGGTCGCGCTGGGCACCGCGCCGTGCAGCGCGTCGACCGCCGCGGTCGCGTCGAGGCACTCGCCGTGTCCGTCGTCGAAGGCTCCGTCGCTGCCCTCGACGCCCCGGAAGTTGACCCGGAGCGCGGCCACCCCGATCGCGGGCAGGGCGGCGAAGAGCGTGCCGACGAGGAGCGAGTGCATGCTGCCGCCCGACGGCGGGTGCGGGTGGAGGAGCACGGCCGCGGCCCAGGGATCACCGGCGGGGTCGGCCCGCTCGGCTTCGAGATCGAGCCCATCGACCGTCCGCACCGCGACGGCGACCGGAGCCGGGACCGCGTCGCTCACCGGGCTCAGGCGGCCGGGGCCGGGGCGACGCCCAGCTGGTCGAGGATGAAGCCGAGCACCAGCGCCTCCTCGCGCCAGGCGTCGTAACGGCCCGAGGGCCCACCGTGGCCCGCACCCATCTCGGTGCGCAGGAGGATCGGCCGGTCGGGGCCGTTGGTGGCCCGGGTCCGGAGCTTGGCGACCCACTTCGCCGGCTCCCAGTACTGGACCCGCGGGTCGTTGAGACCTGCGGTGACGAGGATCGCCGGGTAGCGGCGCGCTTCGACGTTGTCGTACGGCGAGTACGAGAGCATGTAGTCGAACGCCTCCGCGCTCTCGACCGGGTTGCCCCACTCCTCCCACTCGGTGACGGTGAGCGGGATCGACGCGTCGAGCATCGTGCTCACGACGTCGACGAACGGGACGCCCGCGACGATGGCGCGGAACAGGTCGGGGGCGAGGTTGGCGACCGCGCCCATGAGGAGGCCGCCGGCGCTCCGGCCCTCCGCGGCGAGCAGCTCGGGCGTGGTGTACCCGGCGTCGACGAGATGGTGCGCGCAGGTGACGAAGTCGGTGAACGTGTTGCGCTTGTGCATCAGCTTGCCGTCCTCGTACCAGTGCCGGCCGAGCTCGCCGCCGCCGCGCACGTGCGCGACCGCGAACACGACGCCCCGTTCGAGGAGCGACAGCCGCAGCGACGAGAACGCGGGATCGATCGACGCCTCGTAGGAGCCGTAGCCGTAGAGGAGGCACGGCGCGGGCCCGTGGGCCTCGACGTCCTTGCGGGCCACGAGCGAGATCGGCACCTGTACGCCGTCGGCCGCGGTGGCCCAGAGCCGATGGGTCACGTAGTCGTCGGGGTCGTAGCCGCCCAGCACGGTCTGGCGCTTCACGAGCGTGCGGGTGCGGGTGGCCAGGTCGTAGGCGAGATCGGAGACGGGCGTGGTGAGCGACGTGTAGACGAAGCGCACGATGCCGGTCTCGAACTCGGGGTTGGCCCCGAGCCCGACGCTGTAGACCTCCTCGGGCATGTCGATGAGGTGCTGCGTGGGGCCGCGGCCGTCGTCACCGTGCCCGGCGCCGTCGCCGAGCTCGAGCACCCGGAGCTGCTCGAGCCCCGCGGTGCGCTCCGACACCACGACGTGGCCCGCGAACGCGTCGACGCCCTCGATGCGCACGTCGTCGCGGTGCCCGATGACCTCGCGCCACGAGCTCCGGCCCGGGGTCGCCACCGGCGCGACCATCAGCTTGAAGTTGGGCGAGTCGTCGGCGTTGGTGATCACGTAGAAGTCGTCGTGCACCCCGGTGCGGCGGTGCTCGACGCCGTACTCGATGCCTTCGACGCGCGGCTCGATCAGCCGCGGCGCGGCGGTCGGGTCGGCGGTCGGGATGACGTGGACCTCGCTGGTGAGCTTGGAGTCCGACGAGATCACGATGAAGTCGCGAGTGCGCGTGGAGCCCACCGACACGAAGAAGCGCTCGTCGGGGTCGGCGTAGACGAGGACGTCGGCGGAGGCGGGCGTGCCGAGCTCGTGCCGCCAGACCTCGTGCGGGCGGAGCGTGGCGTCGGGCCGGCAGTAGAAGAGCATGCGCCCATCGGCCGACCACGCCAGGCCGTCGACCGCGCCCGAGATCTCGTCGGGCAGATCGACCCCGGCCTCCAGGTCGCGGACCCGCAGCTCGAGCACCTCGTCGCCCGCGTCGTCGGCGCCGTAGGCGATGCGGGTCTGGTCGGGGGAGAGCAGCAGCTCGTGGAGCGCGAAGAACTCGTGGCCCGCGGCGAGCGCGTTCTCGTCGAGGATGACGACCTCGCCGGGCGCGGTGCCGGCCTCGGCCTGCGGGTCGGGCAGGCCCGGGGTCCCGGCCGGGCGGCGGCAGTGGATGCGGTACTCGAGCCCTTCCCGGGTGCGGCTGAAGTACTCGTGCCCGCCCCGGGCCGAAGGCGCCGAGGCGTCGGTCTCCTGGATCCGGTCCTTGATCTCGTCGAACAGCGTCGCCCGGAGCGCGCGGGTGGGCTCGAGGACGGCGTCGGTGTAGGCGTTCTCGGCGTCGAGGTACTCGCGCACCGCCGGGTCGTCGCGCTCCCGGAGCCAGTACCACTCGTCGATGCGTTCGCGGCCGTGAGAGGTGAGCACGGTGGCCCGGCGGGCCGCGGCGGGGGGATCGAGCTCGGTCATGTCGGGAGTCTGGCACCCGTCGCCGGGGCCGGGCGCGGCGGCGGAATGCTGCGAGCCGGTGAATGCCCCTTCGCTACGCTCGCGGGCGATGCCGTCCCCCGTGGTCACCCCCATCCCGTTCACCGAGGCCGAGCTCGCGGCCGTGCAGTTCAACGCCGACGGGCTCGCGCCCGCCATCGTGCAGGAGGACGGCACGGGCCAGGTGCTCATGCTCGCCTGGATGAACGCCGACGCCCTGCGTCGCACGCTGGAGACCGGCCGCACGTGGTTCTGGAGCCGCAGCCGCCAGGAGTACTGGTGCAAGGGCGAGACCAGTGGCGACCGCCAGTTCGTGCGCACCGCCTCCTACGACTGCGACATCGACACGCTGCTCTTCGTCGTCGAGCAGGAGGGGCGGGGCGCCTGCCACACGGGCGAGCGCAGCTGCTTCTTCCGCGCGTTCGGGAGCGGCGCGGAGCCGGTGCGGGCGTGACCCGCACGCCGCTGGCCGTCGCGCTCGTGGGTGCCGTCACCACCACCGACCTCGGCGTGGAGGTCGCGGCCCACTACGGCGACCCCACCGCGGAGTACCTCGCCCTGCGCCGCGAGGTCGGCGTCGTCGACCGGAGCGCGTGCACGATCGTGTCGGTGTCCGGTGCCGACGCGTTGAGCTACCTCCAGAGCCAGCTCTCACAGGACCTCGACGGCCTCGAGATCGGCCGCGCCGTCCACGCGCTCCTGCTCGCGCCGCAGGGCAAGCTCCAGGCGGATCTCCGGGTCGTGCGCGTCGCGACCGACGAGCTCGTGCTCCTCGGCGACGTGGGGATCGGCCCGGCGCTCGTCGCCGGGCTCGAGCGGTTCAAGATCCGGGTCAAGGCCACGATCGAGGACCGCAGCGGCGAGTGGGGGACCCTCGACGCCCGCGGTCCCGCCCTCCCGGCCGAGCTCCCCGTGGCCGACACCGTCGTGACCGTCGCCGCCGACTGGCCCGGCCTTCCGGGCGTCGAGCTCGTAGGCCCGCTGCCGGCGATCGCGGCCACGTGGGCGGCTCTGGTGGCCGCGGGCGTCCGCCCGTGCGGGCTCGACGCCTACGAGGCCGTGCGCATCGAGGCGGGCATCCCGCGCCAGGGCCGCGACATCGACGAGTCGACGATCCCGCAGGAGGCGTTCCTCGAGCTCGACGCGGTCTCGTTCACGAAGGGCTGCTTCCCCGGGCAGGAGCTCGTGTGCCGGATCGACAGCCGCGGGCACGTCAACAAGCTGCTCCGCGGCCTGCGCGTCACCGGCTCGGTGCAGCCTCCCGTGGGCGCGGCGGTGGTCGACGGAACCGGCCGCACCGTCGGCACCGTGAGCAGCGTGGGTGTCTCGCTCGAGACGATGGCGGTCGTGGCCCTCGCAACGATCCGCCGCGACGTCGAGCCGTCGGCCATCGTGTCGCTCCAGTGGGACACCGCCGAGGTGCCCGCCATCGTCGAGACCCTCCCCCTCGTCGCCTGAGATCCAGTTCCTGAGGCGCCGCACGTGTACCGCGTAGGTACTCCTACGGCGCCTGAGCGGTCAGGACGGGGAGGGTGACGGTGAAGCGGGTACCGCCGCCGGAGAGCCCGTCGACGCGCACCGTGCCGCCCATGGCGTGGGTGAGCTCGCGCACGATCGCGAGGCCGAGACCGGTGCCGACCTTGCGGCCGGGGACGGCGCGCGCCGTGTAGAGCCGCTCGAAGACGTGGGGGAGGTCGGCGGCTGCGATGCCGGCGCCG